>NZ_AP027365.1:3937655-4275310 GCF_030295995.1 Thalassotalea hakodatensis | reverse complement strand
GATCTATTTTGATCCTCTAACAATATAATCAAGATTAATGATTGACATTAGCGCGTATAATATATAGAATTCCGCCTCTTTTTTTGACCAAGTGTGCTCGAAACGGCGGTTTTGCCAGGGCAACAACAACCGACGGATAGCGTAATGAAAAGAACATTTCAACCTAGCGTATTAAAACGTAAGCGTAACCACGGATTCCGTGCTCGTATGGCTACTAAAAACGGTCGTGCAGTATTAGCACGTCGCCGTGCTAAAGGCCGCGCACGCCTAAGCGCTTAATCTCTTTATTAATCTTTCAATAAAGAGTTTGTAACCTCATGGTTACTTTTGAATTTACTCGGGAGTCAAGACTTTTGACTCCCGGTCAATTCCAATCAGCTTTTAAAAACCCATCTCGTTTTGGCTCTAGCCATATCACTGTACTAATTACACCAAATTCAGAACAAAATAGTCGTTTAGGTTTAGCCATTGCTAAAAAACGCGTAAAACTTGCTGTGCAAAGAAATCGGATAAAAAGATTAGTACGAAATAGTTTTCGCTTGAAACAACATCAACTACCCCATATTGATATAGTAGTTATGGTTCGCTCAGGCACAGATGAACTCGATAACCAACAAATAACAAAGCAGTTGGATAAAATATGGCGAAAAATAATTCAACGCCACAAAAAATAGCCATATCTGCTGTAAAAGCTTACCAACGCTGGCTTAGCCCGTTATTAGGGAGTAACTGCAGGTTCACGCCAACATGCTCTTTTTATGCAATAGAGGCAATTAATCGCTTTGGTGTTGTAAAAGGTTGTTGGTTAGCAGGCAAACGTATACTAAAATGCCACCCACTAAATGCGGGCGGTGAAGATCCCGTACCACCAAAAAAGAAGAGAAAGTATTAATTATGGAGTCTCAACGCAGTTTTTTATTTATTGCGCTTATGGTTGTTAGTTTTTTGCTGTATCAGCAATGGCAACAAGACAATGCGCCTGAACCGATCACACAATTCAGCCAAAGCGACAATGATTCAGCTATCACACAATCAAGTGATGACGACTTCGTTCCTGCGCCAAGTGCTTCAAAATCAACAGAAGTTACAACAAAAGCTAGTGCAACTTTAGTGGAAATTACAACGGATGTATTAGCCATAAAAATAGATACCAAAGGCGGTGATATCGTTGAGGCGACGTTGCTTAATTATGACACGGAACAAGGTAATGGTATTCCGTTTACCATGATGCAAAATGGTAACTTTAGATATATTGCGCAAAGTGGATTAACGGGTGCACAAGGCATAGACCGAACAGTGAAAGGTCGCCCTATTTACCAAGTTGAAAGCACTACTTATCAAATGAGCGAAGGACAACCCCTTGTTGTTTCATTAACTTATATTACAAACGATGGCTTAACCGTTAAGAAAAACTTTTCCTTTACACCAGGTAGTTACCAAGTCGACGTAGATTATATTGTTGAAAATGCATCAAACAGTGCAGCAAGTGTTGAACTATATGCTCAGCTACGCCAATCGGCTAGTGTTGATCAATCTAGCGCTTTAATACCAACCTATCGAGGTGCAGCTTATTCTACCCAAGAAGAACGCTACGAAAAATATGACTTTGATGACATTGCTGACGCAAAATTAAATGAAACAACTCAAGGTGGTTGGGTTGCAATGCTTCAGCATTACTTTGTATCAGCTTGGGTACCTAATGCTGAGCAAGTAAACTTATTATATACTGAGTTTTCACGTAGTAAGAATGAAGCGGTTATTGGCTTTAAAGCACCAGCTCAAATTATTGAATCAGGTTCAACTGAAACTATCTCAACAACATTCTATGTTGGACCTAAAGATCAAGACGCACTAGCTGAAATAGCAGATGGACTTGATCTCACCGTCGATTTTGGCTTTTTATTTATGATCAGTTCACCACTACACTGGTTACTGATTCAAATACAAGCACTTGTCATCAACTGGGGCGTTGCAATTATTATCATTACGGTCATCGTAAAAGGTATTATGTACCCGCTCACCAAAGCGCAATACACGTCTATGGCAAAAATGCGTGAACTACAACCAAAAATGACGCAGTTAAAAGAGCGTTTTGGTGACGATAGACAAAAACTTTCTCAAGCCATGATGGAGCTTTATCGCAAAGAGAAAGTAAACCCTGCCGGTGGTTGTTTACCGTTATTAATTCAAATGCCTATTTTCTTAGCATTATATTGGGTGTTTTTAGAAAGTGTTGAATTAAGACATGCGTCATTCGGTTTATGGTTAACTGATTTATCTTCTAAAGATCCTTACTACATATTACCAGTGTTGATGGGTATCAGTATGTTCATTATGCAAAAAATGCAGCCAATGACCATACAAGACCCAATGCAGCAAAAAATTATGCAATATATGCCGGTAATGTTTACTATCTTTTTCTTCTGGTTCCCGTCAGGCCTAGTATTGTACTGGCTAGTGAGTAATGTTATTTCCATCATTCAGATGAAAATTATATTTGCCTCACTCGAAAAGCAAAAAAATAAATAACAATAAGCGACCGAAAGGTCGCTTTTTTTTACCCTGAATACGATTATGTTTATAATACTGGCATTCATATTTAGTCGTTAGAGCATTATGACAACAACAGTATCCAATATTGAAACCATTGCAGCACAAGCTACTCCACCAGGTAGAGGCGGTGTCGGTATTATTAGAGTATCGGGCCCCCTAGCCTCTAAAGTTGCAGAAAAAGTATTAGGTAGATGCCCTGCGATTAGAAAAGCTGAATACTTACCCTTTTATGATAATAATCAACAAATCATTGATCAGGGTATCGCATTATTTTTTAAAGGCCCAAATTCATTTACCGGTGAAGATGTATTAGAACTTCAAGGTCATGGCGGCCCTATTATTCTTGATATGTTATTAAAATCTATCATCGCAATTGACAATATTCGTATGGCCAACCCCGGTGAATTCAGTGAGCAAGCTTTTCTAAATGATAAGCTCGATTTAGCACAAGCTGAAGCGATTGCAGATTTGATCAATGCCACATCAGAACAAGCAGCAAAAAGCGCATTACATTCGTTACAAGGCGATTTTTCAGCACTAATTCACGAGATAGTAAACGACACAATTCATTTAAGAATGTATGTGGAAGCAGCTATTGATTTTCCAGAAGAAGAAATTGATTTTCTTGCAGATGAAAAAGTCGTCAATCAACTTAAAGCACTGATCAAAAAAGTAGAAGATGTGCAGCAAAAAGCAAAGCAAGGTAGTTTATTAAGAGAAGGTATGAGGGTTGTAATCGCTGGCCGTCCTAACGCAGGCAAATCGAGCCTGTTAAATGCGCTAAGCGGTAAAGAAAGCGCTATTGTTACAGATATCGCAGGAACAACACGAGACGTATTATCAGAACATATTCATATTGATGGGATGCCGCTACATATTATTGACACCGCAGGGCTTAGAAAATCATCTGATAAAGTCGAGCAAATAGGTATTGAACGCGCATGGCAGGAAATAAAACAAGCAGATCGAATTTTACTATTAATTGACGCGGATCAGTCAATTGAAGATCCAAAAAAATACTGGCCCGAGTTTTTTGAAAAACTTCCAGAAAACATTGAATTGACCATCATTAAAAACAAAGCAGATATATTCAACAAAGCCGTTCAATTTGATAAAGACACTGACTATCCAACCATAACCCTTTCTGCAAAAAACCAAGATGGTATTTCATTACTAACTGGCCACTTAAAAGATATTATGGGTTATCAAGGTAGCACAGAAGGTGGTTTTATGGCCCGTAGACGCCATTTAGCAGCCATTGAACAAGGCTATCATCATCTTAGTATTGGCTTAGAGCAACTTGAATCTTATGTGGCAGGTGAAATTCTAGCTGAAGAATTAAGACTTTGTCAGAACGCGTTAAATCAAATAACAGGCGAATTTACTAATGATGATCTACTAGGTGAGATCTTTTCATCATTTTGTATTGGCAAATAAAGGATCATTATGTCTTCATTTCAAATTATCGTTGGAAGCATGCTAGGCGGCACTGAATATGTTGCAGAAGCGTGCGAAGAAACATTAACGCAATTAGGACATGATGTAACGCTGCATTTATCACCTGATCTCACTGAAATACCCTCTCAAAATCAAACATGGTTAATATGTACCTCAACACATGGTGCTGGAGATTACCCAGACAACTTACTGCCTTTTATTGATCAACTCACAAATACTACGATCGATTTATCCTCAACTAAGTATACTGTGATCGGTATTGGAGACTCTAATTACGACACCTTCTGTTTTGCAGCAAAAAACATAGATAATCTAATATATTCAAAGGGTTGTAAAAGGTTAATATCAATAAAAACATTTGATATGACACTTGATATTGATCCAGAAGAAGAAGCACAAGCATGGCTTTTAGCAAATAAAGATCACTTATAAACTGCTTATAAGTATTTTATACACAGAAAGAGTATTAAAACAAATCAAATGTGGATAACTTAAGAATAAACCCTGTATTAAAATTTATTTTCCAGTTAATAAAATATTAAATACGCACGGTTGTGGATAAATAGGCTTTTTGATCAAAGGTTATTTAGCAATTGATCATACTTTGATCACAAGAAACGATCATTAAGATCAAATTGATTTATATAAGGAAAAACCCTTTATCCACAGAAAATCACTTTACTAATAAAGATCAATAATAAGATCTTTATATAGATCTTTATATATTATTAATGATCCACAGCTGATCTTTTTAGTGATTTGATCGTTTCACTTCACAAGAAAACAAGATAAAATACGTGCCCTTTTGCAAGAAATACATTTTAAGGTTAGTGGCATTATGTGGTATCAAGACACTTATGAAGTCATCGTTGTAGGTGGTGGTCATGCTGGTACAGAAGCGGCCTTGGCAGCTGCTCGTATGGGGTGTAAAACCCTATTGTTAACACATAATATCGACACGTTAGGTCAAATGTCTTGTAACCCTGCAATCGGTGGGATCGGCAAAGGACATTTGGTTAAAGAAATTGATGCGCTAGGTGGTTTAATGGCGACAGCAATTGATCATGCTGCCATTCAATTTCGTACCTTAAATGCAAGCAAAGGTCCTGCTGTAAGGGCTACTAGGGCTCAAGCAGATCGTACGCTTTATCGAAATTACGTACGTAACTATCTTGAAAACCAAGAAAACTTAACGATCTTTCAACAACCTTGTGATGATCTTATTTTAGAAAATGATCAAGCCGTTGGTGTATCAACGCAAATGGGCTTAAAGTTTAAAGCTCAAACCGTTGTATTAACCGTTGGTACTTTCCTCGCAGGTCAAATACATATTGGTTTGAATAATTATCAAGGCGGTAGAGCTGGAGATCCAGCAAGTGTTAATTTAGCAAATAAATTACGTGATATGCCTTTTAGAATGGATCGTTTAAAAACAGGTACACCACCAAGACTTGATGCTAGAACCTTAGATTTTTCAGTGATGGAAGCACAACCTGGGGATGATCCTAGACCCGTATTTTCATTTATGGGATCAACAACTGATCATCCAGAACAAATACCGTGTTTTATTACTCACACTAATGCCAATACCCATGACATTATCCGTAAGGGACTTGATAGATCACCTATGTATACAGGCGTCATCGAAGGTGTAGGGCCTCGTTATTGCCCTTCTATCGAAGATAAAATCATGCGTTTTGCAGATAAAGATACACATCAAATATTTGTAGAGCCAGAAGGCTTAACCACACATGAAGTATACCCTAACGGTATTTCAACGAGTTTGCCTTTTGATGTTCAAATGGCGTTAGTTCGGTCAATTAATGGCTTTGAAAATGCGCACATTACCCGCCCTGGTTATGCGATTGAATATGATTTTTTTGATCCTCGAGATTTAAAACAAACCTTAGAAAGTAAATTTATCAATAACCTTTACTTTGCAGGGCAAATTAATGGTACTACAGGTTATGAAGAAGCTGGCGCTCAAGGATTAATTGCTGCAACTAATGCTGCTGCTCGTGTTCAAGGTAAAGATCAAATGATTTTAGGTCGTGATCAAGCCTATATGGGAGTACTCGTTGATGATTTAGCAACGCTTGGTACTAAAGAGCCATACCGTATGTTCACATCTCGTGCTGAATATCGATTATTGCTTAGAGAAGACAATGCCGATATTCGTTTAACTGAAACGGGTCGCAAACTTGGTTTAGTTGATGATGCAAGATGGCAACGTTTTAATGAAAAGCTTGAAAATATCGAAGTAGAACGTCAGCGATTAAAATCTACATGGATCCAGAAAGATCACCCTGCAGTAGCGCAAATAAATCAGTTGGTTAAAAACCCAATTAGCCGTGAAAATAGTTTAGAAGAATTATTACGTCGCCCTGAAGTTCGCTATCAAGATTTAATGGCGATTGAAGCATTAGGTCAGCCTTTAGCTGATAAACAAGCGTCTGAGCAAGTTGAAATTCAAATTAAATATGCCGGTTATATTGATAGGCAACTTGACGACATTGCCAAGAAAAAACGTCATGAAGATACATTGATCCCTGTTGAATTTGATTATAGCCAGATTTCAGGACTTTCAAATGAAGTTGTTGCTAAGCTTTCTGATGCTAAACCTGAAACGATTGGCAAAGCTTCGCGAATTTCTGGTATCACACCAGCAGCAATATCGTTATTATTAGTTTATCTTAAAAAACATGGTTTATTGCGAAAATCCGCATAGATTCTTTGGACCTATACATGTCGTTGAAAGAAAACTTAGCACGTTTAATTAGTAAAACTGATCTTAACGTATCAGAACAGCAAATTTCTCAGTTAATTAGTTATGTAGAGTTACTGAATAAATGGAATAAAACCTATAATTTAACTTCGGTTAGAAACCCTGAAGATATGTTGGTTAAACATATTTTAGACAGTATGATGGTCGGCCCTCTCCTCGTGGGCGAAACATTCATTGATGTTGGAACAGGTCCAGGTTTACCTGGCATACCTTTAGCGATAATGTACCCAGAAAAGCACTTTACGTTACTTGATAGCTTAGGTAAGCGTATAACCTTTTTAAAGCAGGTTGTTTTTCAATTAAAACTTGCTAATGTATCTCCTTTATTATCGCGAGTTGAAGCATATCAACCTGAAGTTCCATTTGATGGGGTATTAAGTCGAGCTTTTGCGTCGCTAGAAGATATGGTGCAATGGTGCCATCACCTTGTTGCAAAAGATCAAGGTAGATTTTTTGCGCTAAAAGGTCAATATCCACAAGAAGAATTAGCGCAATTACCTAAAGGTGTTATATTAGCGGATAGTCATGAAATTAAAGTGCCTGAACTAATTGGCGAACGTCACTTGATTGAACTAATTAACGTTTAACAATAATAAAAATTGAGGTTTCAGTGGGAAAAATAATTGCAGTTGCTAACCAAAAAGGTGGCGTTGGCAAAACAACAACAGCTGTTAATTTAGCCGCATCTTTAGCTGCTACAAAACGTCAGGTATTGTTAATTGATTTAGATCCTCAAGGTAATGCCACAATGGGGAGCGGTATTGATAAATATGATGTACATGCGACTTGTTATGAATTATTAATTGAAGAAACGCCTTTCGAAAAAGTTGTCTGTAAAGATACAACAGGTATTTATCATCTTATTGCTGCAAATACTGATGTTACCGCAGCAGAAATTAAACTAATGGAAGTTTACGCGCGCGAACAACGTCTTAAAAATGCTTTAGCGCCAGTAAGAAATGAGTATGATTTTATTATCATCGATTGTCCTCCTTCGTTAAATATGCTGACGGTAAATGCAATGACTGCTGCTGATTCTGTATTAGTGCCAATGCAATGTGAGTATTATGCACTTGAAGGTTTAACGGCACTAATGGATACCATTTCGCAATTACAATCTGTTGTTAATGGTGATTTAGAAATAGAAGGGATTTTACGTACAATGTATGATCCCCGTAATCGCCTTGCAAACGACGTTTCAGAGCAATTAAAGCGACATTTCGGTGATAAAGTTTATCGTACTGTTATTCCAAGAAACGTACGTTTAGCAGAAGCGCCAAGTTTTGGTGCTCCTGCAATGTACTACGATAAATCATCAACAGGCGCTAAAGCTTATCTAGCCTTAGCGGGCGAAATGATCAGAAAGAAACAACAACAAAAGCAAGCTAGTTAACATATTATTTTGCAAGGAAAACTATGAGCCCTTCAAAACGTAGAGGCCTTGGTAGAGGCTTAGATGCCCTATTAACCAATGCACCAAGAAAAGCAGCTGAATCAAACGACGTTGAAATACAGCAATCCGATTCAGCTGTTATTACCGATAGCGAATTGCAAAAACTTCCGATAGAACAATTGCAACCTGGTAAATATCAACCACGAAAAGATATGTCACCAGATGCGTTAGATGAATTAAGCCATTCAATTAAATCTCAAGGGATCATCCAGCCCATCGTTGTTCGTGTTATTGATCATAATAAATACGAGATTATTGCAGGTGAGCGTCGGTGGCGTGCCGCGCAATTAGCCAATATTGATGTTGTACCCTGTCTCATTAAGAATGTCGCTGATGAAGCTGCGGTAGCAATGGCGTTGATAGAAAATATTCAGCGAGAAGATTTAAATGCAATGGAAGAAGCTGTTGCGTTAGAGCGCTTATTGACGGAGTTTGAATTAACCCATCAAGAGGTTGCTGATGCTGTTGGTAAATCACGCACAGCGGTTACTAATCTATTACGCTTAAATAATTTAAATGATGATGTTAAAACATTATTAGAGCATGGCGATATTGAAATGGGTCATGCGCGAGCATTACTTGCGTTGCAAGGGGATGTGCAAACAACAACAGCGAGAGCCGTCGTTGCTAAAGAGTTAAATGTGCGTGAGACGGAAGCGTTAATAAAAAAAGCGCAACAGCCTGAGCAACCTAAAGAAGATAAAGTGAAAGACCCAGATACATTGTCTCTTGAGCAAAACTTATCAGAGAAGCTTGGTTCACATGTGAACATTTCTCATAATAAAAAAGGCAAAGGTAAATTAGTCATATCGTATAGCAATTTAGATGAGTTAGATGGCATCGTCGCGCGCTTTGGTTCATTTTAAAAAATTGTTAATATAAATTTATTATTAATATAAGATATTCGCACATATAGAGGGCAAGCGCTGCCCTCTTTTGTTGCATTAACGCTGTAATTAAGTATACTTGCGTCGACTTTTATCAAGTATAAAAACTTGCTGAAAAAAAGTACAAGTTTTACGAAAATCTTCGTTGAGGAGCCTTGCGATAAACAGGCAAAACAATGCATTAACTAAAGAAGGTAGAAAACTCGCGTTAATGCAACTATTGATCATGATTTGTGTAGTGATCACTTGTACGATAATAAGCTTTATTTTTGCGGGAGTATCGTATGCTGAATCAGCTATTGCTGGTGGCATAATAGCAATACTCCCTAATTGTGTGTTTGCATATAAAGCATTTAAATATGCAGGAGCACAAGCGTCCAAAGAGGTAATGCAATCCTTTTATAGTGGCGTGAAGTTAAAACTGGGGTTGTCAGCATTATTATTTGCATTGGCATTTAAGTTTTTGAATATTTTACCAGCCCCTTTTTTCGCAACATATTGTTTAGTAGTGGTGATACCACTACTAACACCGATTTTTTATAGAAATTAGAATTTAAACTTTAATCATTAGGACAAAAATATGGCTTCAAGTGCTGAAATTACCAGCCAAGAATATATTAGCCACCATTTAACTAATGCAAAGATGTGTATGGCAGACGGCGGCGTCGCGTTTAATAAAGCGTGTACTGATGCTGGTTTCTGGACCTTACATGTTGATACATTAGGATGGTCAATATTCTTAGGTATGGTGTTTTTATATATCTTCCGTTCCGTGGCAAAAAAAGCAGAAACAGGTGTTCCTGGTAAGCTTCAATGTGCTATTGAAATGATCGTTGAGTTTGTTGACGATAGCGTTAAAAGCTCATTTCATGGAAAAAACCCTGTTATCGCTCCTTTAGCATTGACGATTTTTGTTTGGGTTTTCTTAATGAACGCGATGGACTGGGTACCAGTGGATCTTATTCCAACCTTAGCCGGCCTAGTGGGTATTCATTATATTAAATCTGTACCTACTACAGACATTAATATGACCTTAGCGTTAGCATTAGGCGTTTTTTGGTTAATCATTTATTACTCAATCAAAGTGAAAGGCATTGGCGGCTTTATTAAAGAGCTGAGCGTACAACCTTTTGGTCATTGGACATTATATCCTGTGAACTTTGTACTTGAAGTGGTTACTTTATTAGCTCGTCCGCTATCACTTGCCTTACGTTTATTTGGTAACTTATATGCAGGTGAGCTTATTTTCATCTTGATCGCAACAATGGGTGTTTGGCAAATATTTGGCCCGCACTTCTTATGGGCTGCGTTCCACTTGTTAGTTATTCCACTACAAGCATTTATTTTTATGACGTTAACGATAGTTTACTTGAGTTTAGCGCACGAAGATCACTAACCTTTCGGGATTAGGTTAGAACGGCTATTAGCCGGCCCGAAGGGCAAAGGGTAAGGAAACCCGAAAAAATTTAATTTTTTAACTTTTAATTTTACTTTAATAATCGGAGATAAAAATGGAAAACTTAGGTTTACTATATGTAGCAGCTGCGTTACTTATCGGCTTAGGTGCATTAGGTACAGCGATCGGTTTCGGTCTTTTAGGTGGTAAGTTCTTAGAATCTGCTGCTCGTCAACCAGAATTAGCGCCACAACTTCAAGTTAAAATGTTCATCGTAGCTGGTCTAATCGATGCGATCGCAATCATCGGTGTTGCAATGGGTCTATACATCCTATTCGTGAAAATTGGCTAATTAATTTTTTTTAGACTTTTTTAACTGCGAATTTAAATAGGAGGTACACAAATGAACGTAAATATCACTTTTGTCAGTGAAATGATCGCATTTGTCGTATTCGTTATTTTCTGTATGAAGTTTGTATGGCCGCCAATTATTGCAGCTATTGAAACTCGTCAGAAAACCATTGCTGATGGTCTAGCTGCATCTGATCGTGCTGCTAAAGATCTTGCCTTAGCGCAAGAAAAAGCAACAGCACAATTAAAAGAAGCTAAAGCGCAAGCTGCTGATATTATCGAAGCAGCTAAAAAGCGTGAAGCACAATTAATTGAAGATGCTGCTGAAAAAGCGCAAGCAGAAAAAGAGAAAATCTTAGCTGCTGGCCATACAGAAATTGAGTCTGAACGCAATCGTGCTAAAGAAGAGTTACGTAAACAAGTAGCTATTCTTGCTGTAGCCGGTGCCGAGAAAATTCTCGAACGTTCAATTGATGCCGCTGCACACAGCGACATCTTAGATAAACTAGTAGCAGAACTTTAAGAGGGTATAGGGCATGTCTGAATTGACAACAATCGCTCGTCCCTATGCTAAAGCAGCGTTCGAATATGCTGTGGCAGCTGGTGCGGTAGATGCTTGGCAAGAAATGCTAGTATTTGCGTCAGAAGTTTCAACTAATGAAACAATGACCAGCTATTTATCAGGCGGAGCATCTGTTGAACAAGCACAAGACTTGTTCATCAAAGTATGTGACGAACAACTGAATCCACAGGGCCAAAACTTAATTAAAGTAATGGCTGAAAACGAACGTTTGTTGGTACTACCGCAGGTTTCAGAGCAATTTGGCTTATTAAAAGCCGAATATGAAAAAGAAATTACTGTGGATGTTTCGTCAGCTGTTGAATTAACAGCTGACCAACAAGTAAGTATTAGTGCCGCGCTTGAAAAGCGCTTGGCTCGAAAAGTAAAGCTCAATTGTATTGTAGATGCAAACGTAGTGTCAGGCTTAGTAATTAAAGCTGGTGACATGGTAATCGACGGTTCTGTTAGAGGTAAATTGAACCGCTTAGCAACAACAATGCAATCTTAACGGGGAACAGAGCATGCAACTGAATTCCACTGAAATCGCTGAACTGATCAAAAAACGTATTGAACAGTTTGACGTTGTCAGCGAAGCTCGTAACGAAGGTACTATCGTTTCAGTAACCGACGGTATCATTCGCATTCACGGCCTTGCAGACGCAATGCAAGGTGAGATGATCGAACTTCCTGGTAACCGCTTCGCTATCGCGTTAAACCTTGACCGTGATTCGGTAGGTGCGGTAGTTATGGGTCCATATGCTGACCTAGCAGAAGGCGTAAAAGTAAAAGGTACTGGCCGTATTTTGGAAGTACCAGTAGGTCGTGGTCTTTTAGGCCGCGTAGTAAACACATTAGGTGAGCCTATTGATGGAAAAGGCCCGATTGAAAATGACGGTTTTTCTCCAGTTGAAGTAGTAGCACCAGGTGTTATCGAACGTAAATCAGTTGACCAACCTGTACAAACAGGTATCAAGTCAATTGACTCGATGATTCCAATCGGTCGTGGTCAACGTGAGCTTATCATCGGTGACCGTCAAATCGGTAAATCAGCGATTGCACTAGATGCGATTATTAACCAAAAGAACACAGGTATTAAATCTATCTATGTTGCGATTGGTCAAAAAGCGTCTACCGTCGCAAACGTTGTACGTAGTTTAGAAGAGCATGGCGCATTAGATAACACAATTGTTGTTGTTGCTTCAGCGTCAGAAGCTGCTGCACTACAATACCTTGCACCATACTCTGGTTGTGCAATGGGTGAATACTTCCGTGACCGTGGTGAAGACGCGCTGATTGTTTATGATGATTTATCTAAACAAGCGGTAGCTTATCGTCAAATATCACTATTACTTCGTCGTCCACCAGGACGTGAAGCATATCCTGGTGACGTATTCTACTTGCATTCACGTTTATTAGAACGCGCTGCACGTGTAAATGAAGAATATGTTGAACGTTTCACTAATGGTGAAGTTAAAGGCCAAACGGGTTCTTTAACAGCATTACCTATTATTGAAACACAAGCAGGTGATGTATCTGCATTCGTACCAACGAACGTTATTTCAATTACTGATGGTCAAATCTTCCTTGAGACAGATTTATTTAACTCAGGTATTCGTCCTGCTGTTAATGCTGGTCTTTCAGTATCTCGTGTTGGTGGTGCAGCGCAAACGAAAATCATCAAAAAACTTGGTGGCGGTATTCGTTTAGCACTTGCTCAATATCGTGAGCTTGCAGCTTTCGCTCAGTTTGCCTCTGACTTGGATGACGCTACGCGTGAACAGTTAGAACACGGTCAACGTGTAACTGAGTTAATGAAACAAAAGCAATATAGCCCATTATCAGTTGCTGAAACGGCGGTTTCGCTTTTCGCTGCTGAAAAAGGCTATTTAAACGACGTAGACCTAGCAAAAATCGGTGATTTCGAAGCTGCATTACACAGCTACGTAACCAGCGATCATGCTGAGTTGATGGCTAAGATCAACGAAAGCGGTAACTACGATAAAGACATCGAAGCAGGTTTGGCAAAAGCACTTGACACGTTCAAGTCTACGCAAACTTGGTAATTAGTTAACCTTTTCGGAGAGAATAGTCATGTCCGGCGCTAAAGAGATAAAATCGAAGATTGGAAGCGTACAAAATACGCAGAAAATCACCAGCGCAATGGAAATGGTAGCAGCCAGTAAAATGCGCCGCGCGCAAGATGCTATGGCTGCATCTCGTCCATACGCTGAAAATATGCGAAATGTGATCGGTCACATCGCGCTTGGAAACCTTGAATATCGCCATCCATATTTGGAAGAGCGAGAAGTCAAGCGTGTAGGCTATATCGTTGTCTCTACAGACCGTGGATTATGTGGTGGCTTAAATGTAAATTTATTTAAGTCTGTGTTATCTGATGCTGGCAAATGGCAAGCTGATGGCGCTGAAGTTGAATTTTGTGTAGTAGGCTCAAAAGCTACTGCTTTTTTCAACAATATGGGCGCAAACGTAACCGCACAAGTTTCAGGTTTAGGTGATACACCCTCTGTAACTGACCTTATTGGTTCAGTACGAGTGATGCTTGATGCCTATGACAACGGAAAAATAGACAAGCTTTATGTGGTTTACAACAAGTTTGTAAATACCATGACGCAACAGCCGACTATCGATCAACTTTTACCTTTGCCTAAGTCAGACGATGACGCAATTCAACATCGTTGGGATTACTTATATGAACCAGATGCTCAAGCAATACTTGATCAATTATTGGTTCGTTATACAGAGTCTCAGGTGTACCAAGGCGTGGTTGAAAACCTCGCATGTGAGCAAGCCGCTCGTATGATTGCGATGAAAGCCGCTACAGATAATGCTGGTGACTTAATCGATAACTTACAATTGGTATACAACAAAGCGCGTCAAGCAAGTATTACTCAAGAATTGAGTGAAATTTGTGCTGGTGCTGCAGCGGTGTAGGCAAAGATTAAATTTAAAGAGGAATAAACATGAGTACAGGTAAAGTCGTCCAAATCATTGGCGCAGTTGTGGATGTTGAATTTCCACAAGATGCTGTACCTCAGGTATATGACGCATTAAACATAACCGAAGGTGACCTTGACGGATTAGTACTTGAAGTGCAACAGCAGCTTGGTGGCGGTGTTGTACGTACTATCGCAATGGGTACCTCAGACGGTTTGCGTCGTGGTCTGAATGTAGTAAATACAGGTAATGCAATCCAGGTTCCAGTTGGTGTTGAGACGTTAGGTCGCATCATGAACGTTTTAGGTGAGCCGATTGATGAAGCAGGTCCTATTGGTGAAAAAGATCGTTGGTCTATTCACCGTGAAGCACCAGCTTACGCAGAACAAGCCATGTCTAACGAATTGTTAGAAACAGGCATCAAAGTAATCGACTTAGTATGTCCATTTGCTAAAGGTGGTAAAGTTGGTTTATTCGGTGGTGCTGGTGTTGGTAAAACCGTTAACATGATGGAGCTTATCCGTAACATCGCTATCGAGCACAGTGGGTATTCAGTATTCGCTGGTGTTGGTGAGCGTACGCGTGAAGGTAACGATTTCTATCATGAAATGAACGACTCTAATGTACTTGATAAAGTATCATTAGTTTATGGTCAGATGAACGAGCCACCGGGTAACCGTTTACGTGTTGCGATGACTGGTTTGACGATGGCAGAGAAATTCCGTGACGAAGGTCGTGATGTACTGTTCTTCGTTGATAACATCTACCGTTATACACTAGCTGGTACTGAGGTATCTGCACTTCTAGGTCGTATGCCATCAGCGGTAGGTTATCAACCTACATTAGCTGAAGAAATGGGTATCCTTCAAGAGCGTATTACGTCAACGAATAAAGGTTCAATCACTTCCATCCAAGCGGTATATGTACCTGCGGATGACTTGACAGACCCTTCTCCAGCAACAACCTTTGCTCACTTAGATGCAACAGTTGTACTTTCACGTTCTATTGCTGAATTAGGTATTTACCCTGCGATTGATCCTCTAGATTCAACTTCTCGCCAGCTTGACCCATTAGTGGTTGGTGCTGAGCATTATGAGGTTGCTCGTGGCGTTCAATCAGTACTTCAACGTTACAAAGAACTTAAAGATATTATTGCCATCTTAGGTATGGACGAACTATCTGAAGAAGATAAACAAACGGTTGATCGTGCACGTAAGATTCAACGTTTCTTATCTCAGCCGTTCTTCGTTGCAGAGGTATTTACAGGTTCTCCTGGTAAGTATGTATCACTTAAAGACACTATTGCTGGCTTTAAAGGTATTCTTGCTGGTGAATATGATGCATTGCCTGAGCAAGCTTTCTACATGGTTGGTTCTATTGAAGAAGCAGCTGAAAAAGCTAAAAGCATGTAATGAAAGCTGGTGACTATGATTACGTAGTCACCTTTTAGGAGGTCAAAATGTCTTTAACAACTGTTAATCTGAATGTAGTAAGTGCTGAAGAAAAATTGTTTTCTGGTCGCATTGAATCATTACAGATCACAGGTAGTGAAGGTGAGTTAGGTATTATGCCTGGTCATGCACCTTTGCTGACCTCACTAAAACCTGGTATGGCTCGAATCGTTAAATACGGTGGAGAAGAAGAAGTACTTTACCTTTCAGGTGGTATGCTTGAAGTTCAGCCGAACAATGTTACTGTGCTTGCTGATGTTGCTGCACGTGTAGATGACCTAGATGAACAAGCAGCGTTAGAAGCAAAACAGCGTGCTGAAGCGCACATGAATGCGCAAAGTGATGATGTTGATTATGCCGAAGTTGCTTGTGAATTAGCACGTGCCGTTGCTCAATTACGCGTCATTCAAGCGTCTAAGAAAAAGTAAATTACGGTTATATTTTACTATGTTTTAGTGAATTAAAAAGCGACCATTTGGTCGCTTTTTTTATGTTGTATTAATACCAACACGGTGAAATTTCAACGGTATAATGTTCTGTACGTGTGCCCCAACCTCTTGGGCGCTCTCCGCAACCTGTTAAAAGGCCGCCTACAGCATTCTGTTTTGCAGCGGTTTGATAAAATGTCGTTTCAATTTCGCTACCATTTCCTATTGCCGACGTTGATAAGGTTAATGTACAAGTTGTTACGACTAGCGCAATATTTTTAAATATATTCATCTTTATTCCTTTAAGTATAGTGTTTTAGCAAGGTGAGATACCAATTAATTAAAACAACGTTAGTGACTCCCTCCACTCATTTAGGTTATAAATTAAACGTTTATTTGTCAACGTCTGGAAAATGAAAGTTAAAAAGATAAACTTGGTACTTTTACTTCACAATCTTTCGATAATATCGCACTATGAAAGAATCACAGTCCTGTTTTCTTACGCTAGAAGCAAGCAGGTATCAACAACAAATAACAACTAATGGATTAACTATGTCACTCTCTGTTGTCATTTTAGCTGCGGGTAAAGGTACTCGTATGAAATCATCATTACCTAAGGTTCTTCATGCTATTGCAGATAAACCCATGGTTGAACATGTCATTGATGCTGCACGTTGTGTTAATGCAGATAATATCTACATGGTTTATGGTTTTGGCGGTGAAGTATTAAAAGCCCGTATTACCGGTGAAGATTTAACGTTTGTAGAACAAGCTGAACAATTAGGTACTGGTCATGCGGTAAATATGGCTTCACCTTTTTTAAAAGATGATGAGGATGTTCTTGTACTTTATGGAGATGTGCCATTAACAAAAGTATCAACACTAGAAAAATTAATAGCAGTAAAGCCTGAAAACGGTATGTCGTTATTAACGGTAAACCTTAAAGATCCAACCGGCTATGGTCGTATTGTAAGATCATCTGGTGATGTTGTTGGAATTGTAGAGCAGAAAGATGCGACATCCGACCAACTTACTATTAATGAATGTAACACTGGTATCTTATTAGCAAATGGCGGTGATCTAAAACGATGGCTAGCAAATTTGTCAAACGACAATGCGCAAGGCGAGTATTACTTAACCGATATTATTGCGGCATGTCATGGTGAAGGTAAATCAATTGCTACTGCCCACCCTGAAACTGAAATTGAAGTAGAAGGGGCTAACAACAGAGTTCAATTAGCAGCGTTAGAGCGTGCATTTCAGCTAAGAGAAGCTGAAACATTAATGTTAAATGGCGCGAGTTTACGAGATCCTAATCGTATCGACATTCGAGGAAAGCTACTTATTGGTCAGGAAGTTAACATTGATGTTAACTGTGTGTTTGAAGGTGAAGTGGTTTTAGCGAATGGCGTAAAAATTGGTGCGAACTGTATTTTGAAAGACTGTACCATTGGTGAATTTACTGAAGTTAAACCAAATACAATTATTGAAGGTGCGGTTATTGGTGACCAGTGCTCTGTAGGCCCTTTTGCACGTATACGACCTGGCTCTGTGATGAATAGAGATTCTCACGTCGGCAATTTTGTTGAAATGAAAAAATCTATTTTAGGGGAAGGCAGTAAATCTGGTCATTTAACCTATTTGGGTGATGCGAATATCGGTAAAAATGTGAATATTGGTGCAGGTACAATTACTTGTAACTATGATGGTGTTAATAAATCACAAACCATTATTGATGATAATGCCTTTATTGGTTCAAACACGTCTTTAGTTGCTCCTGTGTTTGTTGGTGCAAAAGCGACTGTAGGCGCAGGATCTGTGGTCGCTAAAGATGTTGAAAAAGATCAGTTAGCTGTTGCCCGTGGTAAACAACGAAATATTGATGGTTGGCAGCGTCCATTGAAAAAATAAACGATTAACTTTCTGTAATAGTAGAGCGTGTTCAGCTTTGCTGTCGAATAGGTTTAATTCGTATTCAAAGTTCATTTCTAATGAAAAGTGAGTAAGGAGAGCTGATCGCTAACCTTACTCACGTAGTTAGTTAAACTGCCCCTAATCAAGCTTGAAACTAGAAACAGAACCATTAAGTTCGTGAGCTAAACTAAGAATATTCATTGCGTCATTCCCATTATTTCTAGCCATCTGGTGATTAGCAGTGGTTTGATCTGCTAATAGGGTTATATTCTTACTGACATCTTCCGCAACTTGGCTTTGCTCTTCTGTTGCCGTTGCAGTTTGTGATGATGCATCTATTACATGATTTGATGCAATCGATATTTTTTCAAATGCTTCTAATGTTTTATCTGATAATGCTACTCCCGTTTGTGTGGCAGAATTTCCTTTGTTGATGGCTGTAACTGCTTCTTCTACACCATGCTGGAGCGTTTCTATCATCACATGAATATCTTCTGTAGATTGTTGTGTACGGGCAGCAAGCGTTCTTACTTCGTCTGCTACGACAGCAAAACCTCGACCTTGTTCACCAGCCCTAGCTGCTTCTATTGCGGCATTTAACGCTAATAAGTTTGTTTGCTCTGCAATACCTCTGATCACATCAAGCACTGACGCAATATTGGAAGAGTTATCTGAAAGTTTACGAATAACATCTGTGGCTTGGCTTACGGTTGTAGACAAAGTATGCATTTCATTGGCGGCTTCGGTAGTAATTTGTCTTCCTTCATTGGTTAACTGGTTTACTTTATTCACTTCTTGCGCTGTCATTTGTGCATTTTCTGCTACCTCTTTGATAGCGTAAGACATTTCGTTAACTGCCGTGGCGATAGCATCAACGGCATCGGTTTGTTGAAGGCTGGTGTTTTCTATTTCGTGGGCACCGTTGTTAAGTTGCTCCACACCATTGATCACTGAACTTGATTGCACAACAATAGACTTTATTAACGTCGTTAAGCTGTTAAACATCTCGTCTATATCATTGGCAACTTCTCCTATCTCATCTTTACGATTGCTGTTTAGCCTTTTGGTTAAATCACCATTACCACTATTTAATTCTTTTAATTTTATCGACAAACTTTCTAAGGCATCTGCCATCGCTTTCGGTGCTAATACGCCCACCGTAGCTGTGAGAATCACTACAATTACACTAATAATAATTAACACTGTTTGTCCCTGTTCAGCAGCAGCAATTGTTTCTTCATTTACGGTAGCACTTTTTTCGTCTGCAACTTCGCCAGCAATGTTATAAAAATCACGTAATTGATCAAATAATACTAAAGACTGTCCTTCACTTAAGGCAATAGCTTGTGATATTTGGTTTTGTTCAATAAGCGAGAAAACTTTTAATGATGTGTTATTCCATTGTTGATAAGCCGTTGTAAAACCATTAAGTTTATTGGCAACATCAGGATATAAACTTAAGTGTTTTATAAACTCTTGCATTCTGTCATATGCTTGTTTTGCATTTTCTTTGTAATTGGCAAGATCATCGGTGAGCTTTTCACTGTTGTTGCTATGAGACAATGCTTGGAGTTCAGCTACCCTGGCTTGATATAAGTCACGATCAGCATTTAACACAGCAGAAATTGCAGGATTAAATTTTTGCCCGAAAAGTTCCATGCCATTGAGTGTTTTATTGACGAGGTTGACATTGAGTAATACGAGCACTACAAAAGTAAGCGCTATAAAACAAAAAACTGTAGTGTATTTCACACGTATACTATTGAAGTTCATATAAGCTGTTCTCTTGTAAAGAAAAGTGAATGCTTTAAATATAGCTAATAATTAAATTATTGCGTGAAGAATGTCTTGAATAAATCGTGATAATTCCTATAATAACTTTCGGTTTGAAATTTAAGGTTGTCAATCGAAACTATGACAAAGCGAAACACTAAGCAACGTCGCCATATTATTATCACCGAGTTAAATGAACATGGTGAAGTGAGCGTTGAACAACTAGCGAAAAAATTTGAAACGTCAGAAGTAACTATTCGAAAAGATCTTGCCGCCTTAGAAAACAGTGGCTTATTGTTACGTCGTTATGGCGGTGCGGTACCATTACCTACAGAATTGATTGAACCTAAAAGTGAAAAGGTTTCAAAGCGTAAACAAAGTATTGCCGAATGCGCAGCTACACTGATAAGAGATCATAACCGTATTATTCTAGACAGCGGTAGTACAACATCAGCATTGGTGAAAGCACTAGGTAAAAAAGAAGGCCTAGTGGTAATGACTAACTCCCTATCCATTGCTTCTGATATACATGCGCTTGAAAATGAACCGACTATGCTCATGACAGGTGGTACTTGGGATCCTCATTCAGAGTCATTTCAGGGAAAAGTCGCTGAAAGTGTTTTAAGATCTTATGATTTCGACCAGTTATTCATTGGTGCAGATGGTATTGATATAACCCGTGGTACCACAACGTTTAATGAACTTTTGGGGTTAAGCCAAGTCATGGCCGAAGTATCTCGAGAAGTGATTGTGATGGTTGAATCAGAAAAATTTAATCGAAAAATTCCAAATTTAGAAATTCCATGGGATCAAATTCAGTATTTGGTGACCGATGAAGATTTGTCTGCGGAATTAAATAAAAAGTTAATAGAACAAGGCGTTAATGTCATTATCGCTTAACATAAAAAGGATAATATTATGTGTGGTATCGTCGGTGCTGTGGCACAACGTGATGTTGCAGACATTCTAGTAGAAGGCTTAAAGCGACTAGAATATCGTGGTTATGATTCAGCAGGTGTAGCTATTATCAATAACGATAAGCAATTACGCCGCTTACGTCGATTAGGGAAAGTACAAGAATTATCAGATGCGTTATCATCAGAGCCGTTATTTGGTGGAACTGGTATTGCTCATACGCGTTGGGCCACTCATGGCGTACCAAGTGAAATTAATGCTCACCCTCATATTTCAAGTGAAAATATTGCCGTAGTACATAATGGGATAATTGAAAACCATAAAGAACTACGAGAAAAGCTTGAGTCACTAGGCTACACCTTTACTTCAGAAACAGATACAGAAGTGATAGCCCACCTTGTTCATCATGAATTAAAAACTGCTGATACGTTATTAAAAGCGGTGCAAATTACAGCAGCGCAACTCGATGGTGCCTACGGTACCGTTGTAATGGACAACACAGACAGTGATCGCATTATTGTGGCTCGTTCAGGTAGTCCGCTTGTTATTGGATATGGTTTAGGCGAAAATTTTATCGCTTCTGACATGCTAGCTCTATTACCTGTAACACGAAAATTCGCATTTTTAGAAGAAGGTGATGTCGCCGAAGTAACACGTCATTCCGTTAATATTTTTGATGTAGATGGTCATGCGGTTGAGCGTGAAGCAAAAGAGCGTGAAGTTGCTCAAGACAGTGGTGACAAAGGTGAATATCGTCATTACATGCTCAAAGAAACCTATGAGCAACCAACAGCAATTCGCAATACATTAGAAGGTCGGTTAATTGGTAATGCTATCGACATCAATGCCTTCGGTGAAGGTGCAGATGATATATTTAAACAAATTGAACATGTACAAATTATTGCCTGTGGTACTAGTTATCATTCTGCAATGGTAGCGCGTTATTGGTTAGAAAGTTTAGCGGGCGTTTCATGTAATGTTGAAATTGCCAGTGAATTTCGCTACCGAAAATCACATGTACCGAAAAATGCATTGTTAGTGACGATTTCTCAATCCGGTGAAACAGCTGATACACTTGCTGCGCTACGCTTAGCAAAAGAGCTAGGATATTGTGCAAGTATGACGATTTGTAACGTACCTGGTTCATCGCTAGTACGTGAATCCGACTTAGCCTTTATGACCAAAGCAGGTGCTGAAATAGGTGTTGCCTCTACCAAAGCATTCACCACACAGCTGGTTGGCCTTTTAATGATGACTCTTGCCATTGGTCAACATCATGGCATGCCTGAACAAACCCAAGCAGAAATAGCGACATCATTGATGAGTTTACCCAATAAGCTCGATGAAGTGTTAGCACTTGCAAACTCGATAGAAGATTTGGCAGAAGACTTTGCTGACAAAAACCATGCGTTGTTTTTAGGTCGAGGTGATCAATATCCGATAGCAATGGAAGGTGCGCTTAAGTTAAAAGAAATTTCATATATTCACGCTGAAGCTTATGCTGCCGGCGAATTAAAACATGGGCCTTTAGCACTCATTGACGCTGAAATGCCGGTGATCGTTGTTGCACCCCGAAATGATTTAATTGAAAAGCTTAAATCAAATGTTGAAGAAGTAAGAGCACGTGGAGGCTTAATGTATGTTTTTGCTGACATTGATGCTAAGTTTGAAAGTGATGACACCATGACGGTGATTAACGTTCCACACTGCGATGATATTATTGCCCCTATTGTTTATACGCTTCCATTACAGTTGCTTTCATATTATGTCGCTATCATTAAAGGTACCGATGTTGATCAACCAAGAAACCTTGCAAAATCAGTGACGGTGGAATAAGCGTATTTTAAAGAAACTGTGCTTTTGTGGGAGAGTAATAAAGTACTCTCTTACAGCTTTTAAGGGGGAGTTTTTTTTACTTCCCCATAAGCACGGATTAAAAACTAGATAAAAAGTATGTGCGTAGTATTCATTTAACTATCGAAGTTAAGAGTGCCACTGTCTGTGGCTGTCCTAAATATAAATTTAAGGCACAATCTGAGAATTTGTCCTATGAGCTTTGATTATGTTATGTGATTCTATAACCTTTAAGGATTTAGGCTCAACTGTCTGTATTTTTTTACTGATACAGCTCAGGAGCCATCCATCCTCTAACACATCCGTGTTGTATCATTGTCCGAAATCGCTAAAGTAAGTTTAAACCGCTAAACTTTCGGGCCTTTACCCCGTAATGCATTAGCGACTAATGAGATAACTAATAAAGCTACAAAGATAAAAAAGATTATTTTTGCAATACCTGCAGCTGTACCCGCAATACCACCAAAACCTAATATTGCAGCAATAATAGCAATGACTAAAAATGTTAGTGCCCAATTTAACATAAATTTTCTCCTTTATTTTAATGTTTACTGTATCTGTAGATAAGCGATAGTTGTGCCAAAAATAAGCTACTGTTATTTAAGTAATTATTTAAACTATATGAATAAAACAGACTATAAAAAGTAAAAGTTACAGGGGAAGAGTGTAGTACTTGCACAGTAAAGGGTTAACAGGTTAGGCGTTTTTAAGCGCGAATGTGATCAATTTTCATTAAAATGTTGTTGCAACATAGCTAAGTTAACCGGTTTAAGTAGTGCCTTATCTGCACCGTGTTGAGTGAGCTCTTGCTGTGTAACATCGTTTCCACTGACAATAGTGATTTTGGCGTTAGGTACTTGTTCTTTTAATGTTGAGCTTAATTTTAAACCGTTACCGTCGGGTAAATTCATATCTATTAGTATGTATTGCCAATGAATATCTGTTTCAAGTATCTCGTTCGCTTGTTTAATGTTGTATGCAATTTGAACCTGGTTACCCATTCTACTTAATAATAACGCTGTAATTTCTGCGGAATCTGCATCATCTTCAATAAGCAAAACTCGCTGATGCGTATTTTGATGATCTATTTTGTTTTGTGTTGTTGTTTGGTTAGATTTTACTTTTTGATTTAACGGATTCAACTGCTGCTTAATTTTTTGATGTAACTCGTATTTATCTATTGGTTTGGGAATGACGTCATTAAACCCTAAGTCGTAGAGTTCTTTTCGTACTCCTCTCATTGTTGCTGCGGTTATAGCAACAATTGGTGTTTCTATACCCATCTCTCTTAGTTGTGCTATCGCCCGCTTACCGTCTAAAACCGGCATATGAATATCCATAAGAACTAAATCATAGGGATTTTTCAAATCTTGTGCTGAAACTATTTTTGTAATAGCTTGCTGGCCATTATTAGCATAATCCACATTAAGATCAAAAGATTGGCAGGCATAGCCTATTAATCGTCTAACATCATTAATATCATCAACAATCAAAACATTGCCTGATAGTTTGCTTAGTGATTTAGTATTTGATTGATAGTCACTACGTTTAAAAGATAATTTTTTTCGTTCAGTAGTTGTAATAATTCCAGGGTCGATAAAAAAAGTAAATTTGCTTCCAACTGCTAATGTTGATTCCACTGAAATACTTCCGCTCATGTACTTTAATATTTCACTGCAAATAGACAAACCAAGCCCAGTACCCTCTTCGTTGCGTGACACGATATCTTGCACTTGTTCAAATGGTTTAAAAATTGTTGATAATAAATTTTCAGGAATGCCAACACCCGTATCGGTAACTGAAAAATATAAACGAGTATTTTCGGGGGCTTCCTCAAGCCATATATCAATTTTTACAGAACCTTGTTGAGTAAATTTGATGGCGTTATGAATAATATTGATCAATATCTGACGTAATCTGAGGGAATCTGTATTAATTTCTACAGGTAACATCGACTTAGTTGATATCTCTAAGTTTATCCCTTTATCTTTTGCCGACATTGACATCAATGTGTATACATCAGCGATAAAGCTATCAAAGGAAATAGGTGAACGGTTTAATTCAAACTTGCCCGCAGCAATTTTTGAAAGGTCGAGCACATTATTTAATAACCCGAGCAAATGTTTGCCATTGTTTAGTATGGTGGCTAATTCTGGCTGTATTCCTTTGTTGCTTTCATCATTTAGCAGTAACTCAGTATAACCAAGTATTGAGGTCAGTGGAGTACGTAATTCATGGCTTAAATGCGCTAAGAACCTATCTTTTGAGCGGTTCTTCGTTTCAGCTTTTATACGCTCAAGACGTTCATTTTCAATATCTTTTCTAGCTAAAGCATAGCGTATTGCACGGTTAAATCTTGCTCGGTTGAGATCTGATTTTACAAGGTAGTCAACTGCGCCAGCATCTAATGCATTATTATCTAATTCAATATCTACTTGCCCTGTCAGCATAATAATTGGCACTGTGCAGCCTTCTTCGTTGGACTGTTTAAGCACAGATAAACCATTTAGCCCACCGAGTTGATAATCTAATAAGCAAATATCGTGATTATTTTTTTTTAACAATGCTAAAGCTTCATTAGAGTTATCAACCCAGTCAATGTCGAAGTGATGATTATGCATCTGTTCAAGATAGTCACACGTGAGAATGTAATCATCTTCATCGTCTTCAACCAATAGTATGCGTGTAACTTGTTTAGACATAGTTTAATTTTTTACTTATGCGTTGTTAGGCTATTGTTGACGTTGTTTGTTAAGCGTAATCGGATGGGGGAAGTTCAACAAATTCCACCCAATATTTACCTAACGTTTTCATTAATTCTACTAACCCTTCAAAATTTACGGGTTTAGTGATATACGATGCAGCACCAAGATCATAACCTTTAACCATGTCTTCTTCTTGTTTTGAAGTTGTTAAAATCACAACAGGAATACTTCTAAGTGCCGGGTTTGCTTTTATTTCTTTTAAGGCTTCACGTCCGTCTTTACGGGGCATATTCAAATCAAGTAATATCAAGCCTGGTCTAGGCGCGCTTGCCTGATCTTGAAATTTACCTTGATGCGTTAAATATTCGATGAGCTCAACGCCGTCTTCAACAAAATGAAGTTCGTTTAATACTTTGCTTTCAATTAATGCATCTTGAGCAAGTAAACGATCATCTTCGTCGTCATCAGCCATTAAAATTACAATTGGTGTGCTTTTTCTCATGAAACAGATTCCTTTTAGTTATTTTAAGCTTCTGTTGTTGGTGCTATATAGTTATGTGGTACTCGAATAGTAAATTCGCTACCTTTATTAACTTGGCTTTTAACGGTAATTGTACCGCCATGTCGCTCTATAATTCGTCGACAAACGGCTAAACCTATGCCCGTTCCTTTATAAGCCGTTCTAGCATGCAGACGTTGAAAAGGAACAAACACTTTATCTTCAAATTCTTGTTCAAAGCCAATGCCATTATCACTTACAGTGATTATATGCCATAAAGTTTCAGCGCGTAAAATCGGGTCGATGACTGTTTCTTGATGATGGCTAATATTAATTTGAGGTGCAATATCTTTATGTCTAAACTTAATTGCATTACTGAGTAGGTTTAAAAATAACTGATTGAGTTGCGTTATATCCCCGTTAATTTCAGGTAAGTCTTGATGTTTTATCGTTGCTGAACTTTCTTGAATGGCTATTTCTAAATCGTCAATCACATCAGTGAGTACTTGTTCAAGTGATACGGTTACTAACTCTTTTCCGCGGGTATTAATTCGTGAATACTCTAATAGATCATTGATTAAATTAGACATACGCGAAGCGGCATTATTCATACGGCTTATGAAATCTAAACCACGTTCGTCTATAACTTCGCTATAATTTGTTGCTAGTCTGTCGCCAAAGGCTCTAATTTTACGTAAAGGTTCTTGTAGGTCATGTGAAGCAACAAAGGCGAAGTCTTCTAACTCACGGTTACTTCTAGTTAACTCCTCAGAATAAATGGTTAATTCTTTGGTCCGTAAGTTTACCTTTTCAATTAATTCTTTATTTTTATCTTCCAAAGACTGTCGGTGGAGTAATTCATTTCTATAATTAAGTCGAACAAGTACACCAAGGCCAACAAGCAGTAATAAGCTGGTGATCGCAGAAATACTAAAGGTGAATTTTGCTTCTCTTTTGTTAAGTGCCAGTCTTTGATACAAATTATTACGGTAAGCAACTTCACGATCTTTTACTTCGTTAAAGATAGCTTGCATTTCTTTGTATAAATTTCTTCCTCGACCTGTCAATATCATCGCAATAGCGCGCTTTTCTTTGTTATCCAATGCAAGCTCAACTGTTGTGCTCAGTTCTATCATTTTTATTTCAACTAAGTCAGAGAGTTCAACTATTTTCTTTGTTTGACTTTTGATGTCAGATTCTAACAGTCGTACCAACGCGATTTGTTTAAAAACTTGCGCTATGGCCTCTTTATAAGGTCTTAAATATATTTCTTCTTCAGTGAGTAAATAACCACGTTGACCAGTTTCTGCTGATAAAACTAAATTGTGCAGTTCGTCTAAATTAAGGATAATTTCGCCGGTGTTGGTCATTTTTTTTTGCACATCGGATAAGTCATCAATGGTTTTTATCGCTAAAAGTACATTAATGGAAATGACACTGATCACGATGATAAAAATGATGGCCCATGATATTTTTTTATTATCTAATAACCTTTTTATATATAACATTATTAGTTGCTTACCTTAGCTTTTAGCCGACTTTGATAATTGCTCAAGCGTGTGGCTACATGTTTGGCATGAAACTAATATTTTGTTTACAGCGTCAAGTGCTTTATCTGTGGGCATATCATTTTCGAGTACTAGTTTAATAAGTTCTGCCTGCATAGATATCCGATTGAGTGGACCACGAGCATCATGAATTAATTGGTTTAAGTCACGTTCTTCTGACTGTTCATTAGTTTGATGATCATTCATTTTGGGTTTCTCCATGCATTGCTTAGTTAATGGTTGTTAGTCTTCTAATTCTCCGTAGGAATGTAAACGGTTATATAACGTTTTAGTGCTAATACCTAACATTTTGGCGGCGAGTGATTTATTTCCCTCTACATCTTCAAGTGTCACGCGAATTAATTCCTTCTCTACATCTTCAATTGTACGACCCGCACTTAAGCTATGTTGGTTTTCTGAGACAGAAGAGAAAGGTGAGCGGAAGTCTTTTGGCAATGTGACATTTTTTGCATCGGGATCAGACATGATGAATGCTCGATGAATGGCATGACGTAACTCTCTTATATTACCTGGCCAGTCGTAATCGGTGAGGCGTTGTATTTGTTCAGCATTCCATTGATACTCGCGTTGATATTCTTTATTTAATTCATCAAGAAATGCTGCTGCAAGTAAAGGAATGTCTTCTTTTCGTTTCCTTAATGGTGGAATGCTAACGGGGAAAACAGCAAGTCTAAAATAAATGTCTTCTCTTAATACTTTGTTTTCAGCTATCTCTTCAACTGAGCGGTTAGTCGCTGAGATTACTCGGCAGTTTACTTCTACTTCTTTCGTGCCGCCAAGTGGGGTTACTTTATTACTTTCTAGCACTCGTAATAAGTTGGGTTGCATGTCTATTGGCATTTCTGTTATTTCATCTAGAAACAATGTGCCGTTGCCTGCGCGTAAAAATACGCCATCTTTTTTACCAATAGCACCGGTAAACGCGCCTTTTTCATGGCCAAAAAGCTCGCTGGCAATTAAATCTTTAGCCAATGCGCCACAGTTTGTTGCAACCATTTCAGTCTCGTTGCTTATTTCGCTACTCGTTGCATTGTGAATAGCTTGAGCGACAAGTTCTTTACCAACACCACTTTCACCTAATAACATAACGTTAGCTTTGGTTAGCGCAATACGAGATATCATGGTATATAATTCTTGCATTGCTTCAGACTCGCCAATCAGACAGTTAAAGTGTTTTTGAGGCAACCCGCTGTTTGCCTTATCTGTACGAGGGGCTTTAATTGGTTTTTCTTGTGTTAATGCTTGCTCTAAATCTTCACGTTGCAAGGGTTTGGCAATGTAATTAACTTTTGGGCCACATAAACCAGCGAGTAAGCCTTTCACTAACGGGTGGCCTGTTATTAAGGTGATGTAAGGGTCATGGTGAGAATTTTTGAGATGATCTATTAAATGTAAGCCACTACCGTCTGGAAGCATAAAATCTAAAAAAATATGATCAAAGGTATTATTTTCTAACCACTCATAAGCTTCTTTTAAAGAGCCAGCAGTACAAATATCATGACCCAAAAATTCTATAATATGGCAAGCAACTTCGGTAAATTCGGCATCATCATCGACTAATAATATGTTTAACACTTTAATCCCTTAGGTTCTTAAGATGTATCTTGTTACTTGGCTGCAACAATTGAGTCTTTACGAGTGTACCTTATATGTGTGGTGATTGGTGATTATTTCAAGCGTTTTCATCGTTAAAGACAAACTTTATTCTTATTACGAAACAATTAACTAGCGTAAAAATCATTTTTTATCTAAAAATAAAGCTGTTGATATTAAATGTGAATATATTGCCGTTAAGTGGTATAAAGCCCGATGCACATTAAGCATCAGACCCTAATTTAAAAGCGATAAATATAAGCTATACTCAAGAAATCTAATCCTGGGTTCTTAGTATTGAATCCACCATTTGAGTAATGAATATAACGAATGGCAATTTCAGAGTTTTGGTTTTTATCTAAACCAATTAGCAAGCCTAAACGATCTTCAAACTGGTAGTAACTTCCAATATCAACACCGCCAAACTTTTCATTATGTACATAAGCTACACCAATACCAAACTCTAACGTAAGTGGATAATCATTAGAGATGTTAGGTAAGGCTTTTGAAAAAACAGGCGAGAGAGAAATGCCATATGTTGCTTCATTTTTAGCGCTGCCATGTAAATCAAATAGATTGAGGCTTGTTTCCCACGACAAACGTGTATTACCAATTAAAGGAAGGTTTAAATCATAGTTAAAGTCTGGCTTGTAAGCTATACGCATACCATGCATATCACTTGAGCCTGTCATGTATTCAACACTGAATGCTTGTTTGTTTCTATCAGGAAGTTGAGCCGCTGTCGTTTTCGTACTCACTGTAAATATAGTGAGTAGCAGTAAAAACGTTGAGAGAACATTTGTGTGAGATAGTGAATTATATAACGTAGGTTTATAGTTTGTCATTTTGCGAGTTCCGTTAATTAACGAGCGATGACATTATCAAGTTTGCATTCGCTCGAATTGGATTAAATAATCGTGTGTTTAGATTGATTAGCAAATAATAAGCCAGCGCAAAGTTTTTAGTTTTAATAGAAAGATTAATAACATAACATCAACAAAATACGACTACGTAGAGATAATTAAGTGATTTCAAATTAATCTATTTCTTTGATTACCTGTGTGAATTGTTTTTCTATCTTATGGAAATGTTTAATTAATATGAACGGATTACAGCGGTTGTGAAGTTTTTACATTCTAAAATTCAGCCATTTACTATGATTATGCAGCATTAGCGTCTATAAACTATGTAGCTTAGGTGCATAAAATATCGAAATGTTACGTTAGGTATAGTAATTGCTGTTTTGAAGTTATAAAGCTTTCAGAAAATATAAAAAAGGAAGTGATCATGAACGAAGTTGCGTACTCTGCTTATATGGCATTTTATTTATATTTAGTGATGCTACTCATTCAATGGGTGGTAGCTACTTTTACTAAGGCCAAACAACCCAATGCCATTCCAGGAAAAATTAACAGTGAGTTATCTCATCATAGTTTCGTGTTTAGGGCGCATCGAACATTTCATAACACCTTAGAAAACAGTGCCCTATTTATAGCTACGGTTCTCTTCGCCTTCTCGCTTAACTATCAAAGCGCTATCTTTGCAATGTGTGTGTGGGTTTATCTTGCTGCACGCATTGTGTATATGGCTTTATATTATGGTATTGCAACTGAGAAAAATCCGAGTTTGCGTAGTTACTTTTTTTTAATTGGCTTAGCCGCTAATGTTGTTATGTTAATCATGATAGGGCTAAGATTAATGTAGTGGGTATATTGCAAAACATCATTGGTTTAGCTTAGAAAATTTACAAGTAATGCGTCTTTCTAGACATAAAGAATTTATTGAAAATTAGTATTATAACCAAGAGAGCTAAGCCAGTTTTTAGCTTCACTTAGACTGTCAAAATAAGCGATTTCAACTTTATTTGGGATAACTTTATTCATCATCCATTTTGAAATCGCATATTCTTGACCACACACAGCACAATGGCGAAACCCTTTCTCTACACAACGAGTGGCTAGCTCGTTACACATTTCCATTTCTTCAGGAATTTTGATGGGCCAATTGCTTATATCATCGATTACAGCCCATTTTTTATCGTTAAATTCTTTTGCATGCTCAAGTAAAGATTCGCCAAATCGATTTTTGTAACCGTCAAGTGCCCAGTCTTCATCAAATGTTAATAATAATACATCGGAAGTAGAGCAAATATGGAAATCATCAGTAGACATTGTGCTTCCTTTGTATTAAATAGTTGTATAAAGATTCTATTTCAATGCTTTACGTTAAGATCAAGCAAACTTTCTTGGTATAAATCGAATCTAAAGCAAGGTTCTGATCACATATTGAAGAATACCGCCATGGCGAAAGTACTCAAACTCATTGGGCGTATCGATACGAATATCAGCTTCAAAACTTAAACTAACCTGATCTTGCCTTAAAACGTTCACTTTCACTTGTTTTTGGCCTGCTTCAATCGCTTGAATTGAAAACTGCTCTGTACCGTCTAAATTAAAAGTGTGTGCACCTTCTTCTTGCTTGAATTGCAAAGGTAAAATCCCCATTCCGATTAGATTAGAACGATGAATCCGCTCATATGTTTCAGCAATAACCGCTTTAACGCCTAACAATAATGGTCCTTTAGCAGCCCAGTCACGTGAACTGCCTGTGCCATATTCTTTGCCAGCAATAACTATGGTTGGTATATCGTTAGCTATGTATTGTTGTGCGGCCTCGAATACTGTCATTGATTCACCGTTAGGCTGCTTACGTGTAAAACCACCTTCAGTGCCTGGAGCAAGCTGATTTTTCAACCGAACGTTAGCAAAAGTACCGCGCATCATAATTTCATGATTACCACGCCTAGAACCATAAGAGTTAAAGTCTACTTGCTTTACGTTATTGTCACGTAAGTAGTCAGCAGCAGGAGTATTGTTGCCAATGGAGCCTGCTGGGGAGATATGATCAGTAGTGACGCTGTCTGCTAGCTTTAATAAACAACGTGCATCTTTAATCGCGTTAATTGGCTCTGGTTTTATTGGCATATTTTCAAAGAATGTTGGTTTTTTTACATAAGTACTTTCTGGCCAATTATAAATATCAGCGTTAACCGTCTCTAAATTATTCCAAATATCTCCGCCGTCATAAACTGATCCATACTTTTCTGAAAACATTGTCTTGTTAACGACACGGGTAACAACATCTTGAATATCTTGTTGACTTGGCCATAAATCTTTCAAATACACTGGTTTTCCAGTGTTACTCGTACCAAGTGGCTCTTTAGTAATATCTATTTTCATATTACCTGCTAAAGCATACGCTACTACTAGTGGTGGTGATGCCAAATAATTCGCTTTTACATCAGGGTGTATTCTACCTTCAAAATTGCGGTTGCCTGATAAAACAGATGCTACGGTTAAGTCGCTTTTTTTGATAGCGTCAGAAATGGCATTAGGTAATGGGCCAGAATTACCGATACACGTTGTACAGCCGTAGCCCACTAGGTTGAATCCTAATTTATCAAGTGCGTCAGTTAATCCAGCTTTGTTGAGATATTCGGTGACAACCTGCGAGCCTGGCGCAAAACTTGTTTTAACCCAAGGCTTTACTGTTAACCCTAATGCATTGGCTTTTTGTGCTAAGAGTGCCGCTGCAACTAATACAGAAGGATTAGAGGTATTTGTACAACTCGTAATCGCAGCGATGACAATGGCACCTTCATGTAAATCAATGTTTTGTTCATTGTGGCTGTATGATACGCAGGTTTTCTCCCCTATTTTTTCTACGCCGCCTTCACTGTCAAAACGTGCTTTTTGGTTATCATCAGAGGTGATAGCGAGTTCTTTTTGCTCAGATAACCATTCGTTAAATGCATTCGCTGCTTGATTCAAATGTACTCTATCTTGTGGGCGCTTTGGTCCTGCTATAGCAGGAACAATAGCATTTAAATCTAACTTCAGTGTTGCGTGATATTCAACGTGCTCTTGTGCTTCACTTCCCCACATTCCTTGAGCTTTTGAATAAGCTTTAATAATGTCTATTTGCTGCTCTTTACGGCCTGTTAACGCAAGGTAATTGGTCGTTTGTTCATCAACTGGAAACAAACCACACGTCGCTCCATATTCAGGTGACATATTGGCAAGTGTTGCCCGATCCGCCACAGTAAGGTGTTGTACGCCAGCACCAAAGAATTCAACGTATTTACCCACCACACCAAAGGCGCGTAATTGCTGTGTTAAGGCTAATACTAGATCGGTGGCAGTTGTTCCAGGAGGTAATTGACCCGTTAGTTCGACACCCACAACTTCGGGTATAAGCATAGTAACCGGTTGACCTAACATGGCGGCTTCTGCTTCTATGCCACCTACGCCCCAACCGAGTACACCTAAACCATTGATCATGGTTGTATGTGAGTCAGTACCCACTAAGGTGTCAGGATATAGCAGTGGCGTATCTTGCTGCTCATCAACAAAAGTCACGCTCGCTAAGTACTCCAAATTTATTTGGTGAACGATACCTTTTCCTGGCGGTACTACTTTGAAGTTATTAAATGCGCTTTGTCCCCATTTTAAAAACTGATAGCGTTCTTTATTTCGCGCAACCTCAATCTCAGTGTTACGAGCAAATGAATCTGCATTACCGAATTCGTCGACCATTATTGAATGATCAATGACTAAATCGACTGGTTTAAGGGGATTAATTTTATTAGGATCGCCGCCTAAAGCTAACATTGCATCGCGCATAGCAGCTAAATCGACGACGGCAGGCACGCCGGTGAAATCTTGTAATAGCACTCTGGAGGGAACAAAGGCTATTTCAGTGTCAGCAAATGTTGTTGTATCCCACTTGGCTAAGGTTTGAATATCTTCTGGCTGAACATATTGCTTATCGCTGTGACGTAACAAGTTTTCTAATAAAATTTTGGCGGTTAGTGGCAACCGTTTAGTATCAAACTGTAATTTAGTTAAGTCGAAGTAATGATAATTTTTACCTCGCACTGTCAATGTCGATAAATGTTGATTCGGTGATGTCATTTCCCTCTCCTTTTTGTCGTTAACAGCGCATTTTGCGAATTAATTACGTTGCAATATTTTTCTGTTTAAGCCTTTATTGTTTTACTACAGAATAGATAAAATAATATTAGCTGTAGTCGGTGTTATTAGCCAAGTTTGAAGACTATTTCATGAATATTAATAATGTTTATCATGCTCTTTATTTTGGGTTTTATTTATCTCTTTTACATACTGTACTGGTTGCGTCCATTATTTTTAGCCTTAGGCGTGTCGCATCTTTTTATGCTCATCCTGTAAGAAAGTAAGCGTTTTCGTGAAGTCTAACGTTAGACTATCGTTGATTTTCATTTAAATTGTTAGGCTCGTTACTACGAGTAAACCAGTTAAATTGACGAACAACAGGTTTATTTTTATTGACTAATCTTTTAGCGCGTAAAAGTCTTGAAAGTTTAAAATTGAAACCTTTCATGTAGATTATGATCCTATCTTAAATAATTGAGAAAAACCGCGCCTAATTTGGCGCGGAGGAACGTAAAAAGTAATAAATTACTGGCTACTAAGTCTTAAGATTTAAGTTTATCAACGACATTTGTTACATCGTCAGTATTCTTAGCAATTGCAACAGCAAGATCTCGTTCTGAGTCTGACTCTATTTTTCCTGAAAGTGTTACTTCTCCGTTTTTAACTTCTACTTCAATATCTAATCCGCTTACTTGTGATTCAAACAATAATCTGGTTTTGACCACGGTTTCTATTTTAGAGTCTTTCAGACTTTGCATCATTTCAGTGTCTTCATCTGACTTACTATCAATAACGGTTAATTTGTTGTCTACTTTCTCAACCCCTTCAAGCGAAGCCACAAGTTCTTCTGCTAACGCTTTATCGACAGAGTTATTAACCTTACCCGTTAAAATAACAGTTCCGTTTTTTACGTCCGTATTTATATCGAAAGAATTCAAATTCCCATTAAAAAGCAATGTTGATTCGGCTTTGCCATCAATCCATGCGTCTTTCGCGCCATCTTTCCAAGTGTTTTCTGCACTCACATTTAAAGAAGTGGTACTAATAACGGCTGCAACAATAATTGAAATAGTTGATTTTTTCATAACTTTTCTCCTGTTAAGTCTACACTTAGGATGCGATTTTGATGCCACAACTAACTTATTGAAAATAATATATTATTTATTTATTGTTGTGGATGAAAGTAGGGATAATGAGTAACTATTACTTATCGTTCAGTAATAGTTACACGTGGAAATTTTTCGTTGCACACCACAACATGTTAGCGAGGAATAGATCGATTAGAATGATGCGGTTATTTATGATTATTTTTTTGGTTAGGCTCTAAATGTTGGCTGTCTTTTTTAGGCGCTGTTGAAACGCTACCACCCGTAAGCGCTATTCTCATGGCAGTTTCAACACTTATATCCAGAGGCGTTAATTGGCTTTTATCTATATATAAAGTGTAACCTCCTATTTGATAACTCAGTGGGATATATACACCTAATTTATTATCGTTGTTAAATAGTTCTTTCGCGCTTTCGTGACTAGTAACAAAGCCAATTAAATGTATGCTGTCATTAATTTTTACTGAGACCACACTTTGCATTTTTTGTTGTTTGTTAATATTTATTAAATTCACAGCATCTTGAATGGCACCATAAATAGTTTTTACTACGGGGATCTTTTCTAATAACTCCCCGCCTAATCGAATTAATGATTTTACAATATAAGCGTTTACGGCTAAGCCAACGAAAAACAGAATGACCAATCCCAAGAAAAGCCCTAAACCTGGATAATAAAATTCTTCTGGAATAAAGGGGGTTAAACTTGATTCAATAGTCGTCACAAGCCAAACGAGAAAGTAAAAGGTTAACGATATAGGGAGTAACGCTAAAAGCCCCTGCATAATTAATACGGTAATTTTTTTAGACATTAGTTTCCTTATTTACTGCATATGATTTTCATGTGTTTATTAGCGATTTAACATTTGCATAAATTGACATTTTCTTGATTCAGCAATCGGTTAGCATTTATGGCTACGAATTATTGATGTTTAGTACTCCAGATTCATGGGCTTTTTTTAGTGCTTTAAGTTGATGACGGTTTAACCCTGCGGTTTTTCTAACACCTTGAATTGCTTCAAGTGCTTGTGTAATTGAGGAGTCTTTGTTTTTACTTAATAAATAAGCAGCGACAATAAAAACAGAACGACCACGGCCTAATGCGCAATGAACAACAACACTATGTTGCTCAATATGTTTATTAATCCAATTAATTGCTTGTATTAATTGTTCATTGGTTGGGCTTTGATGATCTAATACTGGCAAGTTTAAATAATCAAGGTTTTCATCGTTGGCTGACCAATCTAACCCGTCAAACTCTGCTGTTACGTCTAAAATAGCCCGTATGCCATTATCTTTAAGTTCGATCATGTCAGAATGAAATAACCGACAAGCAAGAAATACATTATTGTCTATTTTCTGTATTGCAGGTACAGAGTCATTCTTGCGAGCCCACACATTGTATAATTGTGCTCCAAGTAAAAAAGGTATGAATAACCAGCGAATATAAAAAGGAATTGAACCGTCTTCTTTTTTCCTAAAAATACTTGGGCGCTTAAGTACATACGCTGTGGAAACTGCAGCTAATGAGAGGCTAGTCCAATACAACAAAATACTATAAAGGGTATTAGCCACATAATGCCCTGCAAAAAATGTCAGGCAAGCGCCAGCGATGTAATAATAAACAATTCCCATATATCCTCTTAACTTCATTAAAAACCTAAGTACGCATTTATACGCTTTATTTGAGATGTTTTTACCGCACTATTTTTATTCATGCGAACTGGTATTGGTTTTTGGGCCATTATCTGCCACGTATGCTCCTCTTTCACCTTGTGGTTTTTCATCGCCTATTGTTGTGTCTTTTAGCGTCTGTAGTTCTGCTGCGGCATTTATTTCTGCACCAAGTAAAATGGTGTAGGTAGTAACGTAAAACCACATTAATAGAATTATCACTCCTCCCATTGAGCCATATGTTTCGTTGTAACCTGCGTATTCTGTGATGTACAGATTAAAAAGGAATGAACCTGTTAACCAAAGCAAAGTAGCCATCAGTGCACCTGGAGTCACCCAGCGCCACTTAGCAGATGTTCGATGTGGCGCATATTTGTAGAGGTTAGCAAGAGATAAATAAAAGGTTAATAACAATAATGGCCATGTTATTAGGTTTAATATTTTTTGACTTGATTCATTTATATAACTAAATATTAATGGAATGCCTACTAAAAGTAACAGCATGAGTAGCATAAGTAATATGGTTGCTAGCGTTAGTAAAACACGAGCTATAATCATTTTAATGAATGAACGGCTTTTACTCTCTTGATAAGTGATATTGCAAGCTGTAATTAGGGCTACAGAGCCTTTACCTCCACTCCAAAGAGCTAATATAAAACTAACCATAAAACTCAGATTCAATGTGCGATCATCCGTTGTCACTAAGTTTTCAATGTGTCCCTCTAAAATGGCTCTGCTTTGCTCAGGAATAACACCTACCAGCATATTGATATGTTGGGAGAGTGTAACTTGGTCAACAAAAAGGCCATACATTGATACGAGTGCTGCAAGTAGGGGAAATACTGCTAGCAAAAAATAAAAAGCAACTCCTGCAGCAATAAGGGGCATGTTGTCGCGTTGCACTTTGTGGAAAACCCGCTTAGTTATATGCCACCAACTTTTAATTGAAAAGCTTTGTGGGTGTGTAACCGAGTGTTCTGATGTCATACGGATGCCTTGTTTTATTTAAACGGATACGTTTGAATTTCGAGCAAGCATTAGTTGTTAAATTTAGGGTTTCATGCTTTATAAGCAATTACTCGTTGTGTATTGCCATTACTGAGGTTATCGGGAGAACAGCCACGTAAATCAGAAATGAAATAGTTTTTGCTTTAGGGGAAAGGGTTCATAGTGTCTAAACATTACGAACCCTAACAATGTATCTGATTGCCACTTAATTATCTGCCGCATCTTGAACGGCTTCACCAGCAGATTCTATATCCTTTCCTGCCCCTTCAATCGTTGCACATGCACTTACCGAAATAGCAAAGATAGTGAGCATTAATACTGATTGTAATTTGATTAATAATTTACTTGGTTTCATTTTAAGATCCTTAGTTATGTATAGTTCTCTTTGTTATGTCCAACGGATATTTATTAATCTATGCAGTGGTAAACCTTTATAAAATATCGGTATTTTATATTCTGCGTTTAACATTGCCTTGAAGCCGGACAAAATACATTTCTTTAGGCTATCAAGTGTCATGCCATTATTTAGTTTGTTGATTTTTAATAATAAAATTAATATCTGTAAAAAATATCAGTGTTTGTTGTGTAAATATTATAGACGAATGTGTCAGGTTTTCACTTTGCGATAAGTATACTACGTTCGTATCATTTACAGGACGGGATTTTGTAATTGTTAAGGTATTCAGGAAAAATCTTCTGACCATGCAATAAATTTATGATAGCTAACACAACCTTAAGAGCTCGCTGAAAGTTGCAAGGTCATATAGCACCCAATTTTGGATTCACACCCAAGTGCTTTTTGTACATTTCTAAACTTGTGGTGCTATTTTTGCTTTTACTAAGAGCTTAACGAAGTGTTTAAAATGATCTCCTTAAAATAAGTAAAAGGTCGGTAATATGCAAACTCAATTTATATTTGATAACTTAGCCCAGTTTGTTTATATCGTGATTGAAAAATTACCTGCTATTTTTGTGGGGATTTTAATATTTCTGATATTTTTTTGGTTATCAAAGCCGATTGCTGGTTTTGTCGCCAAGCCTTTTATTAAACCAAGCATTAGTCAATTAATGCAATTGGTGATCCGAAGAACAATCAGTATTTTAATTGTTCTGGTTGGGTTGTATATATTTTTACATTTAGTAGGCCTGACTCAGTTTGCTATTGCGATTCTAAGTGGTACAGGTGTACTTGGGCTTATTATTGGTTTTGCCTTTAAAGATATTGCTGAAAACTTTCTATCAAGTTTGCTTTTAAGTGTTCAACGGCCTTTTAAACTCGGAGACATTATAGAAGTTGATGGATATTTAGGGATGGTAAATAAAATGACCTCACGAGCGACTACTTTGGTTGACCTAAACGGTGATCATATTCAACTACCTAATGCGACTATCTATAAGAACGCGATACGTAATCTCACTGCAAATCCAAATATTCGTTGCACTATTGATATTGGTATAGGATATGACGCTAATGTTGATTATGCACAATCTTTAGTCGCAGAGGTTATGCAAAAACAGCACGCTGTTTTGAATGATCCAATACCTCAAGTGCTTGTAGATTCATTGGGGTCATCAACGTGTAATTTACGACTGTATTTTTGGATAAATAGCGAGGTTAACAGCAAACAGAAAGTTGCGTCAGTATTAATGAAAAGCGTTGTTGAAGTCTTTATGCAAGAAGGTATTTCGATGCCAGATGATGCACGAGAAAGAATTATTTTAACATCAGAAAAAGGTGACACTACACCTCAAATTAAACAAGATGCCCCTAACACAACTACCGATAATATATCGCATCATAATTATCATGATGATGATACCAGCAGTGACCATGACGATATTAGAGAGCAAGCGGTAAACTCAAGAGATCCAGAAGAAGGCGACAATATTCTATAACGTGATTATCATTTATTATGGGCTTATTTTATTCATTAATCAGGTGGGCATGCATTTAGCGCATATGCAAGTTAGCTCAATTTGATGGGTGCATAATTGATAGCCGAATCTTGTTACTTCGTCGGTAAGACATTCTTCTATAGCATGATTAATTGGTAATTCTTGCACTTGTTGACACTGCTGACAAAATAAAAGTTGTGTTACATCATGATCTTTTTCATTGTCTATGAAAGCACAAGCAACAAATTTATTAGCGACGTTTATTTTATGGACTAAGTGGACTTTTACTAGGTAATCTAATGTTCGATAAATAGACATCGGCGCCATTTTTTCACTGTATGTATTTTCAAATAGTTCAATCAATTCATAGGCTGATTGTGCTCTTTCTGTATTAAGTAAAAGGGATAGCACTTGTTGCCTTATCGGTGTGAGTTTACTGCCGTGACGTTCACAGTGAGCTTCAGCTATCCTCAGTTGCTCTTCTGAGGTTTTTACTTTATGAGCAAAGGTGCATTGGGTCATAATGAATGAGTAGAATCTGCTGGTTTTTCTAGGTTATTGTTATGTCAAACAACAGCATTTTTATGTCAGTACCTGCCATAGCACTATACTGCTGTTAACAAGTCAGGTGTCACTGTGAATCGTGACACCTGACTTAAGATACTATTAGTGGTCGTGTTCTTCACCTTCTTCAGCAATCCCTAACCAAGAAATTTTGGCAGGTGCAAAATTTAACTCGATATCACCTTCAATTTCCATGTCTTCAATATGAACCTGAAGAATATGTTGGGCAATAGGATCAGAAATGTAAGCGTAATGAGCGTTTTGGGCAACGGTCATGCTAAATGACATTCCGTCTGGCATGGTTGATACATCTTGTTCTGAAATATCAATACGTCCTTCAAATTCCCACTCCATATGACCATCATGTGAGTGTTGCGTTAATACTGTTAGATATCCTTGATTGTCTAAGATTAAGAAATGCTTGCCTTCGAATGCAAAAGCATAGGAAACTGGTGATGCGTCAGGCATTGGTTGCCAATCAATGGTTTCCATTTCATTGTCTTCAGGATTAAGTGTCACTAGTATCGCTTGACCGCCACCGTGTGCTGAGGCGATACCGACAAAGGTTTCACTTGCTTCATGACCATAAATAGTGCCAATACGTAGACCATTGAGTTCATTGATATTAGCTATTTTTTCAGCTTCGTATTCGTCGTTATGCTCGTGTGCAACTAATACCCCATCGCCACAACCAAATGCAACAAATTCATGATTTTGTGCTGCACCGTGTAAGTCAGGGCAAGTAATATCTAACGTCTGTTTAAGTTCATATTCGCCATCGTGAAAATGATAAACCCCTACTTGATCCGGAAGTACTTTTGCGTTTGACGTACTGTCGGTGTCGTCACGACGTATAGTGGACAACAAATGCTCACCTCGTGGTTCAGCAACACCATGCATGTTTATGCTGTATTCAATCCCTGGTAGTTCAGAGGTTTCGTTATTAATATCAATATCTGTTAGTACTTGTACAGCGGCACTTGTTCCTATATTAGCATCACCGTCGTAGAAAACTGCCATTTGACCGTCATGATTAACAACATGAGTTGGACGACTACCCATTAAGGTATAGTCACTCATTTTAGGCGCTTGCTCATAATCGTGTAGATGTGCACCATGATCTTCGCGCCATAAACCACTATCGATAAAGCCGATACTGTCGTCATTACGGTTGACGATGACAGCATAACGATAGCCTGCCGAAGTGGTAAGGGAATTCGAATCAAATGTCAGTGCAAATGATTCAAGCAAAGTATTGTCATCGAGATCAAAAATTGCCGCTTCTGCGCTTTCAGCTGACAGTACCGCCAATCGCCCCATAGATTCTATGGTATATCCGTCGCCATGATCATGATCATCATCATGGTCATCTTCAACTGCAATAGGTTCTTTTTCGACAATATTGGTTTCGGCATCGCCACAACCAGAAAGCACTAAGCTACTGATTGTTAAGGCAAGTAAGTTAAGTTTAAATGAATTTGTCATGTGTAATTCCTTGAAAATTATTATTTGATAAAAATTAGAAGTAGCCTCGAACACCTACGGAAAAACTTCGCCCTGGGCGTGGTGCAATATCTTTAAGAAATGAGCTATGTACCCTAGCTTCTGTATCCGTTAGATTGCTGCCTTTTACATAAAGAGAAATATCGTGATTCAGTATGGGTAAGTCATAAGAAATACTTGCATCAACAAGTGTGTAACCGTCAGTTTCTGTTTCATACGAAGATATTTTGTCTTGTTTTTGGTAACGAGTAATATCTAAATGCGCACTAAGTTTTTCGTTGGTATAGCTTAAATTTGTACCAATTCTTAATGGTGGCGTACGAGGTAGGTCACCCCCATCTTGTAATTTTACTCTGACATAATCAGAAAAAACCGTGGCTTTAATTTCATCTGTCGCTTGCCAAGCTATTTGTGCTTCAAACCCTTTGAGCGTTACGTCGTCGGTTTGAAACATATATACAGGCAGTTCATTTGAATGTTCATCATCGCCGTGGTCATGACCATGGTCTTCGTGTCCGCTTTCAGCAAACAACCCTGTATTTATTTGATAATAATAGTTATTAATTTTGTTATAAAAGGCGTTTAGCACAAAGGCAACATCACCTTGAGTTTTGCGAAAGGTGAGATCAATATTGTTTGCCGTTTCTAAATCGATCACTTCATCTGTTAAACCGATGTGACTTTCGTCATCGTGTTGATGGCGCGCAAATAACGCACCAATTTCATAACTACCTGTACCAATATGCGGGCCGAATGACAGCAATTCGGTAGCAGAAGGGGCACGCTCTGATCGAGAAAGTGAAACACCAACATTATACCCAGGTGTAAAATTCCACACTAAGCCTGTTGATACGGTTACCGGAGTAAATTCGTGGTCGACAGAAAATACTCGTATGTAATCCTTATCATTATTATGACCATGATCATTATGTTCATCGTCATGAGCATGTGCTGCTAATTCTGGTAATAACACATCACTTGCATCTAAGGTTACTCGTTCAATACGAGCGCCTAATTGTAATAACACGTCATCATTTATGTGGCGTTCTTCCATGAGTGCTAAGGCGAATGTCTCATTCTCAGAAGGCGGAGTAAAAGCTTCAGCACCTTGTGCCGCAACTTCACTATTTTTGTAATGTAAGCTTATACCTCCTTTCCAATGTGAAAGTGGCTGATGTAAAAAATCTAGTTTGATTTCTTGGGTTTCGTTTTCAAAGACAGTGCCTATTTCACCATGTTCGATTTCAGAATGTTGATAATCTGTAAAGCCAGCACGAAGCTTGACTTGGCGCAGCCAGTTGCCTGTAACATTGAATTCACCTTGTAATTGAACGCGCGTTTGTTCTAAATCGGCATACACACTTTCATCTTCTGCAGCTTCATTATCGTGATCATGGTCGTCATCGCCATCTCCGTCATGGGTATGGCCAGGAATGCCGTACTCACGATTAAATTCTTCAACAGAAAAGCCTAAGTAACCGTTATCAAAAAGGTAGCTAGCGCCAATGGTTATACCATTGGATTCTTCCGCACTGTTTTCAACGACAAATGAATCATTGTGATCATCCTCTAATTCTGGGGCAACAGGTACTTCATAATCATCAGATTCTCGCCAATAACCATCAACATAAAATGCAAAAGATTCTGTGCCTGTTGTGGCATTAAAAGAAGCGAGCTTTTTATGGTCCGCTGAATTTGTTTCAAGCGACCATTCGCCACGTGTTGTGCTGTCAGTAGGTACCCGTCCATCAACAACATTCACCACGCCACCCACTGCGCCACTACCGTAGAATAAAGTTGCTGGTCCACGTAACACTTCTATTTGTGTTGCGGTTGATGCTTCAGTTGCTACTGCGTGATCAGGCCCAACGCGTGATACATCACTAACATCTAGGCCATTTTGGCTGATCATAACCCTAGGGCCGCTTAAACCACGAATAATCGGCGTGCTGGCAACATTGGCATGAAAATTTGTATGAACACCGACAGTTTTTTCTAAGCTGTCTCCGAGTGTTGAAGCTTGTTGGCGACGTAACGTTTCACCCGCTAATACGGTAACCGGCGACGCTGACTCCATCACTGACATATGCACAGGTGAGCTGACAACATCAATCACTTCAATCGGTGAACGATTGAGCGTTAACGTGAGTTGGTTGATATCTTCAGAGATTGCAACGCCTTTAATTAAGTGCGCGAAGCCGTTGGCCGTTACATGTAGCTCTTTTGTACCTGTGGCTAAATTGTTGATGACAAAGCGGCCGTTATTGTCGGTTGTCGTGGTAATCGCTGTACCTTCAACTTCAACCTTTGCGCCAACAATTATGTCACCTTTGCTATTAATAACTGTTCCTTCAATTGTTTGTGCGAACAAACTAGCAGGCAATAAGCTGCCCACAAGAACTGCTACCTTTGATATTTTGAACATTAGATCTCCAATAGAGTGATATTAACTATAAGTGTTATGATATAACATCATTATCATTAAATGTTATGATATAACATATCTAATGTAAACAGGAGGCCTCTGTAAAAATGAGTAATTTACATTATTGTAGGTGGTTCTGTATCAAGAAAATTGACTTTAGGGTATGGGAAAATTTTGAACTGTTATAACTGTATGGTATTGATAAATTTATTATTTTTTAATTGGTTAATAAGGTCTTGCGATGTAAAAGCAACAAACAGTAAGGTTTGATAACTGAACGGCTTTCCTACAAAGATATTAATTAATCTAAAAGGAGGGTGAACTAAATCTTGCTAAGTAATGTGAAAGATAACAGTATTATGCCTTTATCAATTGACTATAATGGGCATTTATTGATAAATGAATATTAGTTTCATTTTAATGCATCGCATTTAGCAGGTTTTTAGCAATGGCACTCTCAAGTCAATTATTATTCTTTTTTAGCGCTCTTGGTGCGTTTAATGGTTTATTTTTGGCATTGTATCTATGGTTTTCTAAACCTTTTACCACAGAAAAGAGATTTTTAGCTGCATTATTATTGGTTATTAGTTTACGAATTTCGAAGTCTATTTGGTTTTATTTTGATCCAACCATTGGTAAACAGTTCTTACAAATAGGATTATCGGCTTGCTTTTTGATAGGCCCCTTCTTGTACTTTTACATCGCCTGTGTAACAAAGCAATTAGAACGACTTACCTTGCATTGGAAAATTCATATCAGTTTACTTTGCGTAATAATTATTGCAGTTGGTACGCTATATCCTTATCAAAGTAATGTAGAGTTATGGGGTGTTTTCTACAAGCTTATTAACTGGAGTTGGTTTGCATACCTAGTTTCATCATGCATGTTACTTTTTCCTACATTATCACTTTTAATTACCAATAAGAGAGCGTTAGCAAGAAGCGATTTAGTAAGCGTTAATGTGTTTTTTGGGGTGAGCATTATTTGGTTGGCCTATTTTACGGCGTCGTATACCTCTTATATTGTTGGTGCATTAACATTCTCTTTTATTTTATACATGAGTGTGTCAACAGTGATGTTAAAAACTCATCATAAAAAAGAGATGCGCTATGCAAATAAAAAAATTGAAGAGGTGGCCGCAAGTGAGCTTTTAACGCAATTAAACGTACTAATGGAAACAGAAAAACTATATAAAAACGCTAACTTAACGCTTGGTCAGTTAGCGAGAAGAATGCATGTATCCGTACCACAACTCTCACAACTTTTGAACGATAATATGGGCAAGTCGTTTTCAAGTTATGTGAATGAATGGCGAATTGAAGAGGCAAAACAGCTACTTATTACAGAGCCGAATATGACCATGGAAGTCATTGCTGAATTATCAGGTTACAATGCACAATCTACCTTTTACAGTGCGTTTAAGCAATTTGAACAGTTAACGCCTGCGAAATACCGTCATTCTATTCTTAATAACTCTTAAATTATAATTCCGAAGTTCGATTTTATATTTTATGAGTGTATGAATTCATCTCTTCTCTTAATGTTGATGTGACCATCAAGAGGAGGATCATATGAATTCATTTAGGTTATTTAGTTTGAGTATAATACTTATGTTATTGAGTAACATTGTAGGCGCTAACGATATACAAGAGGATTTAAACGAAATAAAGCAAATAGAGCGAACGTTAAAACATTATATTGAAGGTACTGCTTTTAATAACAAAGAGAAAATTGAGCAGGCGTTTTATCGTGATGCAACACTATTATTAGAAAAACAAAATCAGGATGTATGGCCTGTTCCCGCGAGTGAATATATTTCATGGTTTAACAAAAAAGGAAAATTTAATGGGCGGATTGGTGAAATATTATCAATTGATTTAGCGAGCGGAGCCGCAACAGCAAAAGTAGAGATAATAACCCCTAAAACATCTAAGCGTTATATTGACTTGTTCTTATTAAAAAAGCTCGATTCTGACTGGAAAATAATCAGCAAAATGGCGGTCAGTGAGAAAACAATTAGTCATGGAAAAAGAATACTATTTATCGTCTCTAACGCACATTTTCATGGTGACTCTCGTTTACCTGCCGGAGTAAGTTTTTCTGAAGTCGTCAAAGCATTTGAAACGTTTAAACAAGCAGGTTATACCGTTGACTTCCTAAGCCCAGAAGGAGGTGCCATTCCCTTATCTTATATTAATACATCAGATCCAATACATAAGAAGTACTTGTACGACAGTGACTTTATGTATGCCATTGGCCACACTAAATCTCCAAACGAGGTAAATGCTGCGGATTATCGAGCTGTTCATTATGTAGGAGGAAGCAATGCCATGTATCAAGTAGCTGAGAATAAAGCAATACAGAAGATTGCGATGGACGTTTATGAAAAGCATAACGGTATCGTCTCATCAGTCTGTCATGGTACAGCGGGAATTGTTAATTTGATGACTGAAAATGGAGAGTATTTAGTAAAAGGGCGAAGAATAAGTGGTTATCCAGAATCGTTTGAAAATCAAAGTAAAGCGTACTTTAAAGAGTTCCCCTTTTTGATTCAAAAAACCATAGAAGAGAGAGGCGGTTCGTTTTTTCACAGTAGTAGGAATGTAGCGCATGTGGAAGTTGACGGTCGAATTGTCACGGGACAAAACCATTTATCATCAACGCTTGTTGCACAAAAAATGGTTGAAATATTGGCAATGCAATAAATAGAAAGGCAGGGCTCATTTTATCATAAGCCCTGCTATCAGGATTAAATAGAGGTTACCCAATCAGGCAGAATATCTAAAGCCCATGTTTCTAATATTCTGTCTACCCCTGTCAGGATAATGAGTGCTAGAAATATTAATGTAACACCAAGAAAATACTTGCCAAATTTTCCTGATGTTTTTAATGCGGTTAATTTTTTACCTGAAAAGTGACCTAACGCAACCAGTGGAACAGCGGTACCGATACCAAATGAAAGCATAACAATAAAGGCCATTGGCATGCTTTGTCCCGTTGAAGCAAGTGCGATAGCGGTGCCTAACGTTGGGCCTACACAGGGTAACCAAACGAGTCCTAATGATGCGCCGATAACAAATTGCATTGACGGTGAACTACCTTGAATTTGAACGCTCGCCGCTCTGTTTGTTAATCGAGAAAGTATCAACGCTAACCTATCTGAAAGTTGAGGTATTAAGAGAGTTACCCCCATAAAAAGCAACATTCCAACGGAAAAGTAGCGCAACCATTCTGTTGATATTCCCAAATTTAACAAGATAAAGGTTAGCACCGTACCCGCTAATGCAAATGCTAGGCTTATGCCTAATGCTAAAGTTACAAGCCCCCACTTGGATGACTGCATTGCAGAAGCGGCTACCGCCGGTATCATTGGCAGAACACAGGGTGAAACTAAGCTTAGAATGCCAGCCAAAAAAGCAAGCGGTATTGCGGTAAACTCCATATTCGTTATTCCTCAGCTTGTTTTAATGCTGAGAATATTTTGTCCTTGTTGGTTTCTGCTACTGAAAACCAAAGTTGTTTCTTCCCTTTGTATATTAATAACGTAGATTGTCTTGGTGCTCTAAAATGTGTAACCCACTCTTTTTGATCGTCGTAATCAACCACAAGTACTTTAATGTTACTTTCTGGGTGTTCTTTAAAGTATTGATCGATAATCTTCGATTGTTTTTTACAGGTTGGGCACCAAGTTGCAAACACATCGACGAGAAAAGTTTCGTTGTTATTTTGGTATTCTTGGTAAAGCGTTTCTGTAAACGGTAGTTTTTCAGCATTGGCTGATAGACTAAAAAAGACGAATATAAACGTAGTAAGTAATGTTTTCATGTCACTCTATAAAAATTAAATTTGAAATGTAGATATTAAGAACGGTTTAATCAGTTAACTATTTCAAAATTAATCAACAAGAGAGCATTAACGGAAGGTTTTGTTAACATTAAGCCTGTTAATTTAGTCTTTCCATGACTTCAGTATTTCATCATATTCACCTGATTTTTTGAGTTTTCTGAGCTCTTGATTAAATTTTTTAGCTAACTCTGACTCTCTAATTACACTCCCATAATTAACTACCGGGAATATCTGGTGAATGGTGATGTTTTCGTTAGGGAAAAGCTTATTCATAAGGAATTGGAGTACTCTTCGCTCACCAATGACGACATCTACTCTGTTATTCACCAGCAGTTTAATCTGTACCTCTCGAAGACCCATTTCTTCATAACTAGTTTGCTCAACTATGTGCGTAAATTCATTACCTAAAACAGATTTAGCATGCTGATAGGCAATAACTCTTTTACCTATTAAGTCATCAATTTTGTTGATTTTTAAGCTCTGCTTCGTTAACGAAATTGCTACGTCTTCAAAAGGTAAATAAGTATCGGTAAGTGTGCCACTTTTAAATGTGAAGGCGGCGGGGCTCGCCATATCATATTTGCCATGGTTAAACTGTCCCATAAGGCGATTGTATGCCAATAAATGAAATTCAGTTTGGTAACCCAGTTCGGTAAAAACGCGATCAATTATTTTCACATCAATACCAGTGATACCTTTTTTCGGATCATAATATGCCCACGGCGCTCCAAGGTTTACGGCAATAGAGATTGTTTTTTTTGCATTAGCGTAAGAAGTTGAAGATGAAAAAAGTAAGATTAATAGTGTGCAGATAGTTGCAAAGCGTTGAATAATAACCACCAATCAGTCGAAAAATAGGTCATTGATAGAAGATAATTATTAACCTAGAAATCGCATATTGCAACTATTGAAGCATTAAGAGCGTGTAATCAGTCATTTTTTAGTACCAGTATTATTTACGTAAGGCGAAACGTGCTAATTTTAATAGGGCGGGTCTTCCTAAGGTGTTTACCATATTTTCTGTGTCGTTATTTTCTTGTGTTTCTTGTTGAATTTCTTGAGTAGCAGTATTAACAAGCGTTAATAAAGGGGGGGTTTGATAAATTAAGCGAGTTAACTCGTTATAACTCGCTTTTTTCAGTGCAGATAAAGTGTCTTTATCAACATTAACTGCTGACTTGTTTACAATTTTTTCTGCTAATTCATCTTCAAGAAAAAACACAACTACTATACATTCCGTTGTTGAGTGGGTAAGCGAAGTTTAAAGTGAGAAAGTCCAATATAAAATATTAACAAACCTGTGATAATACCTGGCAAACCTTCGTAGATGAATTCGGTCAATCCTGCCATTCGCCACAGTAACGCTACAGCAAAACCTACAAAAATTGCGATAATACTTAACAATTGATTGGGCTTTCCACCTAAGCTTTGGGTTATTAAAAGCGGAGCAAAGGCGCTCGCTAAACCTGACCATGCCATGATAACCATATTAAAAACACTTTGTTTACTGGTTAGTGCTAATAGCAAGGCGATAAAAGTGACTAACGTCGTTGTTGCTTTTAACACCCATGTTTTTTCTATCTTTTTTGACGATATATCATGGGTTACTGCCGAAGAGCAACTTAACACTAAAGAGTCTGTTGTTGACATAGTTGCCGCAAAAATACCGGCTAGAATTAACCCTACTAATACTTCCGGTAATAAATGTTGTGCAAGGGTAGGCAAAGCGAGTTCTGCATCGAAACTGCCAGTGTCAGCAATAAAGAGTCTAGATAACATACCAACGGCTGTTGCCATGCAATAAAAGCTCGTAAACCATAAATAATACCAGAGCTTGGCTTTAAACATATTATCAGCATTGTTTAAAGTCATAAACCGCACCATCACGTGGGGCTGACCTATTACCGAAAGGCCGGCGAATATCCAGCTGATAATAAACAATGCCAGACCAAATACCCCAGGAAGTAGTAACTTTTCAGGGGTCCAATCCATGTAACCATCGATAGTCGCCAAGCTAGTATATGCCTGATCGAGGCCACCCACACTGTTTACAGCAGTAACAAGTAAAATTGACATTGCCACTATCATTACAATTGATTGTGCTGCATCGGTCCAAATAGAGGCTCTAATACCGCCAAAAAAGCAATATAAGCAGACTAATACTGCGCCAATCACTGCACCATACCATAGAGGCCAGTCTAGAAGCACGTGTAACGCTTTACTTCCTGCGAGCAATTGAGCTGCAGCGTAAGTTATTAAAAAAGCGAGTGAGATTAGCCCTATTATGCGTTGTAATCCGTTGCCAGATTTACCGTGCCAATTACTTAATACCCCCGCAAACGAAACTTCTTTGGTATTTGCAGTCGCTTCTTTTAATTGTTTATGGACATAGAGAGAGGCAAGGAAATCGCCGAATATCCAGCCTGCCATTAACCAAATAGAAGCAAGACCTGTAACATAGGTGTAACCAATAACACCAATAAACATATAACCGCTGTTATTAGTTGCTACGGCAGATAAACCCACTAACCAAGGCGATACAGATTCACTTGCCAGGTAGTAGTCTGATTTATTTCCTTTGCTTTGAAAGGCAGAAGATAGGCCTATTAAGGCAAACAATGTAAGAAAACAAATAAATGATAAAGTCATTATTTTACCTTAAATACTGTACTTACGAGGCTAAACAAATAGCATCCCCGTGATCATGTACTTCAATTAATTCAGCATGCAATGCTCTTACTGCATCGTCGTAATCATCTTCTTCAATGAAGAATTGAATATCCACTTGGCGCATGGCTTGATGAATTGACAGTACACTAATTTGTTGTTTTGCTAAAGCATTTACTGCTTTTGAGAGTAAGCCAGGTATTTGCATATCACTACCGATGGCAGAAATAATAGCCACTTTTTTCTGATTTATTTCAGCTTCAGGGAAGTCATCTTGAATGGCTTCACATATTCGCTTAATTGTTTTTAAACTTGCTTTTAAGTAATGCGTGATGGTATTGGCATTGACGTCTTTTGATACAATGTAGCCTTTAAAACGCTGTATTGTCTTTAAAATAACCGGATCATAATTATGAATATTTCCAGCCATAGCTTGGTCAAATACTTCTAAGGCATATATACCTTTGCAGCCGGCAATAATTTCAACACACGGTGATTTACTGACATAGCTACCGGTAATTAAAGTACCTAAATGCTTAGGCTCAAAGGTATTTTTAACCCGTAAAGGAATTTGACTTTGACGTAAGCCTTTTGCTGCTTTTGGATGTATTGCTTCCATACCTAAATTAGCCAGTTGGTCGGCAACATCATAATTGGTTCTACCAATAGGAACTGCAGATTCTTCGCCAACTAAATTTGGATCAGCACTACTTAAATGGAATTCTTTATGGATGATTGCTTCGGTGGCATTAGTAAGTACTGCGATTCGACTAAATGTCATCTCGCTATAACCTCGATCAAACGTTGACATCAAGCCTGTTTCACTGTGTGCATAACCGGTAGTAATAGGCAAACAGCTCGCTAAGTCGATATCTTTAAAGGCAAGGTTAACACGTTCATCTAAAGAAATATGTGAAGCAGAACGCCAACCTGTTAAATCGACAAAGCAGGCATTGATACCACTATTTTTAAGTAGTAAGGCGGTATTCCACGCACTATGTGCTTCACCAATACTTGCCAACATTTCTTTAACGGTTTCTAAATGCGAGGTTAATGAAAAGTGCCCGTGTTGACAAAGCTTTTGTAAGTTTAACAAGCAATTGCGTGCGTCTTCTAAGCGTTCTTCAATAAAATTGTTCGCGCTAATCAATTGCTCTGGATCAGTAAATAAATCTTCATTAATCTTTTGAAGGCTGACAGACAATTGCTTAAAGTGTTCTTGCCAGTTTGAATCGACCATACTGTCGGCAAACAATGAATATACGCCTGGCTGAGCACTTTTTTTGTGTTCTAAAAGCTTATTAGTTACGCCTGCGTATGCAGATACGACAAAAATACGATTATAAGGTGTTGAAAGATTTGGATTTAAGAAAATATTATCTCTTACTGACTTGTAGTCACTCATCGACGTTCCGCCGATTTTTTCAACTGTATGCATGTTAATCTCAATTACGTTAATGTTAAATGTTAAGTAACGTTATTAGGTGAGTCGCCTTAATATAATCCGCCTGAAAGTTGTTTAAGTTATCGCGCGTATTGTTTTATATAGCATAATACGCATTCCATGTTTCAGGCTGAAAAATAAAAACTTGATCAGCAAGTCATCAATTGATCTAGGTTTTATTTCTCTTTGGCAAATGAAGAAACCCGTTTCAATAATCAATATTTCAAGCAAAATAAATCGGTAATGATTTAACGTTTTGATGACTTCCGTTCTTGCTATGAAATGCTGAAAATGAAATATGCGATTATTCAAACAACCGCATATTGGGTTTCAGTATTTGACCATATTAAACTAAATTGTCTCAGCTTCTAATTCGTATGAACCTTCAGAGTTATGAACTTCTTTGCCGTTTAACGGTGGGTTAAATACGCAAGCAAATTGTATTTCTTTGAAGGCTCTAAGCATATGTTTGTCATGCTTATCTAGAATATAAATTGTGCCAGGTGTTATTGAGTGTTTACTGCCATCTTCCAATGACTCAATTTCACCTTCACCAGAAATACAATACACAGATTCTAAGTGCTTTTGGTAATGCAATAGAAAATCTGAACCTTCATAAATGGTGGTAATATGGAAAGAAAAACCCATATTGTCTTCTTTTAAAAGAAGTCGTGTACTTTCCCAGTTACCATCTGGTGATACGATACGACGGTTTGATTCGTTGGCTTTTGATAAATTACGTACAATCATTAATTTTCCTATAATTTTTATTCAATAAGTATTATTAAGCGAAGTACAACAATGCTTCTGGCATGTCATCGACTTTTGCACAGATTTCTTTGACTGACTCTTCGATGATATCAATACCTTGTTTTAAGTTTTCATCACTAATGATTAATGGACAAAATAACTTAATAACATGATCTTCTGCGCCGCTCGTTTCAATTAACAAGCCTTTTTGAAAGGCAAGTTTTGTAATTCGTCCAGCGATGTCGCCATCAACACAATTAATGCCTTGGAACATGCCTCGGCCTTTCGCAGTGAAGTTGCCTTCACCGTACGTTTCCACAATGCTATTTAATCGCTCAGTGATATAGTCACTTTTGCGCTTAATTTCATCTGAAAAATGAGAATCTGCCCAGTAGTGTTCTAAGGCAGCTTTTGCGGTAACGAACGCTAAGTTATTACCTCTAAACGTACCGTTATGCTCACCTGGCTTCCATTGGTCTAATTCTGGCTTCATCAGTACAACGGCAAATGGTAAACCATAGCCACCTAATGATTTTGATAACGTGACGATGTCTGGAGATAAACCAGCACTTTCAAAACTGAAAAAGTCGCCAGTTCTACCACAACCTGCTTGAATATCATCTACTATGAGTAAGATTTCGTGCTTCTTACACACTGCTTGAAGCTTTTTAAGCCAATCAATACTTGCAGCATTGACACCACCTTCACCTTGTACGGTTTCTACTAATACTGCAGCAACAGAGTCAATACCACTGCTTGAGTCACATAACACTTTGTCTAGGTATTCGGTGGTGTCTATGTTATCACCTAAGTAACCGTCAAATGGCATACGGTGCACGCCATTTAAGCTAACGCCGGCGCCACCTCGATGATGGGAATTACCTGTTGCGGCAAGAGCTCCCAAACTTACACCATGAAAACCGTTAGTAAAACTAACAATGTTATGTTTGCCTGTTACATTACGAGCAATTTTAATTGCTGCTTCAACAGCGTTTGTACCGGTTGGACCGGTAAATTGCACTATGTACTGTAAATCACGAGGTTTGAGAATTAATTCGTTAAAGGTTTCTAGAAACTCACCCTTAGCACGTGTGTGCATATCTAAACCATGCGTGATGCCATCATTTTCAATGTACTCAAGGAGTGCTGGCTTAAATTTATCATTGTTGTGTCCGTAGTTAAGTGTTCCTGCGCCAGCTAAAAAGTCTAAATATTTGTTGCCGTCTTCATCCCACATAAATTCGCCTTTGGCTCGGTTAAAAACTCTAGGGAATGAACGGGCATAACATTGTACTTCTGATTCAATTTCATTAAATATTTTCATAATAGTTTTTTATTCACTTACATTAAAAGGGCCAATTCGTAGGAGCGACTCAGATTCATGCTCACCACGAAAGTGTGTTTGTTTATCTAACCAAATATCATGTGTTAGTTCACAAGATAACTTCTTGGCTAAACCTCTAAATAATGACCATGAGGCTTGATTGTCAGGCGTTATTGTTGTTTCTACGAAGGAGATATTAGCGTTTACGGGTCTTGATAAAATGGCCAACAGCATACGTGTTGCCAGACCTAGCCCTCGTGCCTGCTTATCTATTGCTACTTGCCAGATAAACAAGGTTTCTGGTCTTTCTGGCACGATATATCCAGAAATAAAGCCAACGACATTCCCATCTAGTTTTGCAACGATAGATGTATTGGCAAAGTGACCACACTGCAAAAAGTTGCAGTACAACGAATTGGTGTCCAAAGGAGGACTATTGCTGATCAGTTCGTTGATTTCTATCCCATCAATCAGCTTGGGAGTTTCTAGTACTAATTTTTCACTTATGTTCAAAATAACCACGCTTATTTAGTTTTATAACTAACTAAAATTGAGAACATTAAAAGATATAGTCAATTACAATGTTTAGTATACTAAGGTTATTTTATTTATGTAACCCTCTTATATTAAAGTTTTTAGTCTAAACATGTATCATAAAACAGTTAGACATCTAAATATATGTAATGAATGTAATGTAAACTAATGTGTTAATAACGAATTTTGGGAGGATAATTTGAACGAAAGTCAATGGATAAGTTTTGAAGTAGCTTCGGAACAATATTTACATCCGGTATCAAAAATTAAAGAAATTCTGCCTTATGATGTACCTACACCTGTGCCAGGAGCATTAGATATTACCTTAGGCATACAAAATATCCGCGGTAGTATTGTTTCAATCAATTCTAGTCGCAGGATGTTACACGTAGATGAGGAAAATGAAGGGTGCGAAAGCCGCATTATTTTAGTGGAAAGCGAAGATCAGCTAGTCGGTGTTGCAGTTGATTCTGTCGGGGAAATTATTAGTGCAGAACAACTAGAAATTGATACAACGAGCACGGAAATTAACAGTGAGTATATAAAAGGTACGCTTAATAAATCAGGTAAGTTATATATAGTATCTGATTTTAGTAATGTCATTGAGATACATAATTAAATAACCTGATCTCGGGATAACAACTTGCTTTCTAGCAATTGTTTTTCCTTATTATTGCGTTAAATTTATTTGCAATAGACATGTTATTGACGCACAAATTTGCCTTGCACTAAGAAAAAACTCCGTACTAGCAACAGTGTGATAAATAAAAAGCTTATCGTTTCAGTTGATTAGCTAACTTCTTATCCCGAGCTCAGGTTAAATAACAATTGTTCTATTTAATACAGCAGAACATTCAAAATTTGCTACAGTTAACTAAAGTTAGTGTTAATGTTGAATGTCGATGGAACGATTAATCTATTTTTTTCTTAGTGTATATCTCTTTATTGGCAATGCATATGGTCAAAGTGAATCAATGCGTGTTATAGGAGTAGATGAGCCCCCTGCAAGTTATCTTGCCGATAATGGTCAAGCTGAAGGTTATGTTGTTGATATAGTTAAAGCATTGCTAGATGAGTTGAATATATCTACCAATATACAAATATCGCCAGAAGCTCGTGTTTTAAATATAGCCAAAAACAATGAGAATATTTTATTGTTTAGCTTTTCACGCACTGCGTTTAGAGAGCATAGCTTTCACTGGATAGGTAAAGTGTTAACCAAGAAGTGGCAGGCTTTTACGACTATTGATAATACCCTTGAAATAAATTCGCTTCAGGATTTAAAGCAAATAAGTAACATTGGTGTTGTTCGCGGTGATGTACGTGAAGAGTGGTTAATTAATCGTGGCTTTAATAACTTGTATTCAGTAACTTACCCAGCTCAAAATGTTCGTCTGCTTGCTAAGAAAAGGTTGCCAATTATTATCTATGAACAGCAAGGACTCAGTTATATTTGCCGTCAACTTAACATAGAAAACGAATTTAAATCTATTTTTACTGTTCATCAATCTGATGTGTACTTGCTCATGTCTAAACGTACTTCACCTGAAGTAGCAGCAAACGTTACCCAAGCATTTTATCACTTAAAGCAGAGTGGAAAATTACGTGAAATTAGCGAGCGCTGGTATGCAAAACTAGCGCATTTGTACCCTAACATGTATTCAATTGAGGAGGATATTTTAAGTTTTTAGTTAGCGCTTTAAATGAGTGAATTATTAAGCTAGCTATAGTAAGTTCATGATCTTCAATCATCAAAATACATTTTGTTAATTGCCCTATCGATAGAAAGAACTTTTTTGCTATCAACATTATTACTGTGGGTTTTAATTCGTTTTTAAAATAAATCAGTAAAGCGGATAAATATTCAAAAATGATGTAAAAAAACTACAAAATTATCTTGTTTTCTAGCTTGTATCCGCTTCATGGTGTTATAATCGCGTTAATTCACCAGTTAAATGGTGTTTTTTTTCATGTTTAGATCATGCTGAGTAAATAACCACCGTCAGATATGTATATTTGCTTAAACTTGAGCTGGAAGAGGATCATATAGGAGTTAGTTATGTTAACAAGTTCACCACAATGGCAAGCGCTTAAATCGCATTTTCAAGAAATTAAATCAACACATATGCGTGATTTGTTTATAGCTGACGATAAAAGGTTCACAAAGTTTTCTGCGACAGCTGCTGGACTAACGCTAGATTATTCAAAAAATCAAATCACTGAACAAACGATGGGTTTGCTGATTGACTTAGCGAAAAATGCTGAATTAGAAGATTATCGCAAAAGAATGTTTTCAGGTGAACCAATTAACTTAACGGAAAACAGAGCCGTACTACATACAGCGTTAAGAAATTTTTCAGGGAAAAGTGTTACCGTTGATAATCAAGATGTCATGCCACAAGTGCATGCAGCATTAGAAAAAGTTAAAACGTTTGTTGATGCTGTATCCAGTGGTAGCAAAAAGGGTTATTCAGGTAAGGCGTTCACCGATATTGTTAGTATTGGTATTGGTGGTTCTTTTTTAGGCCCTAAGATAATGTCGGAAGCACTTAAGCCTTATCGTCAAAAGCACATAAACGTACACTTTGTCGCAAATGTGGACGGTTGCCACTTACAAGATGTATTAGCAAAGCTTGATCCTGAAACAACCATGGTGATTACTTCTTCTAAAACATTAACCACTCAAGAAACATTAAGAAATACTGAATCTGCAAAAGACTGGTTTTTATCTACAGCCACACAATCTGATGTGCAATATAACTTTGCTTGTGTTTCTACAAATATAGAAGCGGCTGAAAATTTTGGCATTGACTCTGACAACATTTTTCCGATGTGGGATTGGGTTGGTGGTCGTTATTCGGTGTGGTCGGCTATTGGTTTACCGTTAGCTTTAGCTATAGGGTATGAAAACTATCGAGAATTTTTACAGGGTGCTTTTGAAATGGATCAGCATTTCACAACTGCGCCATTAGAAGAAAACCTTCCGGTAATTATGGGCTTGCTCGGTATTTGGTATCGTAATTTCCATGGTGCACAATCTCAAGTATTATTACCATATTACCATTACTTACGTGGTTTACCTGCTTACGTACAGCAACTTGATATGGAGAGTAACGGTAAATCTGTTTCAATCAATAACCAAGAACTAGACTATGATACCGGCCCTATTATTTGGGGCAGTGAAGGCACTAACGGCCAGCATTCATTTCATCAACTTATCCACCAAAGTAAGACACCTATTCCGGTAGATTTCATGTTGCCATTATATCCGCATCACGATGTGGAAAATCATCATGACATGCTGGCATCAAATTGTTTTGGGCAAGCACAGGCGCTAATGGAAGGGCAATCAGAAGCTCAAGTGACCGCGGCGATGAAAAAAGCTAAATGTAGCACTGATGAAATCCAAAACCTTGCCAGTCATAAGGTGATGAAAGGTAACAAACCGAGTAATACCTTACTTTTTGATAAGCTAGATCCAAAAACGTTAGGTAGCTTAATAGCACTTTATGAACATAAAGTTTTTGTTCAAGGGGTTATTTGGCAAATTAATTCATTTGACCAATGGGGTGTAGAGCTTGGAAAAGCTCTTGGAAACCAAGTGCTTTCAAAGCTTTCTGATCATGATGAGCCTTTAACGATGGATGGTTCAACGAATGCGTTAATACAACTTTTCCGTGAAAGAAATAGTTAACCTTACTGTAATAAATTTTAAAAATCGACGCTGTTAAAGGCGTCGATTTTTTTATCTCCGCTAATATTCTTCATTATGCCTCAATATTCATCTTTTTATTCCTGATATGATACTAAAAAATCTTGCTTGAGTAGCGCGAGTGTTAGTTATTAATGATCAACACTTAACGTTAATAATAAGAGTTTATAGCGTAAAGGAATTAAGATGAAATTAGGTGAGAAAATAAGACAACTTCGACAACAAGCAAACTTAACGCAACCAGAACTGGCTGATAGAGCAGGTATTGAGCAGTCATACCTTTCAAAGTTAGAAAATGATAAGGGTTCACCTTCATTTGAGATATTGCATAAAATAGCTTCGGCGTTCGAAACAGACGTGATGGCTTTAATCGCTTCACTCGATAATGATTATGTGCAATCTCAATTAAGTCATTTACCTGAGATAGCCGAGGAACTTGGTCGTAGACATGAAAAGGCGCGACATAAAATGCGCACTGGCTACATTAAAGCTGCCTTTGCAATTGTACTAGGCTTAGCGTTTACATTTCTTTCAAACTCTTCAGGTATATTCTCTCAAACGGTGTTTCAATATAAATCGATGGGGCTAATTAAGCCGAATGAGCTTAACAGCCATTATACTCCTGGTTCTCTACATTCTATTAATGAAACGCGCGAACATAGAATAGAACGCATCGCAAAAAATAAGAGTCGTATTAGTGAACTACTAGTGATGTCAGATCGTTATAGAGGTGAGGGTTTCGTACAGGCTTACGGAGAAGATAGGCGCTATTTTTCTTTAATGTCTGAACGTGAGCGACGAAGTCCATGGCCAAGCATTTTTCTGGTGATAGGAATGGCGAGTTTATCTTTTGGCGGTTTGTATATGTTTTACGTTTTTAAATTTAACGCAGTAATAAGGCAAACAACTACTAGAAAGTAAGTTGTTACCCTGAACTCTGGTTAAGTAATGTATTAACCGCGGTTGTATTTACGATATTCAGGGTGATGTTTAATATTATCGCACCAAGTACTAAAATTTTGATAATTATAACGCTTGTCGTAAACCGTTATCCATTGAGAGGTGGTGAATTGCGGCAAGCGAAATTTCTTTTTAAACCCATCTATTGCCACCCAACATGCTAGCTCTTGATTAGATTCATTCTTTATCTGCATTCTTGGAAAGCCTTTTAAGCTATAACCGAAAATGGGCTTGATATTCGACTTTGCTGATGCCGTTATCGAAAATAACGCAAGACATAGCAAAAGGCTTAAAAAAAGATAATTTTTTTTAGTGGGTAAATTACTTTGTACTGAAAAGGAAATAAAGTTCATTATTCTTAACAAGTTATAGAGAAATAAATAGAAAAAACATTCAAATATTGACGATATTACTGTTAATAATACTATATTTTTCCGGTTTAGCCATTGAAAGCCAAGAAAGGTGTCTATATAACTACTTCACTATTAGAAATTCTGCGACTTATCTATAAATAATTAACCGCAGTGAATCAAAGCTTAGAGTGGAATAAACATGACAAATATCGTAGCAGTAAAAAAAGAGCAACATCAAAATGTAAAAGTTGCTACTCAACGTGACTTAAGACAATTTGCTGATCAACATATCGCCCCAATTAATGTTCGTGAGTTTGCACAAGCTTCAACAAGTTACCCTATCGTATTCATTAAAGATCCAGAGTCAGGTCAATATCGCAGTGTGGTAATGTTAGGTCTAGAGTCAGGTGAAAATTTATACCTTGAAGGTGAAAAGTGGCAGGCAATTTATATTCCTCAAGCAATTTCATTAGTGCCTTTTTCTTTAGGTTTAGATCCTGAAAAAGAAAATACATTAACAGCGTGTGTCGATTTAGACAGCCCGTTTGTTGGCGAAGATAAAGACAATGCTTTGTTTGATGACAAAGGCGAAGAAACTGACTTTTTCAAAAACATTCATGATCAGTTAGGTCGTTTATACGAAAACGAAATGACGAGCCAAAACTTTTTAAAAGTGCTAACAGAAAATGATTTACTTCAAGAGCTTGAGTTAAACGTATCATTCTCTGACGGCCAAAACAAAAAGCTTGTTGGTTTATACGGCATTAACGAAGAGAAACTACAAGGCTTATCAGATGAAAAGATTCTTGAGTTATACAAAACAGGTATTTTCATGCCGATCCACTCAATGCTAGCTTCTTCTGGACAGGTAAATCGTTTAGCACAATTACGTAACGCAAGCGGAAATGCGCAGAAAGTTGCGAATATTCAGTACAACGTAAAGAAAGCTGAAGAAAAGTAACTCTCTTATTTATCTTGACTGATACCAATCGTATAAGGGAGCATTTGCTCCCTTTTTTATTGCTAACTGCTGTGCTAATTTTAAAGTGGCGTGAGAACACTAGGAATGTGCATGGAAGAAAAACTTGATAAATCGAGCGAAGTAGATCAACAAATCCAAACGCTTGCAAATGATATTTCGAAGCAAATAAAGCAGCGAGTGTCGGTTATTACTTCGCAATCGCAGGTTGATTCATTAACTGCTGAGCAACTATCTTCTTTACCGTATGTCACTGAGCTTGAAAATAAACTTGCACAAGTAAGTGAACATAACGAACAAGCACAACAGCGAATTACCCAATTAAAGCAACAGCACCAACAACAGCTTAATATATTAGAACATCAAATTACTTCTGCTGAAAATGATGAACATAGTTTAGCGTTAGAGCAGCAATGCCAGATGCTAAATCGTCAACTTGAAGAACAGCAATCAATAACGGCTAACCTCCAAAAAACAGCGCAAGCTAAAACTGCTACCTTAGATGTACAAAACCAACAAATTACTCAGTTGAATAGCCAATTAAATGAAGTCACTGCTGACTTTGAGCACTACCAAGCGGATGCAGAGCAAGTGCAGGAAAGTCAGCAACAAAAAATTGATCAGATTCATCGTGAACGAGAAAAGCATCAAATGCGTTATCTTGAAAAAGAACGCGCTTTTGAGCAAGAATTAACAGCCTTTAAACAACAAAACAAACAGCAAACTAATCAATTACGAACGTTAGAAAAAAAATATCAGGTATTATCCGAAGAAACTACCGAACAGCAAGTATTTATATCGACACAAAAAAAAGAAAACCAGCAATTACGCGAACAGGTACTCAAAGCGGAAGCTCGATCGCAACAACTAATATCAGATATTAAAGCCATTGAAACACAGTTAATTGATTCGCAAGAAAATACTGAACAATTGAAACAGTCTCTTGTTGAATGTCAGCAAAAATTTGATGGCCAACAAGCTAAAAAATACCAACAGGAAAGCGAATACGCTAAAGCGCGCGAAACGATTAAGTCTCTGCGAGATGAAAATCAAGCATTAACAGCAACGTTAACAGAAACAATTAATGACTTTGAACAACAAGTAACCGAGTACCGGTTACGATTTGAATATGCACAAAAAGAATTAGCAAAAAAATAAGGAACATCTTTTCGTAACCAGTATACTTTGCATAATGATAATTAAAAGTGACTTGTTTTAAATGCGACTTCCGATAAATAAACTATCTGTATGGCAACAAATAACGTTTAGCGCAGCATTACTTGAGCGTATGCTGCCTAACTATAAAATGTTTAGTGAAGCGACAGATGTTGGTGATTATAGAATCTTACGTAATCAACTAAATTTGGTTTGGCAACGGCTCGATAAAAAGCAAAAAGTAAATATTAACTGTGAGGTGCAACTCGAAAAGTTAGAAGCGGAGATACCTGATCCTGAGCAGTTTAGTTTTTTTGGTGTATTTCCCGCATTAGATGCTTGTATGGCGCTAAATGCTTTACTGCAATATATTCAAGATAATGATATTGAGCTAATTAATCAGATATCGCGTCTTTCGCATAACAGTGTATCTGCCTATGTTGAACTGCTTATCTTAGAAGAAAATAGCGAAATAGAAGATGTAGATCCACTGTTAATTAATCAAGACCCGCTTATGAAATGGGAACAAGAAATGCAAAATGCCATGTTTGATTTATTGCAACAATCGCCAGAAAACATACAAACAATTAAAGCGATAAAAGACATGGCGCTTGGTCAAGGGTTATCTAATTTAGGAATGGAAATCGCTTAGTGGCTCTTTACCGATTTTCGCAAAGCATTTAACGCATCTACAGAAAACCCTTGATCGTAAAAATACCGGATAACACCTGTTTTGTCTAAAAGCATCACCCTGGCATTGTTCGGGTTCGTGTTACCGGTAAACTGTTGCAGTTTATCGCCATCACGGTAAACGGTAATAACTCCAGCCCACATAATTTTGGGTATGCCTTTTCGCATACCATTGTTAATTTGAGTGCTAAACATACGAGGAAACATACCTTGTATTGTTGGTACTTCTATCACATCAATTGTAGTATTGGTCATATCTAAACCGATCAACCAGCGATCAATATCAAACTGACTGTCTTGCTGATAACCTAACAGTAAAACAGTGGCTTTTTGTTTTATTGCTTGGGGTAATTGAATCGTTTCTTTTAATAAGTTTTCGCCCGTTACCGAAGGAAACGTTTGCTCAGTAACATTTTTATTTGGGTAAGTTGTTGAGCATGCAGTCAACATTACAACCAATAAAACACTTACAATTCTAGACATCATATACTCCATTAATGAACATGCGTGACATTACGTGTTCAGTAAAGAATAAGATCAAAAGCTGTTAAGGTATTTGCTGAAATAATTGATACTTTACTTGCCCTGCAATTTTTTCTTTCACAAGTTGCCAATCTTCAGGAATAGTCATTGTAGTATTATCGAGTTCTTGTTCAACATAGATAAGTGCATCGGGGGCTAACCAGCCTTTTTGCAAAAGCATAATGACTTTTGGTAGCAATTGCTGACGAAAAGGTGGATCAATAAAAATAATGTCGAACGTTTCAGTGACTGGTTGAGCAAGAAAGCTGAGCGAATCAACATGATGAATATGACAATTATCAGCAACTAATAACGCCTTGTTTTTTGTTAATTGCGTAGCTGCATGTTTGTTTAATTCAAGCATATCTACTCGGGTTGCTCCACGAGATATTGCTTCAAAACCTAGACTGCCAGCCCCAGAAAAACAATCTAAACACTTGCTGTCATTCATGTATGGCATTAACCAATTAAACACCGTTTCTTTAACTCTGTCGGTTGTTGGCCTTAAACCATCTGCATTAATAACGGGAAGTTTTCTGCCACGATGTTTACCCGCAATAATACGTATACTGCCGAGAGAATTTTTCTTCGGCGTTGTTTTTTGTTTAGTCGGTCGCATCAGATCAAGCTTTTGTTTTTTGTCGGCAATTAAGGTGTTAAACTAGCTGCAATTTTATCCTTGTTTAACACGCAATAACACCTGTTGTTCGCTTTTAATAGAAAGAAGTTACGAAATGTCAGAAAAAAAAGGTATGTTTTCTTGGTTAGGTTTCGGCAGTAAAGCGGAAAAACCAACGTCGGAAGAAGAGCAAGTAAACGAAGAACAGCAAAGCTCTGAAGTTGAAAATGTGGCAGAAACTCAAGAAAAAGACTTGCCAACAGCACCAAACGAACAAAACCTTGCAGAGCCAGAGCCAGAGCCAGAGCCAGAGCCAGAGCCAGAGCCAGAGCCAGAGCCAGAGCCAGAGCCAGAGCCAGAGCCAGAGCCAGAGCCAGAGCCAGAGCCAGAGCCAGAGCCAGAGCCAGAGCCAGCAAAGAAAGTTGGATTTTTTGCTCGATTAAAACAAGGGCTAAGTAAAACACGACAAAACATCGGCGGCGGTTTGTTTGACCTTTTCCGCGGCAAAAAAATTGACGATGAATTATTTGAAGAACTCGAAACACATTTGTTAATGGCAGATGTTGGTGTTGAAACCACCATGAAGATAATTCAATCACTCACTGAATCAGCGTCAAGACGTCAGTTAAAAGATGCAGAAGCCCTGTATGATTTACTTAAAGTTGAATTAAATAAAGTGATTGAACCGGTGAATAAACCGTTAGAGATTGAGAAGAGTGATACACCCTATGTTATTTTGATGGTGGGGGTGAACGGTGTAGGTAAAACGACAACCATCGGCAAACTGGCAAAACAATTTCAAGCACAAGGCAAGTCAGTTATGTTAGCAGCAGGTGATACTTTCCGTGCTGCTGCGGTAGAACAGTTACAAGTGTGGGGTGAACGCAACGATATACCCGTAATTGCACAACACACAGGAGCTGATAGTGCATCCGTAATTTTTGATGCGATTAGCGCAGCGAAATCACGTGGTGCTGATATATTAATTGCTGATACGGCAGGTCGATTACAAAATAAAGCACATTTAATGGAAGAACTTAAAAAAGTTGTTCGTGTAATGAAAAAGCTTGATGAAAATGCTCCCCATGAAGTGATGTTAACGATTGATGCAGGTACAGGGCAAAATGCACTGAGTCAAACACAGTTGTTTGATGAAGCGGTAGGTTTAACAGGCCTGACGTTGACTAAATTAGACGGTACGGCTAAAGGTGGTGTTGTCTTTGCCGTTGCCGATAAATTTGATATTCCAATTCGTTACTTAGGAGTAGGTGAAGGTATTGATGATTTACGGCCATTTGATGGTGAAGATTTTATTAATGCTTTATTTAGCCAAGAACCAGAATAAATAAGAGCCACTATGATTCGCTTTAATCAGGTTAACAAAACTTACCCAGGCGGTTTTGTCGCACTTAATAATGTTAATTTTAGCTTAGCCGCTGGAGAAATGGCATTTCTAACTGGCCATTCAGGTGCCGGAAAAAGTACTTTGTTAAAGCTGATGTCGTTAATGGAAACACCTACAAGCGGCAGTGTTCATATCAATGGGGTTAATCTTTCCTCTGTATCGTATTCACAAGTACCCTTTGTGCGCCGTGGTATAGGCATGATTTTTCAAAATCACAATTTACTGATGGATCGCACTGTCTTTGATAATGTCGCTTTACCTTTAGTTATTGAAGGTTTTGGTCATAAAGAAACAAAAAAACGTGTTGAAGCTGCGCTAGAGAAAGTTCAATTAACCAGTAAAATACGTTGTTATCCTCATATGTTGTCGGGAGGGGAGCAACAGCGTGTCGGCATTGCTCGGGCTATTGTGAATAAGCCGCCAATTTTATTAGCGGATGAACCCACCGGAAATTTAGACCCCAAACTCTCATTAGAAATCATTAAATTATTTGAAGAGTTTAATGATTTAGGCGTTGCTGTGCTAATTGCCACTCATGATCTTGGCCTTATTGCACGATTAAAATATCGCACGTTAACGTTAAAACAAGGTGCAATGATTAACGATGGCCTTGTTGAAGGGTTGCAAGGTGGAAGTGATGAATAAACAACGCGATACAGCAAAGAACCATTCTAGTCAGCCACATACAAATGTTGCTGCCAAACTGTTGGCATATTTTATCCGTCATTTACAGCAAGGTATTGGTAGTTTAGGCGATTTATGGCGCACGCCTTTTACCTCAGTAATGACAATTCTTGTACTTGGCATTAGCTTAACTTTACCTGCAACGTTACATGTTTTTGTTAAAAACGCACAATCGATTTCACAGCAATGGGAATCAGCATCAGAAATAAGCTTATTTTTGAAACTCTCTACCAGCGAAAAAGCAGCAGAAAACTTAGTGAAGCGATTGTCGCTTTACCCTGAAGTGGCTAGCGTTAACTATATTTCTGCAAAAACTGCGATGGAAGAATTTAAATCGACATCTGGTTTTGGACAGGCACTAGATTACTTATCAACAAATCCATTACCGGCAACGGTACTTGTGATCCCAACAAAGCATTCAAGCCAGCCTCAAGCGGCTGAAGAATTACTGCAAAAATTAACCAATGAACGAGAAGTTGAACAAGGTAAACTTGATTTAGAATGGTTAACGCGATTAGCTGCGATCACTACTTTAATTGAAGATATTGTTGTTGGTATTGCAATATTATTATGTGCCTCAGTAGTACTTATTATTGGTAATACCATACGTTTAGCGATTTTAAATCAACGAGACGCTATTGCTGTAATGAAACTCGTTGGCGCAACAGATAGTTTTATTCAACGGCCATTTTTATATGCCGGTGCATGGTATGGTGTTTTAGGTGGTATGGTAGCGATACTTTGTGTCGCTGCTCTAGTGCATTATTTTTCTTATTCATTGGTGGCGTTAACTGATCTTTACCAAAGCAACTTTAGCTTAACAGGGCTAAGCGGTGGAGAAATGCTATGGCTATTACTCTTTGCGATCGTGTTAGGGTTGTCTGGCAGTTATATCTCAGTAAGAAAACATATTCGCGCAATTGAACCAACAGCAGAATAAGTTGTCGTAAGTTATCGCAGATAGCTTAAAGCGTGTATGTTTTACGTCATAAAAAATTCATCGCATATTGTTTGAAAGATGCTAGTCTTATCTTCGGTCTTATTAATATAAATGACGATTTGTTTTAGCTATCGATCTATTAGATGCTTCGTGTTAACATCGCGAGCAAGGTTTTAAAAAAGGTGACTTTAAATGAGTGATACAATGCAATCGATGGCGCTAACTGTGCCACAAAGCGGCAGCATTGAAGCCTATGTGCAATCGGCCTATAGCATCCCTATGCTTACCGCTGAGCGGGAGCATGAGCTAGCGACTCGTTTACACAATGACAACGATTTACAGTCGGCACAAGAATTAATTATGTCGCACTTACGTTTCGTTATTCATGTTGCGAAGGGATATGCAGGATACGGTTTACCACAGGCTGATTTGATCCAAGAAGGTAATGTGGGCTTAATGAAAGCTGTTAAGCGTTTTAACCCAGAAGTAGGTGTACGCTTAGTATCATTTGCTGTTCATTGGATTAAAGCTGAAATTCACGAATTTGTATTACGCAACTGGCGTATCGTGAAAGTGGCAACAACAAAAGCACAACGTAAATTATTTTTTAATTTACGTAAAAATAAAAAGCGTTTGGGTTGGTTTAGCAATGACGAAGTAAGTCATGTGGCAGAATCACTTGGTGTGACTAAAAAAGACGTGTTAGAAATGGAATCACGTATGACAAGCCAAGATCAAACCTTTGAAATGTCGAATGACGACGATGACAATGCTGCCGGAAGTAATTTTTCACCTGCTCAATATTTAGAAGACGCTGCTTCAGATATTGCACAGCAAGTTGAAGAAAATAACTGGGAGCAACATGCGAATAAGCGTTTAGCAAATGCGTTAGTTGCACTTGATGATCGTAGTCAAGATATCATCAAAACTCGTTGGTTAGATGAAGATAAATCTACCTTGCAAGAGTTAGCTGACAAGTACGAGATCTCAGCAGAACGTGTACGTCAATTAGAGAAAAACGCGTTAAATAAACTGAAAAATGGCATGGCTGCATAGTCATTAGCCATCGCGATAAAAACCGGCATTTGCCGGTTTTTTTGTGCTTAAAAACATAATTATAGTTCGAAAGTTGGTTAAGATAATGGTTTTCGTTTACGTCATGTGAAAATAATGCTCATTTTTTGTGCTTTTGTACTAGTCAAAAGGATAAATTTTGGTAGACTAGGTCGCAAAATAATAATACTAATAAAAAGATGGGTTAGCCTTAGATGGAAGTAAAGGCAAGTACAGATATTCAAGCAGCGCGCCAATTGCCTAAACTTAAGTCGCTGTTAAAGAAATATCGACAAGTAAAAACGATGCAATCAGGATTACTGCGTTTGTCTGAATTGGCAAGTACGGTAAACGATATGTCGTCGTTTTATAGTGCGCTTGAGTCAGTGATTAAATCATTATTAATTGCTGATAGTTTCCATATACTTCTTGTTAACAAATCTCGTCGTTTATCCCTCGCACATGCGCATAATGCCAAAGAAAAGCGTCTACTTGAATACTTAGAAAAAAATCATTGGCAACAAAGTTTAAGCAGTTTAGTTTTTGATGATTGTGAGGCTATTCATTGTAGTTCGGCAGAGCGTATGGCGTTAGCAAAAGCTGAGAAAATTTCATTATACGGTTCTTCCTGCGTAGACTGGTTAGGCGTTCCTCTTAAACGTGGTCATCAAATTATTGGTGTTATTGCGTTACAAAGCTACGACAATAAGCTTTATTTTGATGACCGGGATTGTCAACTATTAGAATTTATCGCTGAGCATCTTGTTACCGCAATTGATCGTGTAAAAAGCAGGGAGTTGCTTGAGCAAAATATTCGTCAGCGTACGCAGAAACTAACAGATACCAATAGAAAACTACAGCAAGAAATAGGCGAACGGCAAAAAGCAGTAAAGCTTTATAAAGCGATGCTGTCCATATCAGAGCTCACGGCTGCTAATCAAGATATTCAAGTATTTTATCAATCGTTACACCAAGAGATTAATGCACTTTTACCTGCGGAAAACTTTTATATTGCTTTAGTTAATGGTGAAGACAAGAAGCTAAGCTTTCCTTATTACATTGATGAAAAAATTGCACAACCCCAACCAAGAAAAATGGGCAGTGGCTTAACGGAATTAGCAATTACAAGACGTTTACCGTTGCTTATCACAAATGGTAGTGTTTACGCGTTAACTGAACAGGGTGATATAGAACAGAAAGCCTTTACCTTGCAATACCCGGTTGAAAAATTGCCAAAGGCTTGGTTAGGTGCTCCGTTAATCGATCAAGGCAATATTATCGGTGTGTTGGCGATTCAGCATTATCACCATCATCATGCCTATGGTCATCAAGACTTGGAACTTATTCGCTTTGTCAGTCAACATGTTGCCTCTGCAATTATGCGTAAAGAATCGCAAGAGGCGGCACAACGAAGCCGTGACGAACTTGAACGAATGGTGAATCAACGCACACAAGAGTTACAAGCAACTAATTTAAATTTGCGGATGCAAATAGAAGAACGTCGCAAAGCAGAGCAGCAGCTTTATTTTGAAGCACATCATGACGCGTTAACTAAATTACCTAATCGGGCAATGTTTTCTGATCGATTAAACTACGCGTTAAGTCATGTTAAACGTCATCCAAAACATAGGTTCGCGGTATTATTTATCGATTTAGATCGTTTTAAATTAATTAACGATACCTTAGGCCATCATGCAGGCGATGAGTTTTTAAAAGAAATCGCAAAACGTTTAACCATTTGTGTTCGCGATAATGATATTTTAGCGCGTTTAGGCGGCGATGAATTTGTTATTTTACTTGATTCATTGCAATCACAAGACGATGTTGAAGAAGTCGCTACTCGTATTATTTCAGCGATTGAGAAACCGTTTGATATCAATGGTCATACTTTATATTCGAATGCGAGTATTGGTATTGCTTTATGCAACCACCACTATAACGATGCTAATGAAATATTGCGCGATGCAGATGCTGCAATGTATCAAGCAAAAAGTATGGGACGTGGCCGGTACGTATTCTTTGATGACAGCATGCGTGAGCAATTAATTGCCAGTCTAACGCTAGAACAAGAACTACGTATTGCCATAAAGCAACAGCAGTTTGAATTACATTACCAACAAATTAGTGAGCTACAAAGTACTGATACCCTTGGGTTTGAAGTGTTACTTCGCTGGAAGCATCCAAGCAAAGGTTTATTAACACCAAGCGAGTTTTTATTTATGGCGGAAGAAACCGGCATGATCCTAGAAATTGAAACCTGGGTAATTGAACAAGTTTCTTTACGCTTGCGTCAATGGGAATCTCATGAAGAATATGCCAATGCGTTTATTGGCGTGAACCTTTCAGGGCGTCACTTAACACAAGCAAATCAGTTAAATTTACTCATAGAATTAATTAAACAAAATACCGTTCAGCCGGAGCGTTTAATTTTAGAATTTAATGAGTCTGCATTTACTCAACATACAGAGCTAGCATTGAAAGGGTTGCGTAAATTAAAAGACTTTGGCGTTAAGTTGGCGCTGGATGATTACGGGGCAGGCTTATCGTCGTTTAATTTCTTACATAGCTACCCTTTTGAATTTATTAAACTAGATCGTAGTTTAATTCGCTCTATTAGTTGTAATGAAGAAAATATTTCGCTTGTTAAAGCATTGCGTGACTTAGGAAGTAAGTTTGGCTACAGATTGGTGGCAGAAGGCATTGAGTCGCAAGATATGCTCGACAAGCTTAACAATGCTGGTTGTGATTTTGGCCAAGGTTACCATATTGCTAAACCAAAAAGGTTTGCTGATAACTGTGAGATCGAGGAAAGTACCTCCAAAGCGAGTGCATAGTAATATTAATCTCTAGAAAAATATCCTTCTACTCTCAAGGCAATACCAGGCGTTGTTGTGTAATGCTGTTCCTCAGGCCATTCTAAAAAAGGCTCAATTTCAAAAAACAACCAGCTTCGTAATGCGTTAAAGCGATAGCGGTGACTTAGTCGGTAGTTATCAATCATAAAGCCATTCTCGCCATTGCGCTCTCCTTCAACTTGTAATGCAGTGATAGAGGCTGATCTATGATCAATTTGTCGCAAGTAGTAGGCTCCGTGTTTCCAACGTAAACCGCTAAAGGCAGCCGAACCACGTACGCTATAATTGATTCGAAGTTGTGTTTTCGCATTAACTTGATAATCATATTCAAGCAATAACTTTGCACCTAAACCGTCACCAAGAAAGTAATACACAGAAGGATCTATTTTTATACTATTACGCTCATTCCATGTAATTCTGCGGTCATGCTTGATGCGAAAAAAAATATCCCCGCCCGAAATACCAATGCGTGATTCAAAAATACGACTTTTAGATTTTCGATGGGTATATCGTAAAGCAGCTGAGAAGCTTTCTTCATCAGTATGCGGTTTAGTGTTGATCGATTCTAACGGTAAGTGGCTTTGATCATTATCATCATCATCTGAAAAAATTAAATCAGCTTTATTTTTAAAATGAGGCAGTTTCACTTTAACACGAAATCGTGTATCAAATTTAGCCCAATCTCTTGCCTCTGGTTCCCATCCTAAACGAATACGGGCTGTCGTTTTAGGAGACTCTTGCTCCATTCCTTCTTCGAGAAAAAAATCATCAAACCAAAGCGCTGAATGATAGACGCTATCTGAAACCGCTTGATGTAAGCTTTCCATCCAATGTTGTTGCTTTTTATCCGAATACGATAGCTTTTTGCAGTCTTTTTGGGTTATATGTTGTTTGCTTTGCTCTTCTTGAGTGCATTTTTCTTGAACAACATTTGCCCTTACAGGACTGGTAAGCATGAATAAAACTGTGACTTTAGTGAGGATGAATAGCTGCAATTTAGACAACGTTTTATTTTCTCCTTAAATTTAAAACAGTGAACAGATGCTTTTTTGAAATATAACTTTATAATGGCTGTAACTGAATTATAGGAGTTTTTTTAATGGGTGGAATAAGTATTTGGCAATTATTGATAATTGCCGCCATTGTTATTTTATTGTTTGGCACCAAAAAGTTACGTAATTTAGGCTCAGATCTAGGCTCTGCGGTTAAAGGTTTTAAAAAAGCCGTGACTGATGAAGAGAAAGAAGAGCAGTCTGCGGAAGCACTTGCAAATAAAAAGGCGACGGAAGAAAACACTGAAGCTAATAAAGAAAAAGATAAAGCGTAGCACATGTTTGATATCGGTTTTTGGGAGCTATTAGTTATCTCGGTAATCGGGCTTGTCGTATTGGGGCCAGAGCGGCTACCTGTAGCTATTAGAACGGTAAGTGACTGGATTAAAGGCGTAAAGAGCTTTAGTCGAAATGTACAAAATGAAATTTCTCAGGAATTACGTATACAAGAATTACATGCGGATTTAAAAAAAGCTGAGCAAAGTAAATTTGAAGATATATCGCCTGAAGTCGCAAAATCACTTAAGTCGCTAAAAGAAGCTGCTGAGTCTGTGCAGCACCCGTACCCAAGCCAGAGTGATAATGCCCGAGTAACTGATACCACCTCAGGTGAAAATACATCAGATAAAACTACGGATAAAAAAGAAGTTGATCGTTAATGGATAATACACCGCAATATACCTTATTTGATCATTTGCTTGAGCTACGTGATCGACTGCTACGTATGGTATTGGCTGTTCTCATTGTTTTCTGTTCAATGGTGTACTTTGCAAATGATATTTATGAGTATGTTTCTAAGCCTTTACTTGCTGTAATGCCTGAAGGCGGTCAAATGATAGCAACAGATGTGGCATCATCCTTCTTTGCTCCGTTTAAATTGACTATTGTACTCGCGATATTCATTGCAATGCCTTACATTTTGTATCAAGTATGGGCGTTTATCGCACCGGGATTGTACCGTAAAGAAAAGCGATTAGTTGCGCCGTTACTGTTTGGTAGCAGCTTTTTATTTTATGCAGGCATTGTTTTTGTCTATTTCGTCGTTTTTCCAATTGTCTTTGCCTTTTTTACCTCAGTAGCGCCAGAAGGTGTCAATATTGCCACTGACATCAGCAGCTATTTAGACTTTGTATTAAAACTGTTCTTTGCTTTTGGTCTAACCTTTGAAATACCTGTGGTGATTTTGTTGTTATGTTGGACTGGATTTACTACACCAGAAAAGTTGAAAACGAAGCGCCCTTATATCGTCGTGGGTGCTTTTGTGCTTGGTATGTTGTTAACGCCTCCTGACGTTATATCGCAAACACTTCTAGCGATACCTATGCTATTGTTATTTGAAGCGGGGGTTTTTATTGCTGGTTTTTACCATGCAAATGATGATGAAGATGAGCAACAGCAAGCTGATGTAAATAGTGATAACACATAATAAATAAGCGGCGAATATATTGATCGATATTGGTGTTAACTTAACAAACGCTCGGTTTGATAAAGATCGAGCTGACATTATTTTACGGGCCAAGGCTAACAATGTTAGTGCAATGTTGGTGACCGGTACGAATGTGGCTGAAAGTCAACAAGCGTTAACCTTGTGTCAGCAATATCCTGAGTATTTATCTTGTACCGCGGGCGTTCATCCACATGATGCGGATCACGTGACAGACAATTATTTAGAACAACTACGTGAACTATCTACGCATGAATCAGTTAAAGCGATAGGAGAATGTGGATTAGATTTTAACCGTAATTTCTCTACACCTGAAAACCAACAAAGAGTGTTTAGTCAACAGTTAGCCCTAGCCGCTGATGTGCAATTACCGGTATTTTTACATCAGCGAGATGCTTTTGACAGTTGGCTGGCGATTATTAAGCCATTTATCAATAAAATTCCAGCATTCGTTACGCATTGTTTTACTGGTAGTGAAACGGAAGTGAAACAGTGTTTAGCACATGATATGTATATAGGGATCACTGGCTGGCTATGTGATGAGCGAAGGGGCAGTGAGTTAAGAACAGCTGTTAAGCATATTCCATTAGAGCGGCTAATGATTGAAACAGACGCTCCTTATTTAACACCTCGTACGATTCGGCCAAAGCCTAAAAGTAGCCGAAATGAACCGTCATATTTGCCATATGTAGTGAAAGCATTAGCAGAGATAACGGGTTACTCTGAGCAGACTATCATCGAATACAGTGTTGAAAATAGTCGTTATGTATTTAACTTGGAGCTCTAAATGAGATTACACATTATCTTATTGATTTTGTGCAGTCTATTACTCGTCAGTAATGCTAGTAATGCGGTTACTATGTCATCGTTTTCTTCGATGCCCGTTAATGATAGTGCGACAAAGCTAACACTCTATCTACCGCAGGAAGCCAACAAAGGCTTATCTATTAAACAAGTTAAAAATTTAGCGCCTGATCAATGGCAAAAAGTTTCGAGCCAAGATATAGCGATTAATGCTGGTAACAATTGGCTTAAAGTCGAATTATATAATGCATTAGATCAAACCGTTGATAATCACTTGGTGATTGATGGACGTCAATTTTTGTATCAACATATTATTTATCAAGATGAAGAAAGTCAGCAGTTAACGGATAAAAACCGATTAATATCGAGTACAAAACAAATCAATAATGTGGTGACCAGCCAAATAACCTTATCAGCCAATGAAACCGTTACTTTACTGGTAAAGCTTTCATCCCATGCAAATCGTGTCGTGCAAATCAGAACATTCAATCAATATCGATTTACCCACTACATTGGTCAAGATAGTTTTATTTCTGGTTTGGCAATTGGGGGCTTAATTGCAATGGTCTTCATATTGTTATTTATTTTCTTATCAACAATAAATTATGAAATTTTATTATTGGCGAGTTATTTAGCGGCATTAACAGGGAGTTTAGCCGCAATGTACGGGGTAAATTTTTCTATTTTGCTACCACAATATACCAGTATTCATGGCCAAGAATTTCCTCTTTTTACTGCACTAAGTGCCATTTTGATTCTATGGTTTTGCAGTGAATTATTTAAACTGGCAGATAATCGCCGATATTTATATTGGGCCTATCATCTTATCGGGTGGAGTTTGTTGGTTTTCATTGGTGTTAGTTTCTTTTTGAGCTTTAATGATAATATTTTGATCAGTAATGTGATAAAAATTGTATCTACGCTATTTTTAGCGGCTTTAGCACTTCACTTAGCTCAACGAAAACACCAGTTGGCAGCACTTTTTAGTGCCTTTGTCATTGTGCAAGGCTTTATCGTTTTCACGAATGTTGGCTTATATGATTGGTACCATTTAAATACCGAGTTATATACCGTTGGTTACTGGATAACTGGCTTGCTTATCGTCTTTATTTTAGGACGTCAATCTCACCATGAAAAATACGAAAAATATGCCGCACGACAACAAGCATTAGCCAGTGCTGTAGAATCAAAAAAAGCCCAAGAAGAATTGTTGGTACTGCAAAATGAAAATCAAGAACAATTAGAATTAGCTGTGCAAGAACGAACATTAGAATTAAACATTGCGTTGCAAGAGTTGGAAGATGCCAACAGAGAGTTAGAACAAAAAAATACCCAAGATGAGCTTACGGGTCTATTTAATCGTCGACATTACGATCAAAAGTTATTGGCAGAATTTCGTCGTAGTCGTCGAAATTTAACGCCATTGAGTCTTGTTGTTATTGACATCGATCACTTTAAAGCAATCAATGACAAATATGGACATACCGCAGGTGATGTTTGTTTAGTTAAGCTTGCACAGTTAATGAAAAACATATTACGTCGTAGTAGTGACCTTGGCTTTCGTTATGGTGGTGAAGAGTTTTGTTTGATCTTACCTGAAACAGACTCTGATGGGGCTATTGCTTTAGCAGAAGCGTTAAGAAGTAAAGTATTAGAAACGGCTTTTTCAATTGAAAGTGAGCAATTATCTTTAACGATTTCTTGTGGCGTAGCCACTTATCAACAACAAGCAGATGTTACACCTGTTGAGATCTTTAACATTGCAGACCAAGCGCTTTATCTCGCTAAAACACAAGGTCGTAACCGAGTCATTGCAAAAACAATAGAATCTGATACGAACAATACGTAGAGAGGAATATGATATGAATGGCCAATTTGGCAAATTTCCAGCCCGTCGCATGCGAAGAATGCGTAGAAATTCGTTTTCTCGACAATTGATGGCAGAGCATCAATTAACGGTGAATGATCTTATTTATCCGGTGTTCGTACTTGAGGGTGAACAGCAGCGTGAAGCGGTCGCTTCGATGCCTGGCGTAGAACGTAAAAGCATTGATTTATTGCTAGAAGAAGCGGCTGAGTTAGTTGAATTAGGAGTTCCTGCAATTGCCTTGTTTCCGGTAACACCGGAAGATAAAAAATCATTAATGGCCGAAGAAGCTTATAATCCAGACGGCTTGGCTCAACGAGCAGTACGTGCACTGAAAGCGAAATTTCCTTCACTTGGTGTTATCACCGATGTGGCGCTTGATCCATTCACTGTGCATGGTCAAGATGGCATTTTAGGTGAATCTGGCCTTGACGAAGGTTATGTATTAAATGATGTTACAACAGATATTCTAGTTAAGCAGGCATTATCGCACGCAGTGGCAGGTGCCGACGTGGTTGCTCCATCAGATATGATGGATGGAAGAGTTGGCGCAATTCGTGAGGCATTAGAATCTGAAGGTCATGTAAATACTCGTATTCTCGCTTATTCCGCAAAATATGCCTCGAATTATTATGGTCCCTTTAGAGATGCTGTCGGCTCAGCAGCTAATATTAAAGGAGGTAATAAGCACTCTTATCAAATGGACCCTGCCAATAGCGATGAAGCAATGCATGAAATTGCTCAAGACCTTGAAGAAGGAGCTGATATGGTGATGGTTAAGCCGGGTATGCCCTATCTTGATATAGTTCGTCGGGTGAAAGATGAATTTAAAGTGCCTACTTATGCCTATCAAGTGAGTGGTGAATATGCAATGCATATGGCGGCGATTCAAAACGGTTGGTTAGCTGAGAAGCCATGTGTTATGGAAGGCTTACTAGCCTTCAAACGTGCAGGAGCAGACGGCATTTTAACCTATTTTGCCAAACAAGTTGCTATTTGGCTTAAAGAACAGGCATAGAAAAAGTGGCACATTACCGACAAGCATTTATGGCGCTACACGGTGCGGTGCTGTTATTTGCCTTGTCGGGATTGTTTGCGAAATGGTTAACCATTTCGCCGATTGATATTGTTTTTGGACGTGCTTTTTTTGCCTGTATTGCTTTGGGTTGCTTACTTGTTGTCTACCAAAAACATGATTTATTCACCACAAAATCTCGGCTTTTTGGGCTTTTCATAACCGGCGCTATACTCGCTTTCCATTGGGTCAGCTTTTTTAGCGCTATTCAGATATCTAGCGTAGCGATAGGGTTACTCACGTTCGCCGCGTTTCCTGTTTTTGTGGCGCTGTTTGAACCGTGGTTTTTCACTGAACAGTATAAACTAGATACCTTAATACAAGCAGTTATCACGGTAATAGGCATTTATTTATTATTGCCAAATGAAGCATATGCTAAGAATGCGTTATTAGGTATTTATTGGGGCTTAGCTTCGGCACTTTCTTTTGCGATCCTCACGCTATTAAACCGAAAATTTGTCGCTGAAGTGAAAGCTAAACAGGTAGCTTTTTATCAAAACGGTTTTGCGGCACTGGTGTTATTGCCGTTTATCGACCTTTTCACCGTATCTATGAATTTGTCTCAGTGGCAATTGCTCATGTTATTGGGTGTTGTATTTACGGCGTTGTCTCATTCCTTATTTAACTTCTCGTTAAAAAGATTAAGTGGTCAAACGGCAAGTATTGCTGTAAGTCTAGAGCCGCTATATGGCATTATTGCCGCGTATTTCTTACTAGGTGAACTTGTTAGTATACAAATGATGGTGGGCGGGGGTTTTATTTTATTTGCTAATATTTGGGCTATGTACCTTAAGCGATAAACCAATAGCTTTTAAATGATCATTTTCCTGAATGAGTTCATCAGCAATTAAAGGGTGTAAAGTTAACCAAGCTTTAGGTAAGCATAAGGTGATTTCATTATTAGTAGCGCTGCTTTGATAAACCGGTAATACATCATCTTTTCTGCGGCGACACAAAATAACCGCTATTCTGATAATCGCCAATAAATAACAAGCTGTTTGGAAGTCGCAGGCTGATTGAAGTTTTAATAATTGTGGGTCAATATCAGCGTTGTACATCGTTACAAGCGCGCACAGTAATTGTTTATCGGCCTGATCAAATCCGGGAAGTTGGCTATGTTCGATAATATAGGCGCTGTGTTGTTGATGGTGTTTAAACGCTAACAAAAGCCCGATTTCATGTAATTGACATGCGGCAATTAATAAAGCTAATCCGTTGTCATCGGTTAATGCCCATGACGAGGAAAAGCTCGCATAAAGCTGTTGTGCTTGTGCCAATATATTATTCGCATGAGGTTGATCAACATGACACTTTTCCATCAAAGAATTGATTGTTCGTTGTCGTAAATCAACTTTCTGGTTGTCGGGTAGCATTTCATATAACAACCCTTCTCGTAACGCGCCACTTGAAAGTTGTAACTGAGTGATATTAAAGCATTCAAATAAGGCAATTAAAATGGCAACTCCGCTAGCAAAAACCGGTTTACGTTCGCTAGTTAGGCCGTCAATATCAATAGCATCGAATCGCTGGTATGTGATTAATTTTTGCTTGATATCGTGTAAAAAACTGGTAGTAATCAATGCAGGCTTACGTTGAAACATAAGCACCTCTGAAAGCGCTTGCATAGTACCTGAACCACCTAATACTTTTTGCCAACCGATTGACTTAAATTCTGAAACAAATGGTGTGATAAGTTGCTTAGCAGCATCAACGGCCTGTTGAAAGTTTTTATCGTTAAGTTGTTGATCTGAAAAATAGCGTTTATTAAAAATTACACAACCAATATTCAGACTAATGACTTTATTAGCGTTGGTATTTTGCCCGACGATTATTTCGGTGCTAGCACCTCCAATATCGAACACTAAGCGGTTTGATTCACCGTAGCTAGTATAGGCAACACCCTGATAAATATAACTAGCTTCTTCTATCCCAGTGAGTACACGAATATTTTGGCCGAGTACTTTATTTGCTTGTTTGAGAAATTCGGCTTGATTTGTCGCAATGCGAACTGTAGCGGTTGCCACAATTCTGACGTTTTGTATTGGAATATCTTGTAAGCGCTCAGCAAAAAAACGTAAGCATTCTAAACCTCGCGCGATGGCATCATCGCTCAAATGGTTATGTTTATCTAAGCCAGAAGCTAAGCGTACCTTGCGCTTTACCTTGTCAACAATTTGCACACTGTTTGCTAATTGGCGCGTAATTAACATATGGAAACTGTTAGATCCTAAATCAATTACGGCGTATAACGGTGAGTGAATTGTTGACATGGTTTTATGCACTTACAATAAGTTATCTTCTGTGGTTGCCCGCCCTGCCTCGGTTTTGACCACCTTGATGAGGTTTATGACGTCTTTGCCGTGGCTTAGGTTTCGGGAAATCGGTGATAAGTGCTTCGTGATCGTATTTACTAACAGGCAATGAATGATCAATGTAAGTTTCTATGGCGGGTAAATTAAATACGTACTCTTCACACGCTAGGCTTATTGCATGACCTGTAGCACCTGCACGGCCAGTACGGCCAATACGGTGTACATAATCTTCACAATCATCTGGGAGATCATAATTGAACACGTGTGTTACCTGCGGAATATGTAACCCTCGTGCGGCAACATCTGTTGCAACTAATATATCTAGGTGCCCTTCAGTGAAATGCTCAAGAATTTTTAAACGTTTCTTTTGTGGAACATCACCCGTAAGTAAGCCAACACGTATATCATCTGCAATTAAATGATTGTAAATGTTTTCGCAGCTATGTTTAGTGTTTGCAAAAACAATGGCTTTATCAGGCCACTCTTCTTCAAGCAGTGTTTGTAATAAGCGCATCTTGTCTTCGTTTGAAGGATAAAATAATTCTTCAGAAATACGCGTATTGGTTTTTTGTTCGGGCGCTACTTCAACACTGACTGGGTCGTTCATATGCTCAAAAGCAAGTTCTTTAACGCGGAAAGACAAGGTTGCAGAAAACAGCATGCTTAATCGTTCTGTTGCTGGTGGCATACGCCTAAACATATAGCGAATGTCTTTAATAAAGCCTAAATCAAACATGCGATCAGCTTCATCTAACACGATTACGTCAAGGTTGTTTAAATGATAAGTACCTTGTTTAAAGTAATCGATAAGTCTACCGCAGGTGCCGATTAAAATATCAACACCTTGTTCTAAGGTTTGACGTTGGCTGTCATAGCCTTCACCGCCATAAACAACGCCTAAACGTAGCCCTGTAGATTTAGCCATTTCAATGGCATCACGATGAATTTGAATGGCTAATTCACGTGTCGGCGCCATAATCAAAGCACGAGGTTGATTATGCTCTGTTTTGCCCTTTGAAAGTATGTGGTGGAAAGTGGCAGCCAGAAAAGCGATAGTTTTACCTTCACCTGTTTGTGCTTGCCCTGCAATATCTTTACCTTCAAGTAATACGGGTAATGATTTTGCCTGAATATTTGTGCATTGCTCGAACCCCATCGCAGATAAACCTGCGGTAACTTTAGGGTCAAGGCCTAATTCGATAAATTTTTTATCTGATAAATGTGTTTTGTTCATAGCCGATAAGCTTAACAGGTAAATGTAGTAATAAATACAACCAAGGGTAATAAATCATCACAAAACTGTTAATTATTTCAAGCATTTTACATCCAAATTATGAAAATGACGGTGATTGAGTGTTTAAAATGAATATATGCTATTAATTTTTAGCTATGGTAATTACACTATATACGCGTATAATCTCGATCAATTTGGCGAAGGGCCAGCACAAACGGAGAAAATAATGAGCGATAAAATTGTTCAACTATCAGATGACAGTTTTGAAGCTGACGTCATCAATGCATCAGGTCTAGTATTAGTTGATTTCTGGGCTGAGTGGTGTGGACCTTGTAAAATGATTGCACCATTACTTAATGATATTGCAGATGAATATGCAGACAAAGTAACGGTTGCTAAATTAAATATTGATCAAAATGATGCGACACCGCCTAAGTATGGTATTCGTGGTATTCCAACACTATTGTTATTTAAAGATGGTGCGGTAGCAGACACGAAAGTAGGTGCATTATCAAAAACTCAACTTAAAGAGTTTATTGACGCAAATCTATAGAAGGTTAAGTTGATTTTAGGCTCGCCAATTGCGAGCCTTTTAATTTCTATCATTTGTAACTTTACGCTTTCAATATTTAATGCTAACTTTATAACTCGAAAGAAAATAACATTTCTTCAAATCAAACTCTATTCAAACAACAAGCCAGCAGGCCAACATAAACCGTTAAACAGCCTAAGAACTTCAATATGAATCTTACCGAACTTAAAGAAAAATCCGTCAATGAATTGGTTAAACTAGCTGAATCAATGCAGTTAGAAGACCTTGCTAGAACACGTAAACAAGATATTATTTTTGCAATACTCAAAAAGCATGCTGAAAATGACAATGACATTTTTGGTGGTGGTGTTTTAGAAATACTACAAGATGGCTTTGGCTTTTTACGTTCAGCTGATTCATCATATTTAGCTGGCCCAGATGATATTTACGTTTCTCCGAGCCAAATTCGACGCTTTAGTATGCGTACCGGTGATACCATTGCAGGTAAAATACGCGCACCTAAAAAAGGTGAACGTTACTTTGCATTATTAAAGGTCACAGAAGTCAACTTTGACCGCCCAGAGAATTCACGTAATAAAATCTTATTTGAAAATTTAACGCCGATTCATCCAAATCAGCGCATCACCATGGAACGTGGTAATGGCTCAACTGAAGATATTACGGCGCGAGTGCTTGATTTAGCCTCACCTATTGGTAAAGGCCAACGTGGTTTGATTGTTGCGCCGCCAAAAGCGGGTAAAACGCTATTACTGCAAAACATAGCGCAAAGTATTGCTTATAATCACCCAGAAGCTGAGCTTATGGTGCTATTGATTGACGAGCGCCCGGAAGAAGTAACAGAAATGCAACGCCTTGTGAAAGGCGAAGTTGTTGCATCAACCTTTGACGAGCCAGCCAACCGCCATGTACAAGTGGCAGAAATGGTGATTGAAAAAGCTAAGCGTTTAGTTGAACACAAAAAAGACGTGGTCATTTTGCTTGATTCCATTACCCGTTTAGCGCGTGCTTATAACACTGTTATCCCTTCATCAGGTAAAATTTTAACTGGTGGTGTTGATGCTAATGCCCTACACCGTCCGAAGCGTTTCTTTGGTGCAGCACGAAATATCGAAGAAGGTGGTAGCTTAACCATTATCGCTACAGCGTTAATTGAAACAGGCTCTAAAATGGATGAAGTGATTTACGAGGAGTTTAAAGGTACGGGTAATATGGAATTACACCTTTCTCGTAAAATTGCGGAGAAGCGTGTATTCCCTGCTATTCATTTTAATCGTAGTGGTACACGTCGTGAAGAGTTACTGACTAAGCCTGATGAACTGCAAAAAATGTGGATATTACGCAAAATAGTGCATGAAATGGGTGAGATTGATGCCATGGAGTTTATGATAGATAAGCTGGCCATGACAAAAACGAATGACGAGTTTTTTGACTCGATGAAACGTAAATAAAACATTTCCTGTTTATATAAAAAACGCCAGTATTACTGGCGTTTTTTATGCCTAATAGTTTTACTATTGAATAATTTGTTGTGGTTTAAAACGACAAATAGCCAACAATAGTGTAGTATTCGCGCTTTCAAATATTAAACGTGCAACGAAAAAGTAGCCAATGAAATATAGCGACTTACGAGACTTTATTAACCAGCTTGAAAAATTAGGTCAGTTAAAACGGATCAGTATGCCGATTTCAACTGATTTGATGATGACAGAAATAAGTGACCGCACGCTAAGAGCAGGCGGCCCTGCATTATTATTTGAAAATCCTGAAGGTTATGAAATTCCCGTACTTACCAATCTTTTTGGTACCCCAGAACGGGTTGCATTAGCAATGGGTCAACAAGATGTTGCTGCGTTGCGTGATGTAGGTAAACTACTTGCGATGTTAAAAGAGCCTGAACCACCAAAAGGCTTTAAAGATGCTTTAGCAAAAATACCTGTATATAAACAAGTTTTGAACATGCCGGCTAAGGTGGTGAAAAAAGCCCCCTGTCAAGAAATCGTAATAGCGGGTGATGATGTCGATTTAACTAAGCTACCTATTCAAAAATGCTGGCCAGGTGATGTTGCCCCTCTCATTACTTGGGGTTTAACCGTTACCAAAGGCCCGCATAAATCACGACAGAATTTAGGCATTTATCGTCAGCAATTACTGGGTAAAAATAAAGTGATCATGCGTTGGTTATCACACAGAGGCGGCGCATTAGATTTCCAAGAGTGGAAACAAACAAATCCTGGGGAAAAATTTCCAGTATCTGTGGCTTTAGGTGCTGATCCTGCTACTATTTTAGGTGCTGTAACGCCAGTTCCAGATAGTTTGTCTGAGTATGCATTTGCCGGGCTATTACGTGGAAGTAAAACTGAAGTTGTTAGCTGTATTAGTAACGATTTAGAAGTGCCTGCTTCGGCAGAAATTGTCCTTGAAGGCTACATTGACCCAGAAGAAATGGCACCAGAAGGGCCATATGGCGATCATACTGGTTACTATAATGAAGTTGATGACTTCCCCGTATTTACCGTTACGCATATTACTCAGCGTAAATCACCCATTTATCACAGCACCTATACAGGTAGGCCACCAGATGAACCGGCAATTTTAGGTGTTGCTTTAAACGAAGTTTTTGTGCCGATATTACAAAAACAATTTCCAGAAATTGTTGATTTTTATTTGCCGCCTGAAGGTTGTTCGTATCGATTAGCCGTTGTTACGATGAAAAAGCAATACCCAGGTCATGCGAAACGCGTGATGATGGGGGTATGGTCATTCTTACGACAGTTTATGTACACCAAGTTTGTTATTGTCTGTGACGATGATGTAAATGCTCGAGATTGGAAGGATGTTATCTGGGCGATGACAACGCGTATGGATCCTGCTCGTGATACAACCTTGATAGAAAATACGCCAATCGATTACTTAGATTTTGCCTCACCTGTTTCAGGCTTAGGCTCTAAGATGGGCATGGATGCAACGAACAAATGGCAAGGTGAAACAGACCGAGAATGGGGTGTACCCATCGTTATGGATGAAACGATTAAAACCGCAGTAGATGAAATTTGGTGTGAACTAGGCATCGAAGAAATAGACAAACAACGTAATGAACAGTAATAGTTACGTTCGATAAAGGTTAACAAATGAAGCAAGTACAGTGTAACGTTGAGTCAATTACCTCATTGACTAAGCATGTATATAAAGTGTTATTGCGACCTGAGCAAAAGGTCGACTTTCTGCCCGGGCAATATTTAAATTTCATCATGGATGAAAATGATAAGCGTCCATTCTCAATTGCAAGTTCACCAAATAACGAACTAATCGAATTGCAAATAGGTGCCTTTGGTGCTGATAGTTATCCCATGCAAGTGATTGAGCGTATTAAAGCACATGACAATGTATTGGTTGAAATACCATTAGGCGGTGCAGAGCTGCGTCAAAGTAGTGATCGACCCATTATTTTGTTAGCGGGCGGAACAGGTTTTTCTTATATTAAATCTATGTTTGAATATCTTGCTGATACTGACAGCCAACGTGAAGTTTTAGTATATTGGGGTCTTAGAGAACCAAGCGCTTGTTATGAGCTCGAGCAAACAGCAAATACAGTTGAAGGCTTAGCACACGGTAAATTTATACCTGTTATAGAAACGCCGCATGATGATTGGTCGGGGAGAACAGGTATGGTGCATAAAGTTGTCATGAGTGACATTACAAATTTAGCAGATTATGACATTTATGTTGCCGGACGATTTGATATGGTGGGTGTGGTGCGAACTGATTTCGTCGCCAATGGTGCTAATATCAATCATATGTTTGCCGATGCATTTGCGTATATATAAATTTTTGTTAGTGACAGATAAAGCCCTTTAGCGGGCTTTTTTTATGTAATGTTCACTGCTTGTTTTACAGTCTCTGAGTAATGCTGCAAATTCGGTGAGTGAGCGATCAATATTACCATCAGTAATGAATAAATGTGCCCCAAGGGCTTGTTTTAATGTCTGACATTGATGTAAAAAGCCAGCAATTGGCCCTTTTATTTGTTCGCCATTATTACATTTGTAGGGTTCGAAGTTAATCACAGCCTGTTCGGGTTTAATTAACTCATTAGCGACACAGTAAGTGACTAACGGTCGTTGTTCATGGATCAAATGATTAGCAAGTCTAACTGATATTCTGTCTTTAAAAGTATCGATGTTATCAATTGCTAAGCCGATATAATTCAATTCATCTAGTACTATGCCACGATCATTAGTTAACGGCCGTATTGCCAATATTTGCTGCCATTCAAGCTGCCAGTAGCCCTTTCTATGTTGAAATTTCAAGTATTGTGGCGACAAATAAAAGCTGGTTTTAGGCTCTAATAACTTTAATACACCTAAAGTAACGCCTGCGATACTAGCCAGTATCAAGAACATTAAGACAAACCTAGCTTGCTGCCAATAAAACTGGCTGATCAGAGTAATAATGAGCAGTGCAAGTAAGCTTGTTAAGGTGATAAATAACCCATGGCATTTAGCTTTCGGTTTAATGGTGATGATTGGTGATGTCATGTATTAAAAAAATGTATCTTTTTTATGCTTGATATTTTTATAATAGCCATCATTAACCAAAGAGGAAAACTGATGAGTAAAAAAGATAATAAAAATCATACCACTGAGCATGGTCGAGGTGAAATTAAGCATAATTATTTAGCGGCGCTGGTAACTTCAAAAGCGTTTAAAACACAAGTGGTCAAAGCTAAAAAAGGTAAAGGATCTTTTAGCCGTAAAGTTAAGTACCAAGGCCGAGAGTCTTATTTAATGGCAGCATAATTGCTGTTATTAAATAAGGCTCTCTTTTACTGTTGTCATGCTCATGTCATAGAACAAAAGTATAATAAAACGTTTATGTTTTTGGGGTGTTTAAACATTGTGGCAAATATTTAACTCTTTTCTAATACTTGGTTGTATGTCTTTTGGTGGGCCAATTGCTCATATTGGTTACTTTCATCGCACATTTGTTGATGAAAAAAAATGGTTAACTGAACAAGCCTATAGCAATATCGTTGCCTTATCACAAATATTACCTGGGCCAGGTTCAAGCCAAGTGTGTTTTGCTATTGGTTATCAGCGAGGAGGTATTATTGGCGCTATTTTGGCGTTTCTTGCTTTTACCTTGCCTTCTTTCTTACTGATGTGGTTATTTGCAACGACCTATTCTAACTATAGTGAGCATCCTTATTTAGTCACCTTAATTACTGCCTTTAAATTACTTGCTGTGGTGGTGGTGACTGATGCTGTGTACACCATGTTTACTCAGTTTTGTAAATCCAAAGCAACCCAGACTATTTGTTTGATCACAGCGATAAGTTTACTGCTTTTTCCTATTCCGATGAATCATTTACTGATTTTGACGCTATTTGCATTGATTGGGGCGCGATACTTATCATCAGAATCGTTGAGTAAAGCAGAGTTAATCGATAACAGCCGACCAAAAAATTATTACTGGTTGATAGTATTTATTGCGGTATTTTTACTGAGCTTGTTGACATACACACAACCCATATTGTCATTGTTTACTCGCTACTTTCAAGTGGGAAGTTTAGTTTTTGGTGGTGGTCATGTGGTTTTGCCGTTATTACAAACGGCGACTAATGACGTGGTACAAAATGATATTTTTATGGCGGGTTATGCTGCCGCTCAAGGTGTGCCTGGGCCAATGTTTACCTTTGCAAGTTTCTTAGGTGCTATAGAAATTTCATCTGCACCCATGCTCGGAGCATTAACAGCCACTCTTGCTATTTTTTTACCAGGCTTTTTATTAATGGCTGCTTTTTTACCTAATTGGCAACGTCTTGCGACACATAAAAAAGTTGCAGGCGCTATTATCGCGATTAATGCGGCAGTGGTTGGATTGCTCATCAGTGCGCTTTATCAACCACTCTTTGTTAGTGCAGTGAATTCGGCAACTGACTTTGCTTGGGTTGTTGCGGGAATATTGCTGTTAAAAGTATTGAAGTGGTCAATATTACGTTTGTTGTTCCTTGCTGTGGTTAGTGCGATATTAGGATCTGTTGATCTTTCGCGTGTATTTTTGCAGCCGTTTATTGGTATTTAGACAAGGCATTGCGATGAATATGTGGTTTTTCCACATGAAAAAACAATAACGACGTATAAATGACAAAAAACGCTGCTCTCTGGGTTCAGCTAAACGCTCTTTCTTCATCGTTGTTCGCACTTTACATGGAGTAACCATGCGTCATTGCTCACGCTTTGAACAAAAAGCGTTTAGTTCGAACAAAACTTAATCTCGAAAGAACAACAGACCCTAACCACTTATTTTTAAAGTGTTATCAACATCAGAAATAGAAATTGCTTTTTTTAATGCTGATATCGCTTGTTCAGGTCTATTAAGCTGTTCTAATACGTGAGCGAAAGTCGTGAGATCGAGTGTATCTACTGGTTGTTCAAGGTGTAGGCGGGCATTAAAGGCTTTTTCAGCCATTTCCCACTGTTGATCCATTGCTGATAAATGAGCGAGTGCTGTTAACCATTTTGCGTTTTTCGCATCATGGTGTAAATGTTTTTGCACCGCTTGAATTAATGCATCTACTTGCGTTAGCGGTAACTGCCTTATCGCATAAATGAACTTATCATTCGCGCCCTTTTTAACGGTTGGTAATAATATGTCGGTCAGTGGTTTATTGATGCGATTTGCAGCTAATACTTGGCAATAGGCAAGTAAAACAGTTTCTTCTTGTTTAACCTTACGAGGTAAGTTATTCCAATAATTATTTAATGCCTGCTGGCTTTCTTTGGTAATTTTTTGATGAAAAGCCCCTGAAAATGCAGCTTGTTGCCAACTGTTTATTTGCTGCTGTGTAAAGTGTTTACTTTTTTGTGCTTTATTTAATTGTTCAACCACGTAAAAAAAGCGTTGTTCGATCAAGCTTAAATCGAGTTCCAATGCCAATAAACGGTCATCGTGACCAATAAATTTATGATATTTGTCGATAAGTGTTCTTGCGCTGGAAAATTCTTGATGGTTTAACAATAATTTTATCGTGATTAAGACTGACTCTAATCCTGTTTCTTTAACGTCGAGTTGATCGCCATTTATTTGCTGTAAATAATGTTTTGTGTTGTCCGGTAATCCTTGTAAGTTAGCTGCATTTGCAGCCATTAAGTAGGCAGTTTCGGTAAAAGGGATGCTATCAGCAGATTTAACTAATAAATGTTCAGCCTGTTTATTATCGCCTAATACGTAAGCGGCAATGCCTTTTTGAAAGTTGCGTAACGCCCGTCGTTGACCAGAAAATCTAATTTTATGCCAAGCAGAAAAGCTTAATGATAAGCCGCCGCGCAATAACTTCAGAGTAATCAATAAGCTAATAAATAAAATTATGATAGCAATTAGGGCGGTAACAACCGTTGATTCAATAGTGTAGTCGCCCATGGCAACTAAAATGTACCCTTTTTCACCTATAAGAACAGGGCTGAGTGCAACTGCAGCAAAAAATAAAATAAGCGCTAAAATAAGGCGTTTCATATAACGTCTCCGTGTTGTTCGCTAATATCGTTTTGCTGTTCCTTTTGTTGTGTAGGCGAGTTTAGAGGTGTTTGTGGCTGAGGAAGCGTTTCAAGCTCAGGTTCACTCATGTGTTGCTTAATTGCTTCTAGTGATTGCAAACTACTTGGCAGCTGAAATTCGATGGTTTCATTTTTAAGCACCTGTAACGCTTGATTAAATTTTATTGTTTTTGATTCATTGGTGTCAAAGTATGTGAGTAACCACGATTGTGCTTTATTTAACGATGCCAAATATAGCGTGTTATTTTCTTTACTTGCTGCCCATTGAGCTTGTTGTAAAGTCAGCGATAAATTTTCTTTTAAGTTTTGTTGATGGGCAGGTGACATTAGCGGCTCTACTTGGCCACTACGTCGTCTAATAGTGATAAAATCTTGTTTAAAACGTTGCCAAGTTTTGGCTAGATTTTCACGCCAATCAGCAGTGTTGTTTGAAAGCGTTAAGTCTTCTTCGCTTTCAATTGGCTCCGGAATGTCAGCCATTGCTAAGGGTAATTGTGCAATTTGCTCCTCTAAGGCCATTAACGTTAATGTTACTTCTTCTGTGGTTAATTCAGGCACCAGTTTTAACGCTTCAATATCGGCTCTGATTAATTGTCTAATCGATAAGAACTCAGCAGAATCTAACGCTTTTAGGCGTTCATCGGCGTCTTTTAGTAAGTTAATTGCTGCTTGCGTATCTCGCTCAAACCAGATAGTTCTACTCGCAATACGAATTAAATAGTTTGCTTCATGTAAAAGCCAATCTTCTGGTGATGATTGTTCTAATCGAGAGATTTGAGCATTTAATTGCGCAATACGGGCGTCGTGTTGTGCCGTTATTTCTGCTAATGCGCTGGTAAGCTGCTGCTGAGAATCAACCTGCTGTTGACGCAGAAGCTGTGTGACTTGTTGGCCAAACTGCTCGCTGTTTTGTTGTATTTGCGTGTTTATTGCCGTTTTTTGCTCAGATGCATGTTGTTGATGCCAATAAAATAAGGCTGCTACACCTGCAATGGTGAATAAAGACAATAAAAGTGAGACAAGTGCTGTTTTTGAAATAGGCTGCTTAGGGGAAGCCAAGGAAGTACGTGCACTAGTTCTAACGGGGTTGCTTGGCGAATCCGTAGGTTTATTAACGTGAGCGCTTTTTTTAGTAGGTTGCTCAGTGCTTTTAAGTGTGCTGTCAGGCGTATTTTTATCAGAAGATGATGAGTCAGTCATAGGGTTATTCCATGCCTTTTAATGTTGTCACAATGGCGTTATCACTGGCGCCGTTACTGATCAATATATTGCGTAAGCCTAATGCACTAGCTGTATTTGCTACGCGTTTACTGGGCACAATATACGTGCAATGCTGCGTCCAATAATCATCCATTGGTTTGAGAACATCAACCATGCGTATTAATTGTGATTCACTAGTGATGACCATAGCGTTAATTTGCTTATTTTTCCAGACTTTGTCTTGTTCTGCGGCAATATTAAGCCAATTTCGTTGATAACTTTCAAAATAATCTACGTTAGCCCCACGCTTAATTAATGATTGTGCTAAATGTTCTCTACCGCCGTCCCCGCGTATAATTAATACATGTTGATTCACAACCTTTTCTGCTGCAAGTTCAGGTAATGCTAGCATACCTTCACTGTTGTGTTGTGTTGGACATATTGCTTGGTAACCGAGGTTTTTCAGACATTGTTGAGTTTTTTCACCTACGGCAATAATAGAGGTATCTTGCATCAGCCAATGAGATAACGCATAGCTATTATGTGCAGACTCAACCGCTGCTTGGCTAATAAAAATAACAATATTGGGTTGAAACGTGTTGATTAACGACTCAAGCTGCGTGCCATCACCTTTATCTTGATATGCTAGTAATGGCTGACATAAATTATTGATACCCGCTGAATTAAGCGCCTGTTGTAATTGCCAACAGGCGGGTTCAGGGCGGGTATTTAGCACATACAGGTTACTGTTCATATACCTGTTTTAAAATGTTGTCAGCACCTTGCGCGAGTAATTTCTCGGCTAAAGTATTGCCTAATGATTCGGCTTGGTCGGCTTGTCCGGTAACTTCATCACTGATGATTTTACTGCCGTCTACCGCGCCGACCAATCCGCGTAAATAAATTGTTGAACCTTCAAGTGTCGCGTAGCTCCCAATAGGGACCTGACAACCACCCTCTAATTTAGCATTCATTGCACGTTCGGCTAACACTCTAGTACGTGTTTCTGCGCATTCTAAAGGCGCCAATAATGCCTTAACGTGTTCATCGTCTGTTCTACATTCAATGCCTACAGCACCTTGACCATTGGCGGGTAACATGACTTCTGGCGCAATGTATTGACGAATGCGGTCTAACATTTTTAATCGAATTAGACCTGCTGAGGCTAATACGATAGCGTCAAACTCTCCAGCATCGAGTTTAGCAAGACGGGTGTTAACATTGCCACGTAAGCTTCGAATAACGAGATCAGGACGCATCGCTCGTAATTGGCTTTCACGGCGTAAACTTGACGTACCTACAACAGCACCTTGTGGTAATTCTTCAACGCTATTGACAGTATTTGAAACGAACGCATCGCGAGGATCTTCACGCGGACAAATAACTTCCAAACCTAGCCCCTCAGGAAACTCAACGGGCACGTCTTTCATTGAGTGAACGGCAATATCCGCTTTGTTTTCTAAAATTGCCACTTCTAACTCTTTGATAAATAATCCTTTACCGCCAACTTTCGCTAAGGGCGTATCTAAAATAATATCACCTTTTGTCGTCATAGGTACAAGTTCAACAGTAATGTTTTGATGAAAATGTTCAAGTTGAGCTTTTACATACTCTGCTTGCCAAAGTGCTAAAGCACTTTTTCGTGTGGCGATACGAATGATAGGTTGTGTCATGCGGGATCCTAATTATTGTGCGCTTAAAGTCACGTGTGCGTCTGCTTGTTTAGTTACAGCGTCTGAGATAAATTGCCAAAATTCACCACCACCGCGTTTGTCGATCCATTGTTCATTGTCATAGTGAAAATGATGACCGTTAAATTTGGTAGCAACCCAAATTTCATGCAATGGCGCTTGCTTATTAATGATGATTTTACTGGCATTTTTGAAGGTTAACGTTAGCATACCACCAACACCTTCATAATCGATATCAATACCGCAGTCTTCTATCGCTTCTTCAAGTGTCAGTAATAGGTCGTCTGCCATTAAATTGTACTGTGTATCGTTCATTGAGTGGTCCTTTTATTGAATCGAAAAAATTAGTCTTCGATTCGTTGGTAATTGATGGTCATGAGATTATAAAACGTCTATCATGGGAAAAAAATCGAATTAATCAAAAATGCGTAAACAAAATTCAATTATTTTCGGTGGCTTACTCTCAATAGTGTTGTTTTCCGGCTGTGGAATGCCTGGTCCTTTATACCAAGAATCAAACGAGAAAAAAACACAGTCTAATACTGTTATTGAGCAACCGGTAGAAAAACAGGAACAACAATAGTGGATTTTTTTAATCGTCGCTCGGCGCAGTTATATGCCGAAGATTGTGCCGTTGCTGAATTAGCGAAAAACTACGGCACACCTTTATTTGTCTATTCTAGGGCAACCATTGAACGTCATTGGCATGCCTTTGATAACGCTGCGGCGGGTCGAAAGCATTTGGTCTGCTATGCGGTAAAAGCCAATAGTAATATCGCGGTGCTGAATATTTTAGCGCGATTAGGATCAGGCTTTGATATTGTTTCAAAAGGCGAGTTAGCACGCGTGTTAGAAGCCGGCGGTGATCCTGCTAAAGTGGTTTTTTCGGGTGTTGGTAAAAAAGCGGGTGAAATAGCCTACGCTTTAGAAAAAGGCATTTATTGTTTTAATGTTGAATCAGAAGCTGAGCTTGCGCGTATACAGCAAGTAGCACAATCAATGAATAAAATCGCACCTATTTCTTTGCGGGTGAATCCTGACGTTGATGCCGGCACGCATCCCTATATTTCTACAGGGTTGAAAGAGAATAAATTTGGCGTAAGTATTGATGATGCCTACCGTATTTATGCACACGCAGCTACTTTGTCTCACATCAATGTGAAAGGTATAGATAGTCATATTGGTTCTCAGCTTACCGAAATAGCCCCGTTTTTAGATGCCCTTGATCGCGTGTTGGTTTTAGTTGATAGCTTGGCTGAGCAGGGTATAACACTTTCTCATATTGATGTCGGTGGTGGCCTAGGTGTGTGTTATCAAGATGAGCAACCGCCTCATCCTCAACAATATGCAGAAGCTATTGCAGAAAAATTGTCTGACAGAGATATTACACTTATTTATGAACCCGGCCGAGCAATTATGGCTAATGCTGGTATTTTGGTGACTGAAGTTGAGTTTTTAAAAACCAATCAAGATAGACATTTTGCGATTGTTGATGGTGCAATGAATGACCTTATCCGCCCTGCGCTATATCAAGCTTGGCAAGCAATCATACCCGTGATAAAGCACAATAACGTTCCGGAAAAAAATTATGATGTAGTGGGCCCAGTGTGTGAAACGGGGGATTTTCTCGGTAAAGATAGAGCATTGGCTATTGAAGCGGGTGATTTACTTGCCGTTCGATCGTCAGGTGCCTATGGCTTTACCATGAGTTCAAATTATAATAGTCGACCAAGAGCCGCGGAAGTGATGGTAGATGGTGACAAAGCATTTGTTATCAGGCAGCGCGAGTCATTAGCAAGTTTATGGCAGGGAGAAGCCTTGCTTCCTTAAGAGAGCTAGATGTTAGTAAATTTTTCAAAAATGCATGGGTTGGGTAATGATTTTTTAGTGCTCGATAACGTGACACAAAATGTGTATTTACCTAATGAGCAAATCAAAATGCTCGCTGATCGAAACTTTGGTATTGGCTTTGACCAACTACTGATTGTCGAGCCGCCATACGATCCTGATTTAGATTTTCATTATCGCATTTTTAATGCTGATGGTAGTGAGGTTAGCCAATGTGGGAATGGCGCCAGATGCTTTGCTCGTTTTGTTAAAATGAAAGGGCTAACCGGGCGTAATAAAATTCGTGTATCTACGCACTCAGGTAAAATGACGCTTTTTATAGAGCGTGATGGTAACGTGACCGTCAATATGCCAGTCCCGCAATTAGAACCGAGTAAAATACCTTTTACTGCTCAAAAAGCAGAAGGTACTTACATCTTACGAAGTGACGAAGAAACGGTGCTGTGTGGTGCTGCGTCAATGGGTAACCCGCATTGCGTGCTAACTGTTGACGATGTTTCGAAAGCGCCAGTTGAGTATTTAGGCGCGCGCTTGGCAACTCATGATCGCTTCCCTCAAGGAGCAAATGTAGGGTTTATGGAGATTGTTTCTCCTGAATTCATTAAATTACGCGTTTTTGAGCGAGGATCCGCAGAAACATTAGCTTGCGGCAGTGGCGCATGTGCTGCTGTTGTTGTTGGGCAAATTCAGAAAAAACTCGCCAAACAAGTCACCGTGCAATTACCTGGTGGCAAATTAAAAATATACTGGAAAGGCCCCGGTAGTCCTGTAAAAATGACAGGACCAGCGGTGCATGTTTTCGATGGACAAATTCATATATGAGTAAACATGAAACCTCAATTACTGCTGAAAACTCAACAGAAAACTTAGTGGTACCAGATGTCGATATACAATTAACCGATGAGTTAATTGTGACCTATTTACAAGATAACCCGGACTTTTTTAATCGACAGCCAGATTTAGTCGCTCAACTACGTTTATCAGATCCTCACCGAGGCGCTATTTCACTCGTTGAACGTCAACAGTTGGCATTACGCACAAAAGTACAAACGTTAGAAGAAGAAATTACTCATTTGATGTCAGTAGCGAATCAAAATGAACAACTATTTTCTTTATACAGTGATTTATATCTACGCTTACTCGATTGTGAAACCGCAGCAGAGTTATTAAATTGTTTGCGCCAAGCAACGACTGAACTATTATCTTTAAAGTCATTAAAGGTATGGCTTGTAGCACCTTATAGTTTTGAGCATGATTGTCTTATAGAGCAAGATTGTCAGGAAATTTTGGATAATAGATTACAGGCAGAAGATTATTATTTTGGTCGTATTCAACAGCGTGAACAGCAAATGGTTTTTGATCAAGCCTGTGAAGGCTCGGTTGTCATGATTAAATTAGAGCATCACGAAAAAGTGATAGGCTTCATTGCCATCAGTTCTCAAGATGCGGATCACTTTGAGCCAAGAATGGATACCTTACTATTGAACCAATTTAGGAAGTTAGTGGCTAAATTATTGGTGCAACTCCAGGCAAGTTAATGCGTTATAACCGTCGTTTATTGCCTTTTAAGGCCATTAGTTTTGACCTTGATGATACGTTGTATCATAACGCTCCAGTGATGTTAGCGACTGATGAAAAAATGCAGCAATACTTCGCTGAATTGCTACCTGATGGCCAGTATGGCTATCAGTATTGGTTTCGCTTTCGTCAGCAAGCGTTATTAGATAATGCCGAGCTAATACATGATGTTGGCGAGTTAAGGCTAGTGAGTTATCGTTTAGGCTTAATGGCGCTAGGTTTTGATAAAGCGCAGGCAGAAACGATGGCGCAGCAGGCGCTTCAATACTTTGTTGAACAACGTAGCAACTTTGTTGTGCCTGACGCTGTACATGAACTATTATCAAAACTAGGAAAGAAATGGCCTTTAATCGCGATTTCTAATGGAAATGTAGATACAAGGGCGATTAATCTGGCACAATATTTTTCCTATATTTATCATGCAGGCCAAGGTAATAAACAAAAGCCTTCTGCCGATATGTTTGCAAAAACTTGTCAGCAATTATTAATTAAGCCTATTGAACTTTTACATGTTGGTGACTGTGGCATTAACGATATTATTGGCGCTGCCCAATTTGGCTGTCAAACCGCATGGGTATCGACTTATGATGTTGGTCAGCCAATTAAGCAACTAGCAACGCTAGAGTTGCGACATATCACCGAATTAAGCCGTTTAATTAATTAACACCTTTACAACGAGAGACACCCTATGGATGTATCTGAACTATTAGATTCACTTAATGATAAACAACGTGAAGCGGTAGGCGCTCCGTTACGAAATATGCTGGTGTTAGCAGGCGCAGGTAGCGGGAAAACACGAGTATTGGTACAGAGAATTGCATGGCTTATGCAAGTTGAGAAAGTATCGCCGCACAGCATTCTTGCTGTTACATTTACCAATAAAGCGGCGGCTGAAATGCGAGCACGAGTTGAACAAATGGTAGGTGGCAATATCCATGGTATGTGGATCGGTACCTTTCATGGGCTAGCACATCGATTATTGCGTATGCACTTTCAAGAGGCTAACTTACCGCAAAGCTTTCAAGTGTTGGACTCTGACGATCAGCTGCGCTTAATAAAACGTATTTTACGCGCGTTAAATCTTGACGAAAAACGTTGGCCAGCAAAACAAATGCAATGGTATATCAACGGCAAAAAAGATGAAGGGCTACGTGCTAATCATATTGAAACCCATTACGATCAAACAGAAGAAACCTTTGTTAAAGTTTACCAAGCGTATCAAGACGCCTGTGATCGTGCTGGGTTGGTAGATTTTGCTGAATTATTACTACGTGCACATGAACTTTGGTTGCACCATCCGATTCTGTTACGGCACTATCAACAGCGATTTTCTCAAATTTTAGTGGATGAATTTCAAGATACCAATGCGATTCAATACGCCTGGTTAAACTTGCTTGGCCGAGAGCAAAGCAATGTGATGATCGTGGGGGACGACGACCAATCAATCTACGGTTGGCGTGGTGCGAAAATAGAGAATATACAACGATTTTTAGATGATTTTACCGGCGCTGAAACCATACGTTTAGAGCAAAACTATCGCTCAACTGCCAATATTTTAACGGCTGCAAATAAGTTAATTGATAACAATAACAATCGCTTGGGGAAAGACCTTTGGACACAAGGTGAACAAGGGGAAAAAATTGCTATTTATACTGCCTTTAATGAAATAGATGAAGCACGTTTCATTGCTGGCAGAATAGAGCAATGGCGAAGTGATAACGGTGATTTAAACAATGTAGCTATCTTATATCGTAGTAATGCGCAGTCGCGTATTTTGGAAGAAGCATTACTTCAAGCGAATTTACCCTACCGTATTTATGGTGGTTTACGCTTTTTTGAACGCCAAGAAATTAAGGATGCATTAGCTTATTTACGGATAATTAATAATCGAGATGATGATGCAGCGTTTGAGCGTATTATCAATACCCCAACACGAGGTATTGGTAATCAAACGTTATCGTTAGTACGCGATGCTGCACGTAGTTTGCAAATGACCATGTGGCAAGCATGTCAAACTATGTTGGCAAGCGATCAGTTAAAAGGCCGTAGTGCAAAGGTCATTAACGTGTTTGTCGAACTGATCGATCAACTTGAAGATGAATCACAACATTTAGATTTAGATCAACAAGCAAACTTTGTTATTCAACACAGTGGCTTAAAAGCGATGTATCAAGCTGAAAAAGGCGAACGAGCAGAAGCGCGTATTGAAAACTTAAATGAATTAGTTACTGCTTGCCAAACCTTTGAAGTAGATCCTGAACTTGAACAAGAGCAAAGTGAACTGACGAGCTTTTTAACCCATGCTGCGCTAGAATCTGGTGAAGGACAAGCCGATGAATTTGAACATGCAGTACAGCTAATGACAATGCATTCTGCTAAAGGGTTAGAGTTTCCTTTAGTGTTTATTGCTGGCTTGGAAGAAGGCATGTTTCCTTCGCAGCAGTCATTAGAAGAAATTGGTCGTTTAGAAGAAGAGCGACGTTTATGTTATGTTGGTATGACACGGGCAATGGAAAAGTTATATTTATGTCATGCAGAAAGCCGTCGCCTATACGGACAAGAAAAAATTCATCCGGCAAGTCGGTTTTTACGTGAATTGCCAAGTGATTGTGTAGAAGAAATACGAATGCAAAACCAAGTTACTCGCCCTAAATCTTCTGGCCGGTTTGCTAATACCATTTCGTTAGAAACATTCGAGGGAACAGGCTTTAAGTTAGGACAATCTGTTGTCCATCAAAAATTTGGTGAAGGTGTTGTGTTAAATTATGAAGGTAATGGCGCTCAAAGTCGTGTTCAGGTAAATTTTGCAGAAGTCGGTAGCAAATGGCTGGTAATTGCCTATGCTAATTTAAAAGCATTATAAATTTAGGTAAGTTGATGTCAGATAAGTTGTTAGTAGTAGAAGACAGTAATTCGATAGCAGCTGTGATTAAAAAAATTGGTCAAACTTTAGGCTATCAAGTCACTGTGGCTAAGAGTCACGAAGATGTAGTTGCTATTTTAAAAGAAGATGCTTCTTTTTTTGCGGCTACATTAGATTATAACTTACCTGATGCTCAGCAAGGCGAAGTGATTAATACCGTGTTGTCACATGATATTCCAAGTGTGGTGATCACTGGTAAAATGGATGAAGAAACCCGGGCAAAAATTCTAGCACAACCGGTGATTGATTATATTCCGAAAGAAAACAGTCAAGCTTATATGTACCTAAAGCGGATACTATATTGGCAAAAAGCTAATAGAGGAACAGGGGTGTTAGTTGTCGATGATTCGCGTTCTGCGCGTAATTACATAGTTCAATTATTAAAGCGACGAAATTTTGAAGTGTTTGTTGCCGATACAGGCCCTTCTGCCTTAAAAACAATGAAAGAACAACCCCATATAAAGCTGGTGATCACCGATTTAGAAATGCCGATTATGGATGGCATTGAATTAACTAATGAGCTTCGCAAGCATTATAATAAAGAACAACTTGCTATTGTTGGTATATCTGGAGCTGCTAATCCCATGTTGTCTGCGCGATTTATCAAAAATGGTGCTGATGATTTTCTACGTAAGCCGTTTTGTACTGAAGAATTTTATTGCCGAATGATGCAGAATATTGAAAATTTGCATAATATTGAGATGATTCAAAAAGCGGCAAACACCGATTACTTAACTGAATTACCTAATCGCCGCGCTTTTTTTAGTGATGCTGAAAAATATTTAAAAGAATACATTGCTGCAGGTAATTGCTTTGGTTTAGTGATGATTGACATTGATTACTTTAAACGTATTAATGATCAATATGGCCATGATGCCGGTGATCATATCTTAAAGTATTTAGCGCTTTATATGAGAAAACATATACCAAATAGTTTATTAGCAAGGTTAGGTGGTGAAGAGTTTGCTGTGTTGATTTCAGGAGAAAACCAAGAAGGTTTATATCAAGTGCTTGATAATTTCCGACAAAAGTTGTCTACTTCGACGGTAAAATACGCCCAGCAAGATATTCATTTTTCAGTCAGTATGGGCGTAGTGTTTAATAGTCATTTATCGCTTGCTGAACAAATGAATATTGCTGATCAAGGACTATATCAATCAAAAGAAAATGGTCGTAATCAGATCACCATCATGGAGTGAATACAACATCGAGGTGTTAAAAGCTCACTGATAACTGCGCGTTAAACCATCGGCCTTTTTGCGGATATGGATGTACTGTTGTTCCCCCTTGTTGATACTGTTTATTCAACAGGTTATCAACACGCAATGCTAATGAAATGTGCTTACTGATTTGGTAACGTAAGTTGGAGTTTACTAATAAACTCGCATTAATTTTCTTTTCTGGTTGATAAAAGTTTACCCCACGCTCTGGATAATGATCCGTTAATGACATGCCTTCCTGTTGAAGGTTGATAGGAGAAAACTGTTTGCCAATATAGCGTAAGCCAAGGTGTAGGCTAAGTTTATTATTAACGGGAAAATCAAAGGTGATATTAGCCGTGAGCTTGGGAATGTTATTAATGTAACTGCCAGTAACGGGTATTTTTTCGCTATTACTTACCGCCCGGTACGTTGCATTTGCCCGAATATTGAGGGCTGGTGTTAAGTATTGAACTTCTTGCTCGACCCCCCAAGAAGATAACTCACCTGCATTACTGTAATTGACGTTTTCAGTACTATTATCGCGAAAGATCACATCTTTTGACTGATCGTAAAAAAAGTTACTCGTAAGCTGCAAGTGATATTGAGGGATATTTATCGTTGGCGAAATTTGCAAAGAGCGTAGTATTTCAGGCTTTAATTGCGTAGCACCGATAAAGGATGAAAGGTTGGAAAATCGATTCCAATAAGTGGCGTCTACAAAGGCCTCTGAATAACTCAATTTAAAGCTGATGTCTTTATGTTGATATAATAAGCCAAGTCTCGGGCTTAGTTGATCGATGTTATTGGTCATCTTACGGTTCTTGTAGTCGTAACGTAAACCGATGTTACTTTGCCATTTATCAGTGATCGGATATTTATACTGTAAAAATCCTGAATAGTTACTTTCTGAACCGTCGGGTAGTAATGGCTCGCTATTCGAGTTAATTGTGAAGCTATTTGTGGCAGAAAGTATGGTACCGGCGTAAACTTTGTAGCTTTCAAGTTGTATGCCTAATAATAAGTCGCCGCCTTTGGCTTTAAATTCAACGGTGCTCGACACACCACCGGATAACTCTTTCCATGTGGGTGCTAAATAAACAGGTGTTATAGGATCAACAACGACTGCGGTTTCTGCAATATGTTGATCAAAGTATAGACGATTTTTATTTACCCAAGCATCACCAGTTACGGTATTTGTAAAACCGAAATGCGTTGTTAAATAACCAAACCCTGGTCCCGTTCCGTTTACTTTTTCAAAACTGTCGTATTGATATGGTTCACCACTTAAGCCACCAGCAGTAAAGGGTTCAATATAGTGGCTACGTCGACGGTTGAGCAACCATTCACCTGTTGGCGTAGTGATAGAAATGCCAATATCATAAGGATGCTTATCTTTAATGCCATAAATTATCGCTTCGCTATTGGGTTGAGGTTTTTCACTGTAAATATTTTCAGGCGCAAGCGGGATTACTTCGCCATCTGCTTGATACATATCTGCCCACATCACAACATCGGCATGTGAAAAAGTTTTTGCTAAAAGAATGTTAGCAGATTTTTGACCGTGATTACCTACAGATAGATTTGCTTGCTGTTGTTCAATATCAGCAGCGGTTTTGAGGATGATATTAATGGTTGCCGTCAAAGAAACATTGCCGTATAGCGAAGAGGCTGGTCCTCTTAGCACTTCGATCTGTTTAATTTTATTTAACGAAATACTGTGATCTGGCGTTGCCATAGAATAACTTCTACTGTTGAAGCGATGACCATTAACCATAATGAGTATCTTTTGTTGGGCTGAGGTAAAAATACCGCGAGCTGAAATATTGATTTCATTTTGATCTTCTACGTGGGTAAATCCAGGCACATATGTGAGTAACAATTCTTTTAACGTTTGTGCGCCACTTTGTTTAATCATTGAATCAGTAATTAAGCTTACTGGTACAGGAGCTTGGGCAACAGTTTCTTCAGATAGTGAGGCAACGGTAACTTTAGTGTCAATTAATTGTTGAAGGGAAAAATGGAGAAAATCATCATGATTAGCAGGTTGTGCTGCCGTAGGGTAATTTGCATTAGCCTGATGAGCTAGGCCTACTAACAACAATAACGCAATATGGATAATAGACTTGCTAAGCATTTAATTCTTATTGTTATTTTTTATATTGTTAGATTAACCTACGAAGAACTTAGCGGTCAAATTTAGCAGGTGATTTATGATGAAAAAGTCAGTACAGTATTCATAATAATAATAAAAGGTATGGTATTTATGTCCAGCTGGTGGCGTAAAAAACGGGGTATAGTGGCAATGATTCTATCTTGCCAATTGCTGATTGTGTGTACACTTCATGCTCAGCAACTCAGCAGTGATAAAATCAAAACAGCTTATCTTTATAATTTTATTAAGCATGTAGCTTGGCCATCGGAAGATAAAAAAAACGCTTTTACTATTGCCGTATATCAAGACACAGATTTTTATCATAAAGTACAAAAAGAGTTAGCGAGAAAACAGGTTAAGAAAAAGCCAATCGTGGTAACGTTAGCGAATTCAACACAACAAGCGGCAAAGGCAGATCTCGTATTTGTTAATGTCATCGATAAGTTTGATTTGAGTGTTGTTGCGTCAGATCTCAGAAAAACCGATACTTTGCTCGTTACCTTCAATAGCTTGGATAAGCATCATGTGATGTTAAATTTATTTTTTAACTCTAGGACTTCTGCGATCGAATTTGAGGTCAATAAGTCCAATATTGTCTATGAAGGGTTAACTATCTCCAAAGAATTGTTATTGCTTGGTGGTACTGAAATTGATATTGCTGAGTTGTATCGAGAAACGGAACTGGCGATGCAAGAAATGCGTAAAAGAGAAACACAATTACATAACGATTTACAACACCAAAGTGAAGCGCTAGCGGTAACGGCAAAAAGGTTGCATGTATTAGATCAACAACTGAATGAACGACAACAAATAGCAGAGCAGCGGCAAATACAATTAATCGCGTTAAAAAAAGACATTGAACGACAAAAACAAGCGGTAGCGATAAAAGAAAAGCAATTAAGTGATATGGTCGGCCAGTTAACGACAATTAGAAAAAAATTAAAAACTCAGCAGAAGTCTGTTATCGAAAAAGAGCAAGAAAGCAGCGATATGGAGAGTCGTATTGCGTTTAATCGCGAAGTGATCGCCAAACAAAAATCACAAATTGACCAACAAGGTCAGCAACTAAATCAAAAGAATGTTGAACTAGCCGCGCGTACAGAAATGATTGAGCAGCAGCAGTTTTACCTTATGGTACTTGCTGTTGTTATTTGTATTGCCGTTTTTGTTAGTATTTTATTGGTGTGGTTTATCGTCAAAAATATGCGCACTACGCGGAAATTGAGCTTAACATTAAATAATTTAAAAGAAATGCAAAACCAGTTAGTGCAATCAGAAAAGCTTGCATCTTTAGGCAAGCTCACTGCAGGTGTTGCTCACGAAATCAACACACCACTAGGTATTGCGTTAACCTCAACCAGTTCTGCATTAGAAAACACGCATGAAATTCAACAATATTTTGAATTAAACAATTTAACAAAGTCGCAGATGCGCAAATATTTTGATTCGATTGATCAGGCCTCAAGACTTAATATGTCGTCACTTAACAGAGTCATTGAATTATTAAATAACTTTAAGCAAGTAGCAGCAGATCAGGTAGTTGGCGAAGCGAGAGAAATTAATTTGGTCGACTATAGCCATGAAATAATGCAAACGCTATCAGCAGAAATGAAGCGAAATCATGTCACCTATGAAATCAATGGCCCTGAAAACATTGATATAAAAACAATCCCTGGAGCCCTAGCTCAAGTGTTCACTAATTTAGTCACCAATTCAATTAAGCATGGGTTTGAAAATAGAGCCTCAGGGAAAATAACCTTAAACCTAAGCGTGCAAGGAAGTTGGGTTACGATAGTATATAAAGATAATGGCGAGGGTATGGAACCCGAGGTGTTACTTAATATTTTTGAACCATTTTATACCACAAAAAGAAATAGTGGCGGCACCGGTCTAGGTATGAATATTGTTTATAATATCATTAAACAGCAATTACACGGTGATATTACGATTGAAAGCACCCCAAGTGAAGGTGCACTGTTCAATATAACCATACCAACATCAATTGACCGTTAGCAAACGTTATGTCGATATTTGTATGTGTCGATGCAATAAATAATCAGTGCTAACCAAATAAAACCAAACGTGAGTAATTTCTCATGGCTCACTTGTTCTTGATAGAAAAAGACAGCTAATAAAAACATGATACTTGGCCCAATATATTGGAAAAAGCCAATAGTAGATAGCGTTAGCCGTTTTGCCGCCGCGGTGAAGCATAGCAGTGGCGCGGTAGTTACAATGCCTGTTACGATCAGAAAAGTGTTTAGTGTTATGGTGTTGTTAATCATGTTGCTGGTGCTGGTTTCAACAAAAAATAACCAATAACAAATAGCTATAGGCATCATGATGAATGATTCGATAAGCAGACCGACAATAGAGTCAACGTGTATCTTTTTTCGTAATAAACCATAAATGGCGAATGAAATTGCTAAAGTGAGTGAAATAATCGGTAACGTGCCTAGCGTAAACAATTGAATTAACACGCCTAAAATAGCTAAAGCAACAGCAAATATTTGCCATTTTCGTAACCTTTCACCTAAAAATAGCATGCCAAAAGCAACATTAATTAGTGGGTTGATATAGTAACCTAGGCTTGCATCAAGAATGTGATTGTTGTTTATGGCCCAAATGAACACAAACCAATTGAAGGCTAAAAAGCATGCGCTTAGTGCAAGTTTCCCTATAGTGCTTGGTGATTTAAATAAAGTAGAAGCTATACGTCGTTTTGGAGTGAGCAGTACAAAGCTTAGTAAAAGTAAGCATGACCACAGAATACGATGCACCATAATTTCATCAGCAGGCACATGCTCAATGAGTTTAAAATAGATAGGGGCTAAACCCCATAACACATAGGCAGCTACGGCATTAATAACGCCTAATTTTTGTTCTTGCTGAGTCATGGTATATGCGCTGATTAAATATATATTTTATCATGACTTATGCTAAGTTAATTAATTATTTAATTAGGCGCTTCACTTATTTATCGGGAACAATCCCATCAAAAAGTGTAGTTTTGTACAATTACCAAATATAATGTTGAAAAGGTGTACAGCAAAGTTCAATACGGCCTAGCCAACCATATAGGTACCCGTGCCGAATGCGATATGCACTCCCTCTTCGTTATGTAGCTCCATTCTTGCTACTGCTACCTTACTGCCGCTGCGAATAATACGAGCGGTCGCTACAAACGCTTGACCACGGCCTGGGCGCAAAAAGTCAGTGCGTAAATCAATAGTGCCTAATTTAGATAAACTTCGTGCAATATTGGCTTCCGACGTATCATCAAGATGCTCAATGATGTTAGCTGCTGCAACAATACCGCCAGCGAGATCTAAGGCAGAAGCTGTTACGCCACCGTGTAATATTTTCTGCATTGGATTACCAATAAGTTTATCTTGCCATTGAAAGCGTATTTCTGAGGTTTGAGTATCGAAAGTTATGATCTCTAACCCTAGCAATTGATTAAAAGGCATGCCATTGTTCCAAAAGTGGGCAATTTGTTTAAAAACGTCGGCTTGATTCATAATGTCTGGTCGGATGAGAGTGATAAGGTAAAGTGTGCACCGTTTTTAGTGAAAAAGAAAGTTTTCTTCTTGAGGTGATAATCGGGTAAAATATGCCTTTCATTTATTTCAGAAGATTTTCCATTGAGTGATCTATCAGTAGCTGAACCGTTAAATACTTTGCAACAAAATTTGCAAGAAATTTTTGGTTATTCTGAATTTAGAGCAGGTCAGCAGCACGTTGTAGAGCAAATTATTTCAGGCAGAGATTGTTTGGTGTTAATGCCTACTGGTGGTGGTAAGTCTTTGTGTTATCAATTACCCGCAACCTTGCTAAAGGGTATAACGATTGTTGTTTCTCCGCTGATTGCCTTGATGAAAGATCAGGTTGATAGCTTGAATAGGCAAGGTATTCCTGCTGCCTATGTTAATTCGTCATTGTCGAATGAACAAATACAAGACACTTTTAGCCGGCTCGCGAGTGGGAAATTAACCCTGCTATATGTTGCGCCAGAGCGATTAACACAGCATTATTTTTTACAAGGATTGCATAACTTACCGATTCGTTTATTTGCCATTGATGAAGCACATTGCATTTCACAATGGGGTCATGACTTTAGACCTGCATATACGCGACTATCGATATTAAAAGCGCAATTTCCTGCGATTCCTGTGGTGGCATTAACTGCAACCGCTGACGTGACAACTAGGAAAGATATTTTACAACAGCTAAATTTGCATGATCCTTATATTCAATTAGACAGCTTTGATCGGCCGAATATACGACTAACCATGGCAGAGAAATATCGAGGCGCCACGCAAGTGATAAGTTACATCAAAAAGCGTGGACAAGATGCGGGCATTATTTATTGTAGCAGTCGTTGGCAAGTAGAAAAATTAAGCGAAACCTTGGCAAAAGCAGGTATAAATTGTGCCGCTTATCATGCAGGAATGGAGCATAGTATTCGTGCAGTAGTACAAGATGGTTTCGCTAAAGATAATATTCAAGTGGTGGTGGCAACCGTTGCTTTTGGTTTAGGTATTAACAAGCCGAATATCCGCTTTGTTATTCATTTTGAACCACCAAGAACCCTAGAAGCCTACTATCAAGAAATTGGTCGGGCAGGACGAGACGGCCTTAATGCAGAGGCGCTATATTTACACGATGAAAAAGATGTTTCGCGTATCCAAAAGCGCATACAAGAAACGGAAAACGAACATAAGCGTAACGTAGAGTTATTAAGATTTGCCTCGGTAAATGATTTTGTTGAATCTCAAACGTGTCGTCGGCAGTTAGTACTGAATTATTTTGCGGAATTTACCACATCAGGTTGTGGCAATTGTGACATTTGCTTAGACCCACCAAGTCAATTTGATGGCTTGAAGGTTGCTCAAATGGTGTTATCGTGCGTATATCGTAGTAATCAACAACATAATGCAAATTATATTATTGATGTATTACGTGGCCAGTTAACAGAAGTCATTGCTCAGGCACAGCATCAACAATTATCAACGTTTGGTATTGGTCGAGATAAAACACCAGGGTATTGGTACGCGATTATTCGCCAATTGATACATTTAGGCTACTTACAACAAGATATAGCGAACCATTCAGCGCTGATGTTAACGCAAGCCTCTCGTTCGGTTTTAACCGGTGAGCAAGCCTTGAGTTTAGCAACGCCTAGATTACAAAAAGCCAGTTATTGGCGGCAGGATAAACAATCTGGGCAATATGACCGTGTATTATTTGCCAAGCTGCGTGAGTTGCGAAAAACCTTGGCAGACAGCGAAGACATACCGCCTTATATTGTGTTTAATGATGCGACGTTGTCGGAATTAGCGCGCTTTAAACCGAAAACACCGACAGAAATGCTCAATATCTCAGGGATAGGTCAAACAAAGTTAGCACGTTATGGTGCGCCGTTTTTAAGTGTAATAAATGAAGTAATCGATAAGTAAGGTAAGAAAAAGCGCTCATGGAGCGCTTTTAAAGAGAAATTATTTTAAACTCGCGTAATAAGCCGCTAAGTTTTTCATATCTTCATCAGTTAAAGGCATTGCCATACCTGTCATCATCGGATCTTTACGGGCACCTGATTTAAAGTCTTTTAATTGCTTATAAAGGTACTGTTCTTGTTGCCCTGCTAAATTAGGGTACATTGGCGTTGTAGATATGCCCGTTGCACCATGGCAAACGCCACAGGTTGCTGCTTTTTCTTTACCTTTGGCGATATCGCCTGCGAAAACCGGAGATGCCATCATCACAGTAGCAGCAATTGCTAACGTAAATATTTTCATGCCTATATCTCTCTATCTTTGATTAGAAAATTTAATTGCCTAGCCAGATTATATGAAAAAACAGCATAGCTGTCTCAGATTTTTTTGTATTATATGCAATAGATCAATATTTCCTAGAGGTAAATCAATTGTCTTGGTTTTTTAATAAAATAAAGTGGCAGCAACAAAATGATGTTATAAGCATTGATACTGAAAAAGTTGAGTCGTTATCACCTTTTACTTGGGAACAAGAAGACATTCCCGAAATATTTTCAGAAATATCGAGCGGCAATGAACAATTAACACTAAAAAGTACACACGTAGGCGCTGATCGTGTTAGTTATGAAGTCTGTTGGTTTGATTCGGTGTATTGGTTGCATTTTGAATGTTACAGTCAATCTATTTGGTTCGAGGCACTTGATTCAACAGCAATGAAAAATATTAACCCCTTATATGATTATTTAACAGGTAATGCATAATGGAAAAAATTCTTGTCAGTGCATGTTTAATGGGAGATCTGGTTAGATACGATGGTGGACATCAGCAGTTAGTCAATAAAACGTTCAAACAATGGCAGCATGAAGGTAGGCTAGTGAAGGTGTGCCCTGAAGTGGCGGGCGGGTTATCAACACCTAGAGCGCCGGCTGAAAGAGTGTTAAAGGACAATTTAGTAATAGATGTATCAGGAAAAGATGTGACTCACGCTTTTACCCGAGGGGCAAATATCGCGCTGTCGATTTGTCTTGAGCAACAGATTAAATACGCCTTATTAAAAGAATCTAGCCCTTCTTGCGGAAGCAATAGCATTTATGACGGGCGGTTTACTGGTAGCAAAATATCAGGGATGGGTTTAACGACCGAGCTACTACGACAACATGACATCGAAGTTTATAGTGAAAATACGGTGTTATTATTAGCTGAAAAGCTAACACGTAATGAAAAAAAGTTTAGCTAGCAACAGTAATTTTGTTACTGCTATGGCGCTGCATATCGACTACTAAAGTACGTGTATAATTAAGTACCGTATCGATATTCTGCGATAAGGTAAAATCATTTACTCCCATTGAGATCGTCATATGGGGCAACCTGACACCAGATTTGCTACTTACGAAGCGAAGCTTTTCAACACCTTGGCGTATTTTTTCGGCAATTTCACTGGCAATATTACGTTCTACTTCGGGTAATAAAATTAAAAACTCATCATGACCGGAACGTACAGGCAAACCGCTATCACCTACATAACTTCCAATTTTGTTGGCTATTTTTGACAATAATACATCGCTTATTAAACCGCCAAACTTTTCGCTTACTAAAGATAGCTTATCAACATTAACAACAATAGCCGCCACTTGCTTGTTAGGGTCTTCAAGTGTCCATTGTTCTAAGTTTTTATTTAATGCCTTGCGATTATATAAACCCGTTAACGGATCGAGGTAAATATCTTTTTTTATCTCGGCCAGTTCAGCTTTTAATAACTGTGATTGCTTTTTAGATATTATCAGTTGGTTAGAAAGTTGCTGTTGCTTCTGACGAAAACTTTTTGACGCTTGTTCGATTTGTTGAATAGCGCCAGTAATGGCTTTTTGATTATTAGATTTCAGATTAACGATATTGTGATCAAGCTTTTTCAACAGAGTATTCGCGCAATTCATCGACTGTTGATTATTATTCGCTAAACTATCTACTAATTCATCGATGTCTGTAACAATTTCTTCCCTAAACGTACTTTGGCCTAAAATATATTGTTTATATAGCTCTTGAATAACATATTCGTCTAGCTTTTTGCCTAAGGATAAATGTTGTTTTATTTGTTGGTTTAACGTTGGGTTTTTACCAATAATATATTCATAACAGATGGCGTAATTTATTGGAGATGCAGGAAGATGCCATTGCTGCAACTGCTTTATAGTCAGTGTTGATGTTTGCTCTGCTTTTTTGATGGAATCATGGTATTGCAAAATTACCCATCCCCTCAGTAAATACGAAAAATAAATTGTTATTGTTATAAGTTCATTCTCTAGTAATTTATAAAAAAGTGCTAGCGTTAATCGCAAATAAATGGAAATAAATAATACCAATCCACCCAAAGGAGTGAATGCTTAGCGCTGCATGGACGATAGTAGAATAAACAAATTTATGTTGCCGATGAAGTTCTAAGTTGATCAAATCTTAAATTCAATTGGTATAAATTCTCGCTAAGCGATCACTTTCTTAGACGGAATGGCATTAATGTTGTTCATTGAGACTTCGGTGAATAAAAAATTTAAGCGTAAACGGTGTAGTAGGTTTAAGGGGACAAGGGAGCACGCAAAGCTAGTGCTAAAAAGAAAGATATAACATAGGAAAAGCCTCAATAGACAAGCCCCCACTATGTCTAAATTCGGTAGTTCCGCTGCCATAGGTTTCCCCGTAGACCGGTAACTTTGCGTCTCTAGCTTTCGCTAGATTTGCCCTTATCGAGCTTTAGTAGCTCAAGAGACATTATATTCATAGATTTTTTCTTGTAAACCATAAATATTGTTTATATGGTAAACTTTATTTGTTTTTTAAATTAAACCCTTGAAATAAAGGGAATTGAAAACTCATCCGATGATTTATAAATTGTTTTTCTACAGTGTATTTTTGTATGTTTTTAGCGCGTCTCTTCTGGCGGAAGATACAGCCAGTACAGAGATATTACAGAATATTGCTGACGTTAATCGTTTCTACGAGGGCGATAGAGAATCAATGCCTTATCAAAGTGTATTAACACTTTCTCAGCGTGTTATTAAGCAACGTCATTTGTACCATAATAACACGTTGGCAAAAGTGTTTACTTTACTTGCAGATGCAGCGACAAATACTGGCGATCTCGCAAAGTCATTACAATTTGCTCAAGATGGGGTCACGTTATTGGGCGTTGACCAACAAATAAATTTAAGGCTTTTACTAAAAGTTGCAGCAGGATATTACTACAAAGGTAAGTTTAATAGCGCCAAAGAAGTTGCTGAACGAGCGGTGTCACAGGCACAAGCACTTAACCATGTTGAGTTATTAATCAATGCGTTAAGTTATCGGGCGATGGCCAACGCGTTATTAGCTGAACATGATAATGCATTAACTGATATTGAACGCATTGAGCTGTTACTTGCTGAGCAACCTAGGTTGTCAGATCGTATTTCTTTAATTAATTTATTGGCTAACGCGCATTATTATTTGGGAGACGATAATACCGCTATTTCTTTATATAATAAGGTGTTAAAACTTAGGTTTGAGTTGAATAAAGTGGCTAACATTGATCAAACCTATTATCACTTAGCGCGTTCTTATTTATCATTGGGCATGTTAGACGATGCTTACAATGCCTTTTGGGAAGCCTTAACCTACGCCCAAAAGAAACAAGCCCCTATTCGTATTGCTTATGCTCAGTCGGGCTTAGGGAAAGTACATTTTTTACAAACAGATTATCAACAAGCGTTAAACTTATTTAATAAAGCTGAATTGGGTTTTCGTGGTTACAATTTAACGCAACCGTATTTAACCGTTTTATTAGATTTAGCAAGAGTGCATGAAACATTAAATAACAAGTCAGAAAGTTATAGGTATTTAACGAAAGCTCAACGTATTTCTGCTTCAACTGAACTGACGGAAAAGCAAATTGTGTTACATTTAATGGCGGCAAAAATGTACCGTGATCTTGGTCAATTCGATAAAGCCTTAGCTGCTTATTTTCAATATACTGAGCAGGAAAAAGTGTTTAAACATTACGGCGAAAAAAATGTACTTCAAGAGGAAAAAAATCACGCTACAAGCCAAAAAAGTCGGAATTTTTCATTACAATTTGCCAACCAATCAACCTTAACGCAAGAATATCAATTCAAATATCAACAACAACAAAAACTGATTAGTTTATTGATATTTTTTGTTATTGTTTTGTTTGTTTTTTGTCTTTGGTTAGGAGTAAAGCTAAGAGCACTTAAATTAAAATACGTGTATGAAGAAGCGGAAAAGCCTATCGACTATATCGCTGGACCTAGCTACAGTAAAAAACTGTACCAATATCATTATAAAATGGCGCGAAAATTCGAGTACCCGTTAACTATAGGTTACTTCACGATTGAAAATTGGAATGAACTGACGTTTCAGTTTAATAAAAAAACCGTCGCAGAAGTCACATTGGCGTTATTTGAATTAATTTACAACGCTAAGGAAGAGTTTGTTCAAGTAGGGGTGATAAACGATGGCGAGTATTTATTTTTGGCACCACATCAACGGCCAGAAGAGTTACAGCAAAATTTAGAAAAGCTTGCCCAAGCAGTTAAACTACAATTCTTTGCAAACCTAGGTGAGTTTTCATTAAAAGTTCGGTACGATTGCCAGTCTCCCAGTGTGCAAGATATCGACCCATATATCTTTTTATCGCGAATAAGTGATGCAACTGTTCCTGATAGTCGTTTTAATGTGTAGGTTTTATGATGATGTTTTTATTGGCTGTCTTAGCCATATTTATAGCGGTAAGTGTGTATTTTTATTTTAAAGCTGAAGGTCTTCAACAGCAGTTGATTGCTGCAAAACGGGAGAGGAATAACGCTAAGAAAGAAGCCAAAGTGTTGTTAGAATCTGTAGCGGTTATCGCACGTAAAAATGAAGAGGTAGTGAAAAATCGAGCTCGGCAATTACAAGAAAGAGATACACAAATTGATGCAGAATTTCTTGATTTATTACATCCCTTTATCAACAATTATGCAGTAATTTATACTGAAGCCCTGCGTGAAAAAGGAAAATTACATAAAATTACGAAAAAATGTTTCGAAAGCTATCAAAAAGACAGTTACCGTAGATTCACAGGCCAAATTGGGGCAATGAAACCCCATATTAACAGAGCGTGGTCAGAAAATAATATTGCTGCATTAATCACATTTACCGAAGCAATTTTTTATTATTTAGAAAACCCTGAAAGCGAAGAGTAATAAACCCTTTTGAATAAATTGCTTGATGCTACTTAACCTCAGATTTGTGTAAAAACAGCTGCTAGAAAGTAAGTTGTTATCCCGAGCTCAGGTTACTTACTTTGATTGGCCTTTGTTTTTTAACAACTCGCGTAAATTTGCTACACCTGCTTTAGCAGTATGTTGCTTTTGTTCTTGCGTTTTTGTTGCCTTTTTTAATTCCCAGTTAAGATCGTCTTGTGGCAATTCATGTAAAAACCGGCTAGATTCTGTGCGTGAAACCTCGCCAAACTGTCTGCGTTCTCTGGCATAGGTGAAGGTAAGCTCTCGTTGAGCGCGAGTAACCCCCACATAAGCTAAGCGTCTTTCTTCTTCTACATTCCCTTCATCAATACTGGTTTGGTGAGGCAAAAGCCCTTCTTCCATACCAATTAAATAGACATAGGGGAACTCTAAACCTTTTGACGCGTGTAAAGTCATCAATTGCACTTGATCAGAAAATTCTTCTTCTTCGTTACGTTCCATCATGTCGCGAAGCGTTAAACGTGTCACAATTTGAGGCAAAGTCATTGGCTCTTCATCGTCTGTTCCTTCAAGCATTTGCGTAACCCAACTGAATAATTCAGTTATGTTTTTCATCCGCATTTCTGCTGCTTTTGCGCTAGGGGAAGTATCGTATAACCAATCTTCATAGTTAATTTCGCGGATCATGCTTCTCAGCACCGCAGCGGTATCGCCTCTTTCTGCATTATCGGCAGTTTCAACCAGCCAACGTGTAAAAGCTTGCATTTTAGCTAAGCCTCGACCCGTTAAATGCTGTTCTAAGCCAAATTCAAAACTGGCAGCGAACATACTAATTTGGCGCTTATTTGCGTAACTGCCTAATTTTTCTAGTGTTGCTGGGCCGAGTTCTCGTTTTGGTACATTCACTATCCGCAAAAAGGCATTATCATCATCAGGATTTACTAATACACGTAGGTATGCCATGACGTCTTTTATTTCAGCGCGTGAGAAAAAAGAGGTTCCTCCACTAATCTTGTATGGAATACGGTTAGTCATTAATGCTTTTTCTAACAATCGTGACTGATGATTGCCACGATAAAGGATGGCGTAGTCTTTATAATGACTACGATTTAAAAAGCGATGACCGATCAAATCACCCACCACCCGTTCAATCTCATGTTCTTCATTCTTTGTCTGCAATACCCGCAACTCGACACCGTAATCAAGTTCACTAAATAATGATTTATCGTAAACATGCGGGTTATTAGCAATAAGAATATTCGCGCACTTTAAAATACGACCACTTGAGCGGTAATTTTGTTCGAGTTTAATCAGTTTTAACGTAGGATAATCTTGCCCCAGCAATACTAAATTCTGTGGTTTAGCGCCTCGCCAAGAATAAATAGATTGGTCGTCGTCGCCGACCACTGTTAAACGGCCGCGTTCTCCGGTAATTAGTTTAACTAATTCGTATTGGCTGGTATTAGTATCTTGATATTCATCAACTAGCATGTAACGAATTTTATTACGCCATCTTTCTCTCACTTCAGGATAGTTTTTTAACAGTAAAGTGGGAATTAAAATTAAATCGTCAAAATCTAAGGCGTTATATGCCTTCATATGTAGATGGTATTGTTGATAAAACTCAGCATATTGTAACGTATCAGCATCACTTGATTGTTTAATGGCTGCGTCTGGAAGGAGTAAATCATTCTTCCAGTTAGATATCATGCTTTGTAGCTTATTGAGTAAGTCTTTATCGCCACCGAACTGTTCATCGGTTAACTCTTTAAGTAAAGCGAGTGTGTCTTGATCATCAAATAAGGTAAAGCCGGGTTTGTAACCTAAGGTTTTTATTTCTCTTTTAACAATATCAAGACCTAGCGAGTGAAAGGTTGAAACCGTTAATCCACGGGTTAAATCACGGCCAAGCATTTTTATCACTCGTTCTTTCATTTCACGTGCGGCTTTATTGGTAAAGGTTACCGCAGCAATATTACGGGCTTTGTAATCACATTTATTAATTAGATACGCAATTTTTTGACAGATCACCCCAGTTTTTCCACTACCTGCACCTGCTAATACTAGGCAGGGTCCGCTGACATAATTAACCGCTTCTTGTTGTCCGGGGTTGAGTTTCATGAGTTAACGCAATTGACGATAAAGGGCGGTGATTTTACCTTGTTTTTTACGTTGGCAAAATAGCTAAATAGATTACAATAGTAATATATATTGTGATGAGGCTTAGCCATGATTAACGCGAAAAAAATTGAAGATATTGCGAAACAAGTAACAGAGGCTATTCCGCCTGGCTTGAAAAATTTAGCGACTGACTTTGAAGATAAAACCAAAACGGTGCTACAACGAAAATTATCAGAACTTGATGTAGTGACTCGGGAAGAGTTTGATATACAAACTCAAGTACTGATCAAAACGCGAGAAAAATTAGCAACTCTTGAACAAAAAGTTGCAGAATTAGAAGCTAAAATTGACGAACTAACCTAACGCTTAGAGGTTAAGCTTTTAAAGTGAATAAGATCTGTCAGATTCGTATACAGAACTCTATCAAATTTGACAGTCGGAAATGTGCCAACAATTGTCTATCAGCATTAATCGAACCAAGGGCTGAAACTGTGAGAAACAGGCATTCTGATCGCATTAGTTTAAGAGTGCAGTCAGTTATTTGTTCATAACGGTACTTTGACTCTAGCATTTTGGTGTCAGGCTTTGTTGGTATTGTGTTGTTTATATATTTACAGGTATGTGAATAAAAAAGTAGAGGCAAAATAACATTTATTTCACCTATAATAAGTACTTCTTAGATACAGTTATTAACATCACCAACTAGATCATCTCTTTCACCGTTAGTATAATCTATTATAGGAGGGAGATCAGCAATGCATTCGATAGTGTCCAAAGCACTTCCTTCGTTTATAGGCCCCCATCCATCACCACCTCTTCTTGCTACACATTCTTTACCGTGAATTAGTGTGTAATGATCTGTCTTATCTCCGTCAGCCAATACAATCCTTCTATCACAACTATGAGTTTCAATCCCTACTTCAATGTTCTTATCAGCAGTTGCATAGTAGATAAAAATTGGCTGTCTATGGATCGCACTTTGCGCTAAAAAGCTTGAAAGTATACCAAATGATATGGTAGAGGTTGCAAATAATAAGTTTTTATTCACTTCTTGTTTCCTTGATTTTATAAGTACAGAAGGCGCACTTATTTCCTTATCGCACATAAGTTAATGCTTATGTGACGGCTATTATTAACAAATTATAAATAAAAAAAACAAACACTTATTGAATAATTTAAGGTTATGATTAATACTTGTACTGGTGAGATATAGTGTAAATTTTGAAAAGGAAGACACGTGAAAAAATTTTATTTTACTTTATTATTCCCTTTAGTTATTTCTGCTTGTAGTTCAAATGATAGCGCAACATGGCAAGACCGTGATAATAATAAATTCTTCAATAGTGATAAATCTATTTTGGCTGCAAAAGCGAATTGTGATTTTAATAAAAGTATTAAAAGATCGCATCAGTTAACCCTGTCGTTAACTAAAAGTCCTGTATATCGCCAAAAGAAAGATTCCGAAACTGAACAGGATTACAAAGCAGCTAGACATCAAGCAACTATTAATTATTTAAATAACCAAGCTGATACAAAATCTAAAAGTAATTCATTAGCGAAAGCTGCGTATCATTGTATGGCTAAACAAGGCTTTAAAAAAATAAGTTAGTTTCACTTTTTTATTAAACAACTAGATATTTAGCTGTTTAGGCTGGCGTATAATTCTGCCTCTCACTAAGAGTAATATGCAGATTTTGCATATTACTCAACTTACGCTTGTCGCTCATAGCTGTCTATCAGATGAAGTCTAAACCTATTCATCGAAATTGTAAGATCCGATATAAGCTACTACATTTAAAGCAAAGTGCTATAGTTTTTGGTTAACATTTTTATTATTTTATTTGGCTTAATCAATTTAATTAACCCTATAGTAAAGCCTATTGTGATATCAATAGGCTTTCTTGCAATGGGCAAAATTCAACAGTTTGCTACTTTTCTTTCATGTTCCAAAGTATGCCTTGGTCGCTACCCATAACCGTTGTTGGTAGTTTTCCATCCCACTGTTGGGCTTTAACATATTCAACAAGCACTTTACTGGTTTTTATCGCTTCAGCTTTTTTCTTTATTGCTTCCGCTTCCGCTAAACCTTTTAATTTAATCGCTTCTGCTTCAGCTTTTGCTTCAGTTGTGATGGCATATGCTGAACCGTCAGCTCGTGCTTTTTCTGCATCTCGTTTGGCTTCTGCAGTATTTACTTCACGTTGTGCTTCAAGCTTTTGGCGTTCTAAACGATGCTCTTCAGCAGCGGCTAAGTTCTTTTCGGTTTGCTTGGTTTCTATACTTTGCAAATATTTAGGCGGTAACACAAGGTTTTCAATTTGAACGCTATCAAGCTTAACAGGAAACTCAGTCATTTCTGATAATAGTGTTTCCTCAATTTTTTGAATAACTTGGCCACGATTTTGTACAATTTGCTCTGCTTTAAAGCGAGCTAACGCGTCTTTGGTCGCTGAGCGTAATCTTGGGTCAAGAATGCGGTTTTCAAACTGATCTAAACCACCGTAATTTTTGTATAGCTCAAAGGCTTCTGAACGGATCACTGTCCAGTTTACTGATACCTCAGCTGTCACCGGCATTTGTTCATAAGTAGAGGCTTTTAATGATTCAGCATTTTTTCGTGTACGTATCTCAAGCTCTTCAATGGTATCAGCTAATGGTACTTTTGTGTGCAAGCCTGGGTTAACTTGTGTTGTCGCTTCGCCAAAGCGTTTCACAATGCCAACATGGCCTTCATCAATGGTGTAAAATGTCATCCATGCGCCTAAAATAACGACGATAGCGATTGCGACTTTGATCAAGTGTTTGGTCACTTGTGGTGAGTCAATATCGGGGGTTTTCGATGCTAAGCTATTTTTCAACATATAAGCTCCTACTAGATTATGTTTTCTTGACATAATATGTCATCGGAGCAGTATGCTGTCAAGCTGTTAATGATGTAAAATTGATTGTCATCTAAAGCTAAGTTGACGTTTTAACTCAAAAAATCTTGATATGCCGCGTTGTTTGTCTCTTCCTGCCATGCGTAATTTAAGCTGTTAACGTGGTTGAAAAAATCGAGCTGCTCATCATTATTTACTTCAAAACCTGCCAATACTTGTCCGAATGCTGCACCGTGATTTCGATAATGAAACAAACTAATATTCCAACGCTCGCCTAAGGTATTAAGAAAGTTTTCTAAAGCACCTGGGTATTCAGGAAATTGGAATCTAAAAATACGCTCTTGAGCCGTCGAAATATTATGACCGCCTATCATGTAACGCACGTGAAGTTTTGCCAGTTCATTATTGGTAAAGTCATTGACTGAAAAGCCTTGATGTTGCAATAAAGTGATTAATGCTTCTCTTTCTTGCTGACCAGATAGCCTGATACCAACAAAAATCTGCGCTTGTTCACCCTGACTATTTGATCTTGCTTGGCGATAATTAAACTCGGTGATCACACGTCCTTCCAATATTTGGCAAAAACGTCTAAAGCTGCCTTTTTCTTCAGGAATAGATACCGACAGCACAGCCTCTTTTTGCTCGCCTAACTCGCAGCGCTCAGAAACATAGCGTAGCGTGTGAAAGTTCATGTTAGCGCCAGATAATATGGCGATTAGTGATTCATTTCCAAGACTGGTTTGGCAATATTTTTGTAAACCTGCTAATGATAATGCACCTGCAGGTTCAGCAATAACGCGGGTATGTTCGAAAATATCTTTTATGGATGCACATATTTCATCCGTTGAAACAGTGATCACTTGATCACAATATTTTTTGATCAAATCAAAGGTATGTTCACCGATGCGTTTTACCGCAACGCCATCGGCAAAAAGCCCTACTTGGCTTAGATCAGTAGGAGCACCAAGCTCCATGGCAGCTTTAAGGCATGCTGAATCTTCAGCTTCCACACCAATCACTTTGATATTAGGCTGTAACTGTTTCAAATAAACGGCCATGCCGGCTAATAAGCCACCACCGCCAACAGGTACAAAAATAACGTCGCAAGTGGCTTGTTGTTGCAGTATCTCTTTCGCGACAGTCCCTTGCCCAGCAATAACGTCAATATCGTCAAACGGATGAATTATCGTTTTGCTTTCATCTTTGGCAAATTGCAAGCATGCCGTTGCTGCCTCATTAAAGCTTTTACCTACAAGACGAACTTCGGCACCGAAGCGGCGTACATTGTCCACTTTAATATCAGGTGTGGTAATCGGCATTACGATTGTCGCGTTAATGCCTAACTTATTTGCTGCTAAGGCTAGACCTTGTGCATGATTTCCAGCTGAAGCAGCAATAACGCCATGAATACATTGCGTTTCAGATAGGTTAGCAAGTTTGTTATACGCACCACGTAATTTAAATGAATGTACCGGTTGTTGGTCTTCACGTTTAAGAAAAATTTGGTTACCTAACCGTGTTGAAAGTTTACTCAATGGTGTTAATTCGGTTTCAACCGCAACGTCATAAATAGGCGCAAGTAATATACGCCTAAGGTAATCTAATGCTTGTTCCTGGTCTGCGTTAACTTGGGCTAAAGCTTGCTGTTCTTCACCCGTCATTGCTTTGAACCCCATCAAGTAAATCTCGGTTACGTACTGCACCCTTATCTGCGCTGGTCGCTAACATTGCATAGTTTTTAAGTGCATAGCTGATAGGACGAATACGCTCTTGTGGCTTCCATGCGTTAATGCCCTTAGCGTTCATTGCAGTGCGACGTTCTGAGAGTTCTTCTTCACTAACGTTTAATTGAATGGTTCTACTGGGAATATCAATATGAATAATGTCACCTTGCTCAACTAAAGCAATAGTGCCACCACTTGCAGCTTCTGGTGATACATGACCAATTGACAAACCCGATGTGCCGCCAGAAAAGCGTCCGTCTGTTAACAATGCACATGCTTTACCTAATCCCATTGATTTTAAATAGGTGGTTGGGTAAAGCATTTCTTGCATACCAGGGCCTCCCTTCGGGCCTTCATAGCGAATAACCACAACTTCACCGGCAACCACTTTACCCTCTAATATACCTGCTACTGCAGCATCTTGGCTTTCAAATATATGAGCAGGGCCGGTAAAAGTTAAGTTGTCATCACTAACGCCTGCAGTTTTCACGACGCAACCATCAAGGGCAATATTGCCCGATAACACAGCTAAGCCACCTTCGGTTGAAAAGGCATGATCAATATTGCGAATACAACCATTTTCTCGGTCGTCATCTAAGGTGTCCCAACGACAATCTTGGCTAAACGCTTTGGTGGTACGAATACCCGCAGGGCCAGCACGATAGAATTTTTTAACCTCTTCATCATTGGTGACTTTAATATCATATTTAGCGATAACGTCAGCTAATGTGGTACCTAATACATTTGGCACCTCAGTTTTCAATAAACCAGCACGAGCTAATTCGCCTAAAATAGCAATAACGCCACCAGCACGATGCACATCTTCCATATGGTATTTAGGAGTAGAAGGAGCGACTTTGCATAGTTGTGGCACTACGCGTGATAACTTATCCATATCTTCCATGGTATAATCTATTTCTGCTTCTTGGGCGGTCGCGAGTAGGTGTAAAATAGTATTGGTTGAGCCACCCATCGCAATATCTAAGCACATGGCATTGGAGAATGAATCTTTGTTCGCAATGTTACGCGGTAAAGCACTTTCATCGTTGTCTTGATAGTAACGTTTGGTTAGTTCGACTATTTGTTTACCAGCGTCTAAAAATAACTGTTCTCGATCGGCATGGGTAGCTAGCATTGAACCATTGCCAGGTAATGCTAAGCCTAAAGCTTCGGCTAAACAATTCATTGAATTTGCGGTAAACATGCCTGAACATGAACCGCATGTTGGACAGGCAGAACGCTCTACTTGATCACTTTGTTCATTCGAAACGGTTGGATCAGCGCCCTGGATCATGGCATCAACCAAATCAAGCTTGATAATTTGATCAGAAAGCTTTGTTTTACCTGCTTCCATTGGACCACCTGAAACAAAAATTACGGGAATATTCAAACGCATAGCAGCCATTAGCATGCCTGGAGTAATTTTGTCACAGTTTGAAATACATACCATGGCATCAGCACAATGAGCATTGACCATATATTCAACAGAATCAGCGATTAAATCACGAGAAGGCAAGCTATACAGCATACCGCTGTGCCCCATAGCGATACCATCGTCAACGGCAATCGTATTGAATTCTTTGGCAACGCCACCCGCTTCTTCAATAGCGCCAGCCACTAATTGCCCCATGTCTTTTAAATGAACATGGCCCGGTACGAACTGTGTAAAAGAATTAACCACGGCAACAATAGGTTTACCAAAATCATTATCTGTCATTCCTGTTGCACGCCATAATGCACGAGCGCCCGCCATATTGCGGCCTTGAGTTGAAGTGGCTGATCTTAATTTAGGCATAATGTAATTCCATGAAGATAATAAATTTACTTGTGAAAACGAACTAAATCGCGAGTTTTAACAAGCAAACTTAGGGGCAGTATTGACCCCTAGGTTGCTATCACATTTTTATTTAACTGGCGTTAACCAACTGTCATCAATTTGTGTTGTACCATCAAAAATACCGAAAAATGCGGCTTGAATAGCTTGGGTGATTGGGCCTCGTGTACCGCTACCCACAGGTAAACCGTCAACAGATTTAACCGGGACAACTTCCGTTGCAGTACCTGTCATAAAAAACTCATCGGCTAAATAGAGTGATTCACGAGAAACAGGTTCTTCGCGCACTTCATAGCCTAATTTACAAGCAAGTTGAATAACGGTATCTCTTGTTAAGCCAGGTAAAATAGATGCGGTACTAAATGGCGTATAAATAACGCCATTACGTACTAAAAATAAATTTTGTCCTGCACCTTCACTCACCATGTTATTCACATCTAAGGCGATACCTTCTGTATAACCATGACGACCTGCCTCCATTGAAATTAGCTGTGAAGATAAGTAGTTACCGCCAGCTTTTGCTGCTGTTGGCATCGTATTTGGTGCTAAGCGGTTCCAGCTTGATACACCTACTTCAACACCATCTTCAATCGCATCAGCGCCTAAATAGGCTTCCCATGCAAAAGCAGCAACCATTAGATCTGCTTTCGCACCGACAGGTGGGCGTAAGCCCATACCTACATCACCTAAAAATGCGAGTGGACGTAAGTACGCAGAATCTAAGTTATTTTGCGCAACGGCATCTTTACATGCTTGCATAACTTGTTCGTGCGTAAAGGGAATATTCATGCGGTAAACTTTTGCAGAGTCAAAGAGTCTGTCGATATGTTCTTCTAATCGAAAAATACACGTGCCTTTGTGTGTTTCATAGGCACGAATGCCTTCAAACACTGAGGAGCCATAATGTAAAGCGTGACTCATTACATGTACGGTTGCGTCTTTCCATGGGATAAGACCACCATTAAACCAGATGAGTTCTGCACTAACTTTTGCCATTTTCTTTTCCTAATTTTTATCATGCTCAGCGAATTAAACGCTGATTATTTGTATTGGGTGCTAAGTAAATAATCTTGCGCGCTGCTTTGGCGCGAGCTTCTATTGTCTACTTTGACACCCTTGATGTCGATCAGTTTATTGATTTGGTCGACCAATAATTCAATAGGACGTTCACTGCTAACTTGCAGTTCTATGGTGCCGATTTGTGTGCCGGTGTTTACGACTGCACTCATGCCATTGATTAAAAAGCCACGATAACGCGTCACTTGTAAAATACGTTCTAATACTACTTGTTTATCGTCAACTGTGATGAGTAATTGATAATGGTTCATCTTAGCTGCTCTCCATCATTTTATCGTTTGCTGTTTCTGGCGGTACAAGCGGCCAAACATTTTCTTGCGCGTCTATTTTCACTTGTAAAAGATAAGGACCATTGTGATCTAACATCTCGTCAACAGCTTGTGCTACTTCGTCTTTTTCGGTGATCATTTTTGCTTTGATATCAAAAGCGTTGGCTAGCATGATAAAGTCAGGGTTATCTGAAAGGTCGGTTTCACTGAGTCGACCATCAAAAAATAGGTCTTGCCACTGTCGTACCATGCCTAGCTTAGCGTTATCAATCAGCACAATTTTCACTGGTAATTGAAAACGTTTTATGGTGGAAAGTTCTTGTACATTCATCATGAATGAGCCGTCACCTGTTACCGCAATAATGGTGTCGTGCGGTCTACTTACTTGTGCACCCACGGCTGCTGGTAAACCAAAACCCATGGTTCCCATACCGCCGCTGGTTAAAAAGTTACAAGGCTCATTAAACGACATGTGCTGGGCAGCCCACATTTGATGTTGGCCAACATCGGTTGTTACACAGGCATTTTTAGACATTTTTTCGCTGATTTCATTTAATACAGCAGGCGCGTAAATGCCTTTTCCAGGATGATCATATTGCCACGCAAAAGCTTTTTTCATTTTCGCAATATTATCTTGCCAATCCTTGATATTTAAAGGCATAGCAAGTAGTGGTACGTTAATTTTTAAATCGCCAAGAATGGCAGCATCAGCGGCTCTTCGTTTGTTAATTTCAGCAGTATCAATGTCAAAGTGAATAACTTTTGCGTTAGGGGCAAATTCATTTAATTTTCCTGTAACGCGATCATCAAAACGAGCACCAACGGCCACTAATAAATCACATTCTTGTACTGCTAAATTTGCTGCTTTAGTGCCGTGCATACCTAGCATGCCTAAGTAATAGGGATTGTCGGCATTAATAGCGCCTAGGCCTTTGAGAGTAGATACGCAGGGTAACCCTGTTTCGTTTGCAAATTGACGAACTTCATCTAACGCATTTGCCATGCCTACACCGCCGCCAACATAAAGGATGGGCTTTTTGGCTTGCGATAATACTTCAAGTGCTTTGGAAACGTCAGCAGGAGGAAGCTTCACTTTATTGGTAATTTGATCGTAATGAATGCCTAATTTTTCGACTGCGGCTAGTTGAACATCTTTTGGAATATCAACTAATACTGGCCCCTGACGTCCTTCTAGCGCAATGGTAAAAGCTTTATGAAGTACTTTTTCAAGTTCTTCAACGCTACGTACTTGAAAGGAATGTTTGGTACATGCCAATGATAAACCGAATACGTCAATTTCTTGGAAAGCGTCAGATCCCATGGCTGCGGTAGCAACTTGGCCTGTGATTGCAACAATAGGAATTGAATCTGCTAATGCATCTGCAAGCCCAGTGATTAAATTAGTCGCGCCGGGCCCCGATGTTGCCAAGCAAACACCTATTTTACCGGTGGCTCTAGCATAGCCAATAGCTGAAAAGGCTGCACCTTGTTCGTGTCGCACGAGAAAATGTTGAACATCACTATCATACAAAGCATCGTATATTGGCATAATAGCACCGCCTGGATATCCAAATACGTGTTGTACGCCATGTTGTTGCAGCACATCAAATAATAAAGATCCACCGGTGTGTTGATTGTCAGTTGCCATGATTGTTTTATACTTTTGAGAGTGGTTAACCCTACTAAGTAGACTCCTTTTGTCTTGTTACCTTAACGTTCACGTTAATTGGCTGCCCTATACGAAAAACCCCCCGGTCCATTAGGAGCGGGGGGTTTGTAGTTAATTTCTGAGTTTACTTTAGCTCAACAAACGGCCCCGCGATGATTTAATAATCACCACGACGAGAATGTTAATAATGACTGAGCTATAGTTTTGCATGTTTATTCGATTACTCTGAAAAAATATTAAATTTTGCGCTTAATTCGCTGTCTTTTTAAATTAGTATCATAGCTCTAATTCAATGTGCAAGTTTTTTTCTTAGAGTTTTTCATAGCAAATATTTACCTTTGGTTATAACTAACCTGATCTCGAGATAACAACTTACTTTCTAGCAGTTGTTTTTCCTTATTACTGCGTTACATTTATTTGCAATAGACAGGTCATTGACGCACAAATTTGCCTTGTACTAAGAAAAAACTCCGTGCTAGAACAGTGTGACAAATAAAAACTTACCGTCTCAGTTGATTAGCTAGAGCTCAGGTTAACCAGCTGCGATTAGCGTTATTAAAAAAGCGGGTCTACACTTGCTTGCAAGGAAGAAAAGCAGTGTAAATGGATTTATTATGTCTTTAGCGTGTGTCTATAGTCGCGCCCGTATAGGTTTATCGTCACCGTTGGTTACTGTAGAAGTACATTTAGCCAATGGGTTACCAGCCTTCAACATCGTTGGCTTGCCAGAAACCAGTGTGCGCGAATCAAAAGATCGAGTGCGTAGCGCAATGTTAAATTGTGGTTATGAATTTCCGGCAAAACGTATCACCATCAATTTAGCGCCTGCCGATTTACCCAAGGAGGGTGGTCGGTTTGATTTGCCGATTGCAGTAGGTATTCTTGTGGCGTCTGAACAGCTACCTGGTGATGAGATTGCACAATATGAATTTGCCGGTGAACTTGCCCTTTCTGGAGAGTTACGACAAATTGTTGGTGAAATACCGATGGCAATGGCCAGCGCACATGCTAACCGAACATTGATCGTGCCTTCTTCAAATGCTGAACAAGCGAGCTGGGTTGAATCAGCCACTGTTTTGCCACTAACACACCTTGCAGAATTATATCCACATCTTATGAAACAGCAGCGCTTACCTGTCGCAGAGCCTAAAAGACAATCAGAGCATAACATCATTATCGAAGACGATATCAGCGATGTGGTTGGGCAACCCCTTGCTAAAAGAGCATTAGAAATAGCTGCTAGTGGCGCTCATAATTTGTTATTTATTGGCCCGCCAGGGACAGGGAAAACCATGTTAGCAAGTCGGTTATCTGGGATTTTGCCCACGATGACTGAGCAAGAAGGTATTGATGTTGCGGCGATAAAGTCGATTAGCCATCAGGCGGTAGATTCAACAGCTTGGTTAACAAGGCCATTTCGTTCTCCGCATCATACGGCCTCTTCCGCAGCGTTGATCGGTGGTGGTAGTATTCCACAATCAGGTGAAGTGACGCTAGCGCATCATGGTGTACTTTTTCTTGATGAGTTACCTGAATTTGATCGAAAAGTGTTAGATGTATTACGTGAACCGATGGAGTCTGGTGAGGTGACGATTTCGCGTGCGTTACAAAAGCAAACATACCCTGCGCAGTTTCAATTAGTAGCAGCGATGAACCCTTCACCTACAGGTTTTTATAATGATAACCGCAGCACGCCAGAACAAGTATTGCGATATTTAAGTAAGTTATCAGGGCCATTTCTTGACCGTATTGATATTCAAATTGAAGTTGCCCGCTTACCCAAAGGTATGTGGTCAGATAACGTGCCAGAGGTAGAAACTAGTGCGCAAGTGCGACATAGGGTGCAACAATGTAGAGCCTTACAGCTTGTTAGGCAGGGTAAAGCGAATGCGTATTTGTCGAGTACAGAGTTAAGAAAGTTCTGCGCGTTAACGCCAGATGATAACGAATTCTTAGCGTTAGCGGTTGAAAAACTAGGCTTATCAACGCGTGCGCATCATAAAATTCTTAAAATAGCGCGTACGCTGGCAGATATGGAAAAAAGCCAACAGATAGCTCATAAACATTTAATTGAAGCAATGTCGTATCGCGCGATGGATCGATTATTAAAACATTTAACTACCGCGGTTGCTTAGACTTATTCAATTGATTGTAAAAAAGCGGTAATTAAACTATTGGCTTTGTGTTGATTTAAACAGCATACGCCGAGCTCAAAAGGGGGGATATCGCCAATATTCTCTAAGTTTTTCACGCGGTCTTTTACCGGGCTATTATCAACGACCACTTGTGGAACCATACCAACGCCACAACCAAGCGCAACCATACTCACAAGTGCCTCATGACCCGAAACCGTAGCATAGATGTTCGGCTTTCCTTGTTGCCGGCGACGAAACCAATAGTCGAATCGTTTTCGTGCGATGCCGTGTTCAGGCAAAATCATCGGGATATTTCCCCACTCAATTACGGGCATATTGACTTGCTGTTGTACATGGCAAACTTTACTTGGCGCGATCACAGTTAAGGGAACTTGCGCGAGCGGATGAAAATAAAACTGACGTGATAATGACTCGGGCTTTACCGCAATGGCTAAATCAACAGATTGAGAACTAAGCTGTTCAAAGGCATCGGCTGCATCGCCAGTTACGAGCATAATTTCTACTAAGGGGTGTTGTTGACGAAACTGATCGAGCAATGGCGGTAGGTGGCTGTATGCTGCGGTAACCGAGCAAAAAATATTAAGTTTTCCCTGTAACTGGGTTTGTTCTTGTCGCAGTGAAAGCTGTAATACATGCCAGTTATCAAGTTGCTGTTGTGCATATTGCTGAAACTGCTGACCCGCCTGTGTGAGCACCACCGTTCTATTGTCACGGTGCAATAAGTTGCAACCCACTTCAGTTTCAATGCGCTGAATGGCACGGCTCAAGGTCGAGGTACTTACGTGGTTTGCTTCTGCCGTTTTGCCAAAATGTAAATTATTGGCGAGGTCAACGAACATTTTTAATGATTTTTGATCCATGGTAGTGACTTAATGTTGCGTTTTTTGCAATACAGTGGTGCGAATATATCATTTTAAGCAATGTTCGTCTTGCAGTATTATGCTCATAGGTCAAAAAATCTGACATCCTGTTTTAGTTAGTTCAGCATTAAGGCTGGCAAGGAAATATTATGAGTAATTATTTTAATACCCTAAGTTTACGTGAAAAATTGGCTCAATTGGGCAAGTGTCGTTTTATGAAGCGTGAAGAGTTCAGCGATGGCTGTAACTTTATTAAAGATTGGAACATCGTTATTGTAGGGTGTGGTGCACAAGGCTTAAATCAAGGCCTTAATATGCGCGATTCTGGCTTGAATATTTCTTATGCATTACGTGAATCAGCGATTGCCGAAAAACGTCAGTCGTGGGCTTGGGCAACTGAAAATGGTTTTACCGTTGGTACATACGAAGAACTGATTCCGCAAGCAGACTTAGTATTAAATTTAACACCAGATAAACAACATACGTCTGCTGTTTCGGCGGTAATGCCATTTATGAAACAAGGATCAACGTTAGCATATTCACATGGCTTTAATATTGTTGAAGAAGGCATGCAAATTCGTGCTGATATAACTGTGGTAATGGTAGCCCCGAAATGCCCAGGTACGGAAGTACGTGAAGAATACAAACGCGGTTTTGGTGTGCCTACACTCATTGCTGTTCACCCTGAAAATGATCCACAAGGTAATGGTTTAGCCATTGCAAAAGCCTATGCTTCAGCAACCGGTGGTGATCGTGCAGGTGTACTTGAATCATCATTTATCGCAGAAGTTAAGTCTGATTTAATGGGTGAGCAAACCATTTTATGTGGCATGTTACAAACGGCTGCGGTACTGGGTCATGAACAGCTTGTAGCACAAGGTGTAGACGCGGCGTACGCACGTAAATTATTGCAATATGGCATTGAAACGGTTACCGAAGGGTTAAAACATGGTGGCATTACTAACATGATGGACCGCTTGTCAAACCCTGCTAAAATTCGTGCTTTTGATATGGCTGAAGAATTGAAAGACGTATTACGTCCATTATTTGAAAAGCACATGGATGATATTATCGAAGGTGTATTTTCAGCAACGATGATGGAAGACTGGGCAAATGACGATGCAAACTTATTAAAATGGCGTGAACAAACTGCTGAATCTTCTTTTGAGCAAGCCCCTGATTGCGAAACAGCGATCAGCGAACAAGAATATTACGATAAAGGTATTTTTGTTGTAGCAATGGTTAAAGCTGGCGTTGAATTAGCGTTTGAATCAATGGTAGCTGCGGGTATTATCGAAGAGTCAGCCTACTACGAATCGTTACATGAAACACCATTAATCGCCAACTGTATTGCTCGAAATAAGCTATATGAAATGAATGTGGTTATTTCTGATACAGCTGAGTATGGTAATTACTTATTTACCCATGCTGCACAACCCATGTTAAAAGATTTTGTTAGTAAGCTTTCATTAGAAGATTTAGGTGAAGGTTTATCAAATACATCTAACGGTGTAGATAATGTTCGTTTAATTGAAGTAAACGATGCTATTCGTAACCACAGTGTTGAAATTGTTGGTCAAGAACTGCGTGGTTATATGACTGATATGAAACGTATTGTGGAATCTAACCTTTAATATTAGAAATTCACCCTAGACCTTGCTTATCTGAGTAAGGTCAAAAACCGATATTGGTACTCTGGAGCTAATATCGGTTTTTTATTGCCTGATATCCTTTGATTGATAATATTACTGTGTATCAATAAGGCATTACGTATTTGTATTACCCTTATGAGCTGTTTAATCAAAGGAGTATTCCTTTCGGATTATTCTCTAATTTGACCGTCACCAACAACAATAAATTTTTCTGTGGTTAGGGCGGTTAACCCCATCGGGCCATACGTGTGTAATTTACTGGTTGAAATGCCAATTTCAGAGCCTAAGCCCAATTGACCGCCATCAGAGAAACGAGATGAAGCATTCGACATGACTACTGATGAGTTTATTTGACGAATAAATGCTTGGCATCGGCTAACATCTTGGCTGACGATTACTTCAGTATGATCAGAAGTAAACTGATTAATGTGTTCAACGGCCTGATCATATGAAGATACTATTTTAATCGCGATTTCATGGGCGAGGTATTCTGTATGGTAGTCTTCATCAGTAGCGCGACTTGCACCTGTGAAATAGGGCTGGCTGAGTTCACAAGCATGCACTTTGACCTGCTTGTCTGCTAAAGCATTGGCTGCTATCGGTAAAAAAGTGTCAGCAATGTCTTTATGGATAAGCATGGTTTCAAAGGCGTTACAGGCACTAGGTTTCTGTGTTTTACCGTTGATAAGAATATTGATGGCCTTGTTAATATCAGCAAATTTGTCGATATATAAATGGCAAACGCCTTTGAAGTGCTGAATCACGGGAATTTGGCTGTTTTCTGTGACATAACGAATAAGGCCTTCTCCACCGCGAGGGATGACAAGATCGATCGTTTCTCGTTGTGTTAATAGCTGTTCAATGACTGCGCGACTGGTATCGGGGATAATCGAGATAATATTGCGATCAATTTTGCAGTTATCAAGTACTCGATGTAAACAATGCGCTAATGCTAAATTGCTATGTATTGCTTCTGAACCACCACGCAGTATTACGGCATTTCCTGATTTTATACATAAAGCAGCAGCTTCAGCCGTTACGTTGGGTCTCGCTTCATAAATCATGGCGATAACGCCAAGCGGTATGCGCATTTTCCCCACTTGTATGCCATTAGGTCTTAATGATAAATCAGCCACATGACCAACAGGGTCAGCTAACGTGGTTATTTCTCTAATCGCATTCGCGATATCCTTGATTCTTTCAGATGTTAATAACAATCTATCTAACATCGCTTCAGTCAAACCGCGCTGACGACCTGCCTCAATATCTTTAGTATTTTCGGCAAGAATGCGTGTGGTATCTTGCTCAATGGCATCGGCCATTTTTGATAACAGTTCATCTTTAGCTGTCGTGGTTAATTGCGCAACTTGTCTAGCTGCTATACTTACCTGACGCGCATTGTCGGCAATATTAAATGTAGTTGTCATAATGTATAAACTCCTGGCTACAGAATTACCATATCGTCACGATGCACGATAACTTTACTTGGGCGGTAGCCTAAAATATCGAAAATATCTTCACTTTGAACGCCTTTAATTTTTTGCAGTTCAGGCTGGCTATATTGGCAAATGCCTTTCGCAATTACACGCTTATCTTTGTGGTCAACCAGGTCAATAGAATCACCGGCTATAAAGCTTCCTTTACAATCAAGGATGCCAGAAGAGAGTAAAGAAGCACCATTACGACTTAATGCGTTAACGGCACCTTTATCAAGGAAAATTTCACCCTTACTTTTGAGGGTATGTTTTAGCCAGTGTTTACGAGCTGGACCGATAGTGTTTTCTTGAGCTAAAAATACTGTGCCAGGGTTCTCACCTTTAAGCAGCTGTTCAAATACTTCACTTTTACTCCCATTAACAATATAGGTAGTGATGCCATATTCAATTGCCTTTTCGGCAGCTTGAATTTTAGTTTTCATCCCCCCTGTCGCAATCGGGTTATGAGTACAACCCGCCATGGCATATATTTGTTCAGTAATTTCCGCTATTTCTGGAATTAAGGCTGCATCCGGATTGTATCTAGGGTCACTATCAAAAACACCATCAACGTCACTTAATATAAACAAACAATCTGCTTCACTGACTAAAGCGACTTGCGCGGCTAAATTGTCATTGTCGCCGACTTTTATTTCATCTGAAGCAACGGTATCGTTCTCATTTACTATTGGTAGAACATGATTTGCTAAGAGAATACGTAAGGTATTTTTGATATTGATATAGCGCTGACGATCTTTCAAATCACCATGTGTGATCAGTAATTGACCGCATGCTTGATCGAAAAAACGTTGCCAGTTTGCCATCATTTTCATTTGTCCGACGGCACCCATCGCTTGTTTTGTTTGAATGGAAGGCATGGGAGAGCTGTGATGAATCGATTGCCTACCTGCAGCAACACTGCCTGATGACACTAAAATAACTTCTTTACCCGCTTGTTGACATGCGGTAATAAACTGAGCAATAGACAGTAAATACTTACTACTACAACCGTTTGACTCGGGCGATACTAGTGCACTTCCGACTTTGATGACAGCCCTATGAAAATTCATTGTTTTTCCTCAATTATCCAGTCATTGAGCATCCTCGATCCTAAGGAAACTTGCAATAATAAAATGTGTTTTTTATTAGACTAGATCGTTATTTTTACATGCTTTAAGCAATAACGAGCGTTAAAGTGTCATTATAGTGATAAACACTCGTTAACTTTATGATTTTGCCGGTGAGATAAATTTAAAATGATAGAAAAATAACCAATTCGTTTTTTTAATAATTAGTAGCTGAAAGCAAGTGAAATTCCCTTTATCATAGTGTTATGCGAAATTACTTTTTTATTGTTTCATGTTGAGTTTTTTACCTGCACCAATTATCGGTTTAGTTTCATTTTTACTGTATACCATTAATACATTGTTTTGGTTAATACCCATTATCATTTTTTCTTTATTAAAGGCGTTAGTACCTGTTGCTGGGTGGCAAAAGTTATTTAGTTACTTACTTGATCGAATGGCGAGTAATTGGGTTGCGATTAACACGGTTAATCAAAAACTGTTTACTAAAACAAACATTATTGTATCAGGGCTTGAAAAGTTAGAGTTAAAGCAATGGTACTTAGTCGTTGCGAATCATCAGAGCTGGGTAGATATTTTGGTATTACAGCGTGTGCTGCATGGTAAAGCCCCTTTTTTGAAGTTTTTTCTTAAGAAAGAGCTGCTTTATGTGCCATTTCTAGGTATAGCATGGTGGGCGTTGGACTTCCCATTTATGAAACGTTATAGCCAAAGTTTTGTTAAGAAAAACCCGCATTTAAAAGGCAAAGATTTAGAAACAACGCGTAAGGCTTGTGACAAATTTAAACATAAACCAGTGAGTGTGATGAGCTTTATTGAAGGCACAAGGTTTACCCCCGAAAAACAGCAAAAACAACGTTCCCCGTTCCAACATCTGCTAAAACCTAAAGCTGGTGGTATAGGGTTTGTGATGTCGGCAATGGGTGAGCAACTTAATAAAGTCCTTGATGTGACAATTTATTACCCAGAGAAAACGCCAACCTTTTTTGACTTTCTCTGCGGTCGTGTGCATACCATAGAAGTGCTAATTGAACTTAGAGACATCGACCAAGAGTTAGTGGGTGATTACATGAATGATCGTAATTACAAAATCTACTTTCAAAAGTGGGTGAATACTTTATGGGAACATAAAGATGAGCAATTAGCGCAATTAAATAAGAAATACCATTAGGACTGATTATGCAGGATTATTTTTCGACATGGTTATTGGAAAACGGCGTTCCTGAATATTATTTATCATCAATGACCATGATGCTAGGGACGATATTTATGCTGGTTGTTGCCGGTATTGTTTATTACTTGGCGAAATTTCAACTATTGGTTGTTGTGGAAAAAATGGTACTGCATTCTAAAAATAAATGGGATGACTTACTATTTGAACATCAAGTATTCAGCCGTACATTGGCTATTATTCCGTTAGTTACCGCATGGTTTCTAGTGCCACATTTATTTGTTGAAGAAAACCTTTATCGACATTTTTTATTAGTCTTTTTTCATATCGCGATCACCTATCAAGTGGCGCGTGCGATCAGTGCGTTGTTAAACGTATTAAGAAGCGGCTATCGCCAAGTGGCGAAAGAACGTTATATTCCGTTAAATTCTGCGCTTCAGGTGATCAAATTACTTGTTTATTTGGTCGCAAGTATTTTGTCTATAGCTTTTGTGTTAAACAAATCACCTTTATATTTATTAAGTGGTTTAGGTGCCTTAACCGCAGTGCTGTTATTAGTGTTCCAAGATACAATCAAAGGTTTGGTGGCAAGTATTCAAATATCAGCGAATAGAATGCTTGCACCTGGAGACTGGATTGAAATACCACAATATGGGGCTGATGGTGACGTATTAGAAATTGGCTTAAACACGGTAAAAGTTGAAAACTTTGATCGTACTATCACAACCGTGCCAACTTATGCATTGATTAGCGGATCATTTAAAAACTGGCGTGGTATGTATGTTTCAGGTGGTAGGCGTATAAAACGTGCGATTACCTTAGACTTGGCTAGCGTACGCTTTTATAAACCTGATGAAATTAAAAAATTACAAACGGTTAGGCTTATCCAAGATTATTTACAAGAAAAGTTGCAAGAGATAAACAGCTATCATCAAGAGCGTGGCATTGCGCCAGAAGATATTGTTAATCAACGACAATTAACAACCGTGGGGACCTATCGTGCTTATATCGGTCGATATTTAAAGCAACACGATCAAGTACACCCTGACATGACATGCATGGTACGCCAATTACCTGCAACTGCTTCAGGATTGCCTTTAGAGTTATATTTCTTTTGTAAAGACAAAGAATGGGTGAATTACGAAGCCATACAAGCCGATATTTTTGATCATTTATATGCAATGGCTCCGATTTTTAATGTGCGTATTTTCCAAAACCCTACAGGGGAAGATTGGCGTCAACGTCCCTAACGTTGACGTATCACGCCTTCTTGTATCGTACTGGCAACTAAATCGCCGGCCTGATTATAAATTTGGCCACGCACTAAACCACGTCCGCCAACTGATGTAGGGCTTTCCATAACATACAATAACCAATCATCAAACCTAAATGGGCGATGGAACCACATAGCGTGATCAATACTGGCAATTTGAAAGTTAGGTTGCCAGTGTGTGGTACCGTGTGAAAAAAGTGCGGTTGGCAGAAAATGAAAGTCTGATGTATACGCTAACATGTATTTATGAATGCGCGGGTCATCAGGCAACTTACCGTTAGCTTTAATCCACATGTGGCAAATAGGCTCTGCTTTTTCTGGCTTTATCCAGTTATATTGCTCTACTGGCCTCAACTCAATTGGCTTTTCAGATAAAAATTTTACCCGAATATTGTCAGGGATATATTCTTGGTGCTCGAAAATAAAATCACTAAATGAAGGAATACCTTCAGGACCGGCCACTGTAGGCATTGTGGGTTGATGATCAAAACCGACTTCTTCAGATTGAAACGAGGCAGTCATATAATAAATGGCTTTACCATTTTGTATCGCCTTAACACGACGAGTGTTAAAGCTATTGCCGTCTCTAATATTTTCAACCTCGTACACAACAGGTTTTTGAGCGTCACCAGGCCTTAAAAAATAAGAGTGTAAAGAATGGATATGACGTGATGATTCTACGGTTTCTTGCGCTGCAGATAATGCTTGTCCCATCACTTGTCCACCAAAAAGAGCTTTAAAGCCTAAGTCTTGGCTTTGACCACGAAACAGCCCTTGTTCTATCGGTTCTAGAGTTAACAAATTTAATAAGTCGTTTAATACTTGGCTCATGATTTCTATGACTTGATTGCTTGGTTTATGGCGTAAGTATAAGAAAGTGAAGTTAACTTTGAAAGCTGTCGTATAAGAGAATCATTAGGTTGTTATTTTTTAATCGAGTTTTGTTGAAATTTCATCCTGATTAAGCTATCGTCGCAGTCTTAGACATCGTGTCATTTTCATATTATGGGGTTTTTGTGGAAGCTGTAATGGACAGAGAGTTATTGTTAGAACGTAGACATTATCAACCAGAACATTCAATGTTGTGGGATAAACTGTCGCTTGCGCAAAAATTTGCGGCGAGTAGTTTAACGCAGTTTGGCTACGATTTATCATTTATTCGAGCAAGTAATGCTGGTAGTTTAGCGGTGCTCATGTGTGATGGTAATGTTGCTACCATTTCAGACGAAGGTGAAATAGATACTTCTCCTGCAATTACTATCCGACCTTAATCACGACTACTGTGATGAATGAAAGCTGCTGAACGTGGCTTTTTTTATGTCTATCCGTGTTGAAAGCTATAAAAAAGCCTGATGTTTCCATCAGGCTTTAATAACAACTATTTACTTATAATTCATGTTGTATTACTTGATAACCAAGTGCTTCTAGTTGAGGTGTTAATGTGGCAGAATCTCCGACCACAACCATCAACATGTCTTGCAATTGTAAATGCTTTTTAGCAAGTGCATTGATTTCATCAGCAGTAATATTTTCAACAATGTTAACGCGTTCTTGTACAAAATCTGGTGTTAAATCATGCTCCAAAATTTGTGCTAAGAAGCCCAATTTTGCTCTTGGCGTTTCATATTTTAGTGCATCTTTTTGGTTGATCGCATTACGCATAAAAGTTAATTCTTCACGAGTAATACCACTGGTAGCATAGCGCTCTATTTCTTTAACAAATTCAACAATAGATTTGTCTGTTGCATCAGCTCTGACTTCTGCACTTGCGGTGAAAAAGCCGGCTAATTTATTGGCACTAAAATAAGAACGTGCACCATAAGTGTAGCCTTTATCTTCACGTAAGTTTAGATTAATACGACTATTAAATGCGCCACCTAAAGGGAAGTTCATTAAATAAGACTTGTAGTATTCGCCGGTAATGTCTTCTGTAATTGAACGTTTACCAATGCGAATAGCAGACTGTGCTGCTTGGTCTTTATTCACTAAGTAGATCACACCAAGTTTGGTTTCGGGCTCTGGCAGCGTCAAATTTAATGACTCACCTTCACCTTGCCATTGAGTTAACACTGACAATGACTTACTCATCTGTACTTGGTTAAGATCAGTAACAACAATTAATTCACTTTGTTTCGGTTTTACGTGTGTTTGGTAAAATGCTTTCACATCGTTCAACGTAATGTTCGATAAGGTATCTTCTGTTCCGCCAATAGGCATCGCTGCAATGTTATCGGCATGCAGTAATTGACGATAAGCGCTTGATGCTAAATAGCCCGCATCTTTCTTACTATTGATGACACCTTGAATTGAATTACTTTTATTGCGTTTAAATTCACTGCTAATAAATGCCGGCGCAGTTAGTTTTTCATTCACCAATTTCAGAGTGGCATCAATATTTTTGGTTAATGCATTAATATGCACATTAATGTGTTGGTTACTCGGTGTGATATACACTGAAGCACCTAATTTTTCTAACGCGTTACTCATGTCTTCTGCGCTACGTTTAGTGGTCGATTCATTCAACATACTTGTAAGTAATGAAACAACACCTGCTTTATCTTTATCACTGTAGTAATGACCAGCAGGTATTTTTAATAAGATTGACGTAGTGGGGGTTTCTAAGCTTTGTGTACCCAATACTTTAATGCCGTTAGCTAATGTTGTGCGCCACATGTCAGGTACATTCACGGCTTTATTTGCACCCGCATTAGGGATCATACTACGGTCGAAGTTATCCGTTGCTTTACGAATTGCTAAGTCATCAGCAGAGGTAGCATCTGATGGCTTAATATCGCGAGCAGCTGGTGTAAAGTTATCATTTGCGGCAATGAGGTCTTTCTTACCTTTTGGCACTACGCTCATGATCACGGCATGTTGATCTTTAATATAGGTATGAAATACCCGCATAACATCTTCTTTAGTAACGTTTGCATAACGAGAAATGTCTTGTTCAATATGATTAGGGTTTCCAGTAAAGGTTTCGTTTGCGGCAAGTTGACTAACCTTCCCTGCAACACTTTGTAAGCCGAAAATATAGTTAGCTTCCATATCGGCTTTTACTTTGATTAAGTCATCTTCTTGTACACCGCGTGCTTCAAATTCTGTTAAAGAATCTCGGATAATTTTTTCTAAATCAGCTAAGTTCTTACCTGATGCAGGATGAGGTAATGCCAGTAAATTGAATGTACACGCTAACTCTGCACACGGATGATTTACAGTCGCTTGAACAGCAATTTGATTTTTAACTAAGTTCTTATAAAGTAGAGATGTTTTACCGCCGCCAAGAATACTTGAAAGCACATCTAACGGGGCTTCATCTTCATGACGCACTGACACTGTAGGGTAAGACATATAAATCAATGGTAAATGTACATTATCTTCCATTGAAATATAGCGATCTTCATTAAGCGTAACTTGCTGTTTTTCAGGTGGTAATACTTCTGGACCGCTTGGAATGCTACCAAAATATTTTTTGATCAACGTTAGTGTTTGCGCAGGATCTATGTCACCACCAATAGATAAAGTGGCATTATTAGGACCATACCAACGTAAAAAGAAGGCTTTTAAATCATTAACATTTACGCGATTCAAATCTTCTAAATAGCCAATCACAGGCCATGAATATGGATGTCCTGCTGGATACAATGCTTGTGAAACTCGTTCATATAAGCGTCCATATGGTCGGTTATCCACTCGTTGACCGCGTTCATTTTTTACAGTTTCACGCTGAACTTCAAACTTTTCTTGTGTAACAGCATCCACTAAAAAACCCATACGATCAGCTTCTAACCACAACATTTTTTCTAATTGACTCGCTGGAACCGTCTGAAAATAGTTAGTGCGATCTGTGTTTGTGGTGCCGTTCATCGTACCACCGGCTTCAGTGACTAATTTGAAATGTTGCTCATCAGCAACGTTTTCAGAGCCTTGGAACATCATGTGTTCGAAAAAGTGTGCAAAGCCTGATTTACCAATTTCTTCACGACCTGAGCCAACATGATAAGTCACATCTACATGTACTAATGGATCAGAAGTATCTTGATGAAGAATAACGGTTAAACCGTTATCGAGTTCATATTTTTGATAAGGAATAACCGTTTTTCCTGGTTTCCCTGCTACTTGTTCAACAAAGTTAACACCGTCGATATTGGTGATTGCTTTGTCACTGTCTGGGCTACTTGTTTGCTGGCAGGCGGTAAGTGCTAGCATTAATAGCGATATGGTCCATGTTTTCAAATGATATCTCCTGAATACTTATTGGATGTTAAATCCACTTTCTTTAATGTCTGTTTCGGTAATCTTACCGTATTTTGCTAATGCAGTTCTAATTTGTTCAGCTTTACCTATGACTACAAATTGTAAGTTTTCTTTAGGGAAATATGAATTAATTAGTTGTTGAGATTTTTCTATCGTTAAGGAATCAACTTGTTGCTCAAAGGTATTAATATAGCTTTCATCGAATCCATAGCCATACATATTAGCTAATAGGTCAGCTAATTGACTGGCCGTTTCAAATTTTGGTGGAAATTGACCTTTAACGTATGCTTTAGCAGAAGTTAGAGTGGCTGAGTCAATACCTTGTTGCCATAAGCGTTGATAGGTTTTTAACGCTAGGTCAATGGCTTCAATGGTTGTTTCTGTTTTCGTGAAAGTAGATATGGTGAACGTACCGTCATGACTATATGACGTAAAGCGACTTCTCGCACCATAAGTTAGGCCGGCGTTAACACGTAGTTCATCATTTAACCAAGAGGTAAATCGTCCGCCTAAAATAGTATTAATGACTGAAAGGCCGACGATATCTGGATTATTTCTGGCGATACCTTTACCACCAATTAAAAAAGTTGACTCACGAGCATCTCCTTTATTGACGAGTAAGACTTGTGGTGAACTAGCATGGGGGGTTTTCTTAATGTCTTGTTGTTGTAAAGCTGGGTTAGCACTAGACCATGATGAGAATAACTTTTTTATTTTCTCTTTCATTACGTTAGTTTCAAAGTCACCGACAACAATAATTGCAGCGTTGTTGGCTGTATACCACTTACTATGATGCTGTTGAATCAAGGGAAGGCTGATCGACTTAATACTTTCTTGATCACCACTAGTTACGGCACCATAACCGTTTTGACCAAAAATAAGACGGTTGAAGTATTGGTTGATGACAGATCGAGGGCTTTCTTTTCTTTGGGTTAACTGTAAAGCATGTCGACTTTTATGCTTGTTGAACTCTGTTTCGTCAAAACGAGGAAAAAGCACAGCATCACGTAAAATGTTCATGATGTTATCGGTGTCTTTTACCGCAAAAGATGCACCAATGGTTGAAAACTCTAAATTCGCCGTGCTATACAATTCTGCACCAACAAAATCTATTTGTTGATCTAATTGTGTTTTAGAAAGATGTTTTGTTCCTAATAACAGGTTTTGAGCGGTAAGATAGCTAAGCCCTGCGTTGTTAGCATCATCAATAGCGCCAACATTAACAACGATATTAACATCAATTAATGGCACTTCATGTTGTTCCATTAAAATGACCGTTAAACCATTTTGTAAGGTGACTTTTTCATAGCTAGGCAAGGTGTATCCTGCTGTTGCTATTTGGCTAATAAGGGTGAAAAAAATGGCCAATAGGGCGTTATAAATCTTCATTACTTGAATCCTCCTGTGAAGATAATACGCCAACAGTACGATTGGCTTTACGTAAGTATTTTTTGGCAACACGTTGTACATCGTTTACGGTTACTTTTTCATAGTCTTGCGGTGCTGAAAATAACTTCTTGTAATCACCGAAGTACATTTGGAAGCTTCCAATCGTATTTGCCTTACCATTAATGGTCGACATTTCACGATAAAAATTTACCAGTTTTGTGTTTTTCACTTTTTGTAACTCTTTTGCTGTAATACCCTCACGCATGACGGAGTTTATTTCGGCAATCACAGACTTTTCCAGCGCCTCAGCACTAATGTCTTTGGCGGCAACGGCGTAAATATAAAAAAGGTTTGGATCGATTGATTGTGGCATATAGGTAAAAATAGAACTCGCAATTTGTTTGTCGTTAATTAACGATTTTTGTAATCTTGAACTATCCCCTATCGACAATACGTCACTTAAAATATCGAGTGCGTAATAATCTTCATGTTGGGTTTCTGGTACGTGAAAAGCCATTAAAATATTGGGGGTAGTGACTGAGGCTTTGTGTAAATAGGCACGTCTTTCCCCTTTTTGCTCCGGTTCTACCGTATGCACTTTTCTCGGAGGTTCTTGGGCAGGAATAGGTTCAAAATACTGTTTTGCAAGAGATTTCACTTTTGCGACTGTTACATCTCCGGCGATCACAACCACAGCATTATTTGGTGCATAATAGGTTTTATGGAAACGTTTTAAGTCTTCTAAACGCCAATTGTCGATATCTGATTGATGACCGATCACCGACCAACTATAAGGGTGAGCGCGGAATGCTGCATTTTTTACTTCTTCTGAAATTGCGCGAAAATTAGAGTTTTCTAACCCTGTACTACGTTCAGAAGTAACAACACCACGTTCACTTTCGACCATCTCTTTATCGATGGATAAATTTGCAATGCGATCAGCTTCTAGATCAAACATGGTTTCAAGAGATGAAGCAGGGAACCAATCGGTATAAACGGTTAAATTCTCAGTCGTATAAGCGTTATTACTACCACCCGCAGCTTCCATTGTTCGGTCAAACATTTTGGGGCCGTAATTCTTCGAGCCATTAAACATCATATGCTCAAAAAAGTGTGATAAACCGGTAATTCCTGGGTATTCATTTCGCGAACCGACCTTCCAGAATAAATACATGTTTGCATTAGGGATTGAATGATCTTCAAGTACTAAAAATTGCATGCCATTTTTTAACGTAAAGGTGTGAATGTCTTCAACATTGGTGGCAAATGATATTTTTGCCATCAGAAGAGCGCACACTAATGCAAAGGCTTTAACGAACCTCATATTTTTTCTCCGTTGAGTGTAGTGCGTGGTTGTTAACTATTTTATTTTAGTTTTTATTGAGTATTGGTGAGTATATACCAAAAGCAAAAATTGCTTTTTCCTTGTTGACAGCGAAGCTAACAGGGTGTTGTATCCACTCGATTAAGCGTGACTGCACTTTGTACAAGGGGTTTTTGACCAACACTCTGATAAGTACATAGAATTGTATAGCACAAAGTTAGAATATAACAAAATATTAACATGTGTTTCTGTGATTTAAGATATATTACGTTGAAAATATCGAATTATGCGGTAAATCACCGTTTTTATGCTGATCTTTTAATGCGAATAATCATCCATACTGCACCGAGCAACAATAGACTAATCAATATCAGACTAAACCATAACCCGTGCATCACTGATTGTTGAGAGAGTAATTTGTTCGTCATGGTAGATTTTAGTGATTGATGTAGGTTTTCTCGTTCTTGGATAATGGCTTTAAAGTTTTTTTCTTGCTCGCTAAAGTCATGCTCTCTATCGTGTTTAGCTTTTATTAATACTGCTTCATACCTTTTTGTTAACCACTTATTTGCCGTTTCATGGTCATTAATGGTGGTATAGGCCTCTGTATAGGCAGTGTACACATCAAGCAATGTACTTTTCATACCTTCTTGCTTAGTTAATTGATGTGCCCGTTCAATCATGTCAATGCCATGTTGTATATCATTAAGGTGTATTGTAGCTAGGCCTTGATTGAGTAAACAAATAGCGACTAAATTGAGCTGATTGATTTGCTCGGCAATTTCAATACAGCGCTTTGCCCGTTCAATGGCGAGTTGATAATTTTGGTATCTTAAAAAGTAATCTGAAATATTGGCGTATACAGATGCTTGTATTTCAAGGTCATTTGCTTGTAATGCGTACTCTTGTGCTTTCAGGTAAGCAGTTAATTCTTCGTCTTTCTTACCTAAATAAGCTAACGCAATCGCCCTATTAATGTAGTTAGCTGCAACCAAACTAGTTGGTGCTTGAGGCATTAATGACAAAGTTGAGATAGCGTTATCTGACATTATTAATGCTTGTGCATATTCAAAACGATCTAAGTATAAGGTCACTTGATTAGTATAAATGGTAACAACCTTATCTAAGTTACCAACCTGCTGAAAGAAGTTGTGTGCCTTAATGTAGTCTTGTAGTGCTTCGCCACTTTTAGATAACTTGCTGTATGAAACGCCACGCGTTATTCGGGCACTTGCTTCAATAAATAGATAATTAATACTTGCGGCTAAATCTATTGCTTGGGTTGAATATTGTGCTGCCTGCAGGTACTTGCCTTGGCGCATATTATTTAATGCTAAGCGTTCGTAGTAAATACTAAGTATCCATTGCTCATCATGTCGATTGGCAAATAACTTGAGCGTTTTTATTAAAGCATTGGCTGATAAATAGTCATTACTTGCTTGTTTAATGGCGATTTTTGCCAATAGATGTGCTATTTGTAGTGGTAATTCTAATTGCTCAATTTCACTGGTATCAAGTGATTTGTATTGCTGTTGTGCTGTTGATAAATCGTTGCGGGCTTTCTGTGCAATATTGAGTAGTTGGGTGACTAACGGGTTAGCACTGACTTGGGCAAAAGGGTCAAATGTATCAGGTGCCTCGTTTGATAATACATTGATGCTAGCTATAGTTAAATAAATGAAAATTATATATTTTAGTATTATCTTCACCCTATCACCCGGTTAGTTTCTACTGCGCATTTAATACCATCATACAATTGAAACCGCTTACATGGAAGTGATGCATGTAAGCGGTAGTTTTTCATCATTCATCATTAAGTAGCGACTTCTGCCATGTAATACGTTTAATTTGTGATGGGGCATTGTTATATTTTGCTGCGATTGCACTGTGATTGCTTTCCATTTTAATACCAGATGTTCTAAATGGAATAGTCATGCTTGAGACTTCACTGGAATCAAGCGTCATTTTATATAAGTTATTGCTATCTAAGCTGTATAACGCTTCCGCTGTAAGAGAAACTGAGCACCAACAATGCGCGATGGGAATGGTTATTTTGTGTTTTGTTTGGCCACTTAAATGATGTAAATGGTTGTCATTGATATAGTACAATTGGTGTTGCTGATTTTTGAGCAACATTCTACCGCCATTTTGTGTTAATTGATGTTGAGCATTAGTGATTAAATTTGTTGACCAAATTTGTCTCATGCCATCATGTTCCATATCATAATAAATTTTTTGCTGATCTGCTTGCCATTGATAGCTGCCAATAGGGCCGTGAATTGGCATTTCAACTTTCTTAATAGCGTTAGTTTTTACGTTAAATATTTCTAAGTGTTTGCCACGTAAATATAACAGATGCTCTCGATCTGGCGATAACACTAATGAGCCTATTTTTTTTGGATTTTGCTGGGGAAATGCTGAAATTTGTTTAACTTGCTGTGCTTGTTTACGCCAAATTTGCAAATTACCGGTACGGCTAGAAATGAAATAACGCGATTTTTCGTTATCGAGATGTGTCGTTGCATAGTAATTCATTGAGTCAGATTTCACTAATGAGGTTACTTCTACCGTGTTTTGCTTGTTAAACAGTGCCGCAATATTAACTATCTCTAAATTTTGACCAGTTGCCATTGCAAGCAATATATTCGATGTATCTTCGACGGCTAAACCTACCACCCAGTTCTTTATATTTATTGGATATGAACTAACTTTATCTCCAGATAAGTTAAAAATGGTAAGATCTTGAATGATTTGTATCGCAATGTGTTGACTATCAGGAAACCAATCAAACACAAGCGGCGCACCCGCATGCGGTATTTGATAAAGTTTTTTATTATCCCTAGTGATTAAGTCCATTATATGTACAGATAATGGCTGGTCACGCTGATGTCGTTGATAAAGTATTTTTTTATTATCCGGTGACAGTTTAAGCTTAGTGACACCAAATTGAGTGTCACCTGACGGAATAAGCAAGGTAGACTTCTTTGTTTTAACATCGAAAACAACTACCTGACCACCTTGTTTAACTTGGTCAAGCTCAATGAGGTATAACTTCTTGCCATTTGATGCTAAATGAGCACCACCGTATAACTCTTTTTCACATGTTTTTAGTTTGGTGACGGGTGGATTATCAACAAAGTCAGTGAGATCAAACAAGCCGATAAAACACTCGTCTTTATAATTAGTAACCTCGGCAAGTACCTTGTGGGCTCCATGCTGCCAAGAAATAGACGTTACATCAAAGTCTTTGTAAATCAATTGTACTTCTTTTAAATCACCTTTACGTTTTACGAAGCTGTTTATGTTTGGTTCGGCTCTATTGTTGTATGCAAACAATAAGTTATCTGAAGATACAATAGGCCTAAGCTCTTGGCCTGAATTCCACGTAACCCCTTGTATAGTATGTGATTCAGATGATTTTTTGATGGGGTCATTAGACAATTCTGAGCTCACGTTTGCTTGCTTTACGTGATTATTTTTATTGGTTTTAATGGTGGATGTGGTTTGAAAGTAAGTAAGTATATGATAACCGACAATAATTAACACAAGCGATATCAATGCAAAAAACATGAAACGATAGTGTTTATATTTAAAGCGGTTACTTTGCTGAATAACATTCGCTGACAAATTATCGGTAGTATGTAGGTGCTCACTATTTTTCTCATTACTGATATCATCATTGTTGGATGAAGTATCATCAGCCATTGGAATCGCAACAACCTCTACCGTAATGCTGTAGCCTTTACGGTAATGTGTTTTGATTAACGGTGCTGCATTTTCTGGGTGTGATAACTTTTTCCTTAGCTCTGACATTGCACGATTGATAGCGTTATCGTCAACGAATGTTTGTTGCCACACATGTTCAACTAGCTCTTGTCGAGAAATGATTCTATCTTGATTGTTGACAAAGTAATCTAACAACTTAAATAAAATAGGTTCTAACTCGATATCACCTGTTGAATCTGAACAAAGAATGCACTTTTGAGGAACGAATAACCAAGGGCCTATTTGAAAATTCATTGTCACGGCTTAAATAGTGAGAATTACCGAGAAATGTAACATATTTTTCACAATGAAAAAATAGTATAATAAAATTAAAGGGTTAAAGAAAAGTATTCATTTAAAAAGCGCAAGATAAGGTTTTGATAAGGTTTCTATAAAAATTAAATAGTACTTATAAAACAGTCACCTATGAATTCTAAAGCTTATGGGTAAATTGATATGGCTTTGATAAGAGACACAGAGCGATTCCTACCGTAATCTTGTTTCCATCAACGAGCAATCGTAAACGTATCATTAGCAATTGAAGGAATACACAGATGAAAAATATCACGAAAAATAAGCAATATATAATTGGCCCAATCATCGCATTATTAGCATTGTTATGTAGTGGCGCCTCTGCTGAAACTTTACAACAAACCACTAAAAGTAATTTAAAGAAAATTGCTGAACAAGATATTCAACTTTTAATAAAACAAAGTCAGCGAACAATTAATCAAAGTACAAAGACAGTAATGCTTAAACCGTTAAACACGTTAATAAAGTAATTCATATTAAAAATATTTTATAGACAAAATTTACTGATAAAGGATAAGAAAAATGACATTAAAAAACATCAAAAAATTTGTAGCAAAAGCGGGATTAATTACTTCTATAGGCCTATTAAACACTAGCCTATGTATGGCTGAAACGTCTGTTTGGAAAGTATCGAAAGGGGAAGATCAAGTATATATAGGCGGAACGGTTCATATTTTACCCGCGAGTGAGTTCCCTTTACCTGCAGAGTTTTTAACTGCCTATCAAGCAACTGACACCATTGTTTTAGAAACACAATTGCCTGATCCAACCGATACCAGCTTCCAAGCAAAATTAATGCAGCAAGTGTCATATACTAATGATCAAAAGTTGAGTGATAAACTGAGCGATGAAACATTTAAACAGTTAGAAACTCATCTTGCAGCGTTTGGGATTAATGTCAATGAAATGAATGGCTTTAAACCGGGTTTTATTGTGATGATGATGGCAATGCTTGAAGCTAAACGTGCGCAACTTGCTGGTGAGGGGGTTGATGCCTACTTCAACAAGTTGGCTGCCAAAGACAATAAAGGGAAAGAATATTTAGAATCGAGTGATTTTCAAATTAATCTTATCGCCAACATGGGGCATGGGAATGAAGAAGAATTAATGCGTTCGTCGATAGCACAAATGGGTGAATTCAAAGAGATGTTTAACAAGTTATTGCCAGCTTGGCGTGCAGGTGACAGTGACACGTTAGTTGAATTGGTGATAGATAAAGTCAAAGACGAAGACCCTGATACGTTTAAGAAAATGTTTACTGAACGTAACCAAAACTGGATACCACTTATTGAAAAAATGTTCAATGATAACGATAAAGAGTTTGTCTTGGTAGGCGTTGGTCATTTAGTTGGCGAGAACAATGTATTGGCGCTACTTGAAAAGTCGGGATATCAAGTGACAAAACTTTAGAGAAAAAGGCGCTAGCTTGATATTCAAACTAGCGCCTTTTTATAATGATGCAATCATTATTTATTGATTAGGTAGAGATTCAAAGCCCATGTTAAATAGGGTAAAGCCATAAATATCAGCATATTGTTCAATGGTTTTTGATATCGGCGTACCCGCACCATGACCTGCGTTGGTTTCAATTCGTATTAACGTAGGGGTTTGACCCGCTTGCTTCGCTTGTAATTCAGCAGCAAACTTGAATGAATGCGCCGGTACTACTCGGTCATCATGATCACCGGTTGTAACCATTGTCGCAGGGTACTTCACACCTTTTTTAACGTTATGAACGGGTGAATAGCTTTTTAAATACGCAAACATTTCTTTATTTTGTTCTGATGTACCGTAATCGTAAGCCCAACCAGCACCAGAAGTAAAGGTATGGTAACGAAGCATATCTAGAACGCCAACAGCAGGTAATGCAACCTTCATTAAGTCAGGTCGTTGTGTCATTACTGCTCCTACAAGTAAGCCACCATTTGAACCACCATTAATGGCTAAGAAATCACTTGAGGTATATTGTTCTTTAATTAGAAACTCAGCAGCAGTAATAAAGTCGTCAAAAACGTTTTGCTTTTGCATTTTCGTACCAGCTTTATGCCATGCTTTACCGTATTCACCGCCGCCACGTAAATTAGCAACAGCATAAATACCACCTTGTTCTAACCATACGGCGCGAGTGACACTAAAGCTCGGCGTTAAACTTACGTTGAAACCGCCATAACCATATAAAATAGTTGGGTTTTTACCATTTAATTTAATACCTTTTTTATAAGTAATAATCATCGGTACTTTAGTGCCATCTTTTGATGGATAAAATACTTGCTTTGATTCGTATAAATCACTATCGAATTTAGCGCCTGACTTACGATAAACGGAAGTTTTACCAGGTTTTACATCAAATGCATAAGTCGTACTTGGTGTTTTATAATTGGTAAATGAATAATAAAGTCGCTTATCTTCCTTTTTACCACTGAAACCACTTGAGCTACCTACACCTGGTAATTCAACATCTCTGACTTTCTTGCCTTGATAATCGTATTGCGACACTTTTGAAATAGCATCGACCATGTATTCAGTAAAAAAGTAACCGCCACCTGTTGTGGCCGTTAATACATGATTTGTTTCTGGAATAAACGTTTGCCAGTTTTCAACTGCAGGGTTTTCAGCATCAACGGTAACAATTTTCTTGTTTGGTGCATCAAGGTTTGTCACTAAATATAACTTGCTGCCCACATTATCAATGACATACGTGTCGGAATCTGTATGGTTTACTATGTTGACCAACGGGCCATCTTTTTTCGATAGGTCTTTAATAAAAAGACGATTTCCTGAGGTAGATACTGAACCACTGATCACTAGGTAGCGATCATCTTCAGTAACATAGCCACCCACATAGCGGTGCTTCTCAGCTGCCGTACCACCGAATACAAGTGTATCGCTTTTTTGTGCGGTACCTAATTTATGATAATACAACTTATGTTGATCAGTTTTAGCTGATAACTCACTGCCTTTCGGTTTGTCATAACTTGAGTAATAAAATCCTTCATTGCCAAACCACGAAATTCCTGAAAATTTCACATCAACTAATGGCGCCTCAAGTTCCTTTTTCGTTTCTACATCGATAACAATAATTTTACGCCAATCACTGCCACCTTCAGAAATCGAGTAGGCTGCAATTGAACCATCTTTAGAAAAACTTAGTGAAGCTAATGAGGTTGTGCCATCTTCACTGAATTTATTTGGATCTAAAAATTCTTCGACATTACCTGCTTCATCTTGACGATATACAACACTTTGATTTTGTAATCCGTTATTACGATAGAAATATTGGTATTTGCCACGTTTAAATGGAGCGCTAACTTTCTCATAATTCCACATTTCTTCTAAACGATCTTTTAATTGTTCGCGATAAGGAATTTGAGCTAAATAATCAAAAGTCACTTCATTTTGTTTACTTACCCATTCTGCGGTTTCTTCACTGCGATCATCTTCTAACCAACGGTATGGATCAGCAACTTGTTCGCCAAAATAAATGTCGGAAACTTTTCCTCGTTTGGTTGTTGGATATTTCATGTCGATTTGGTTTAACTCTGAGATAGTCTTTGATTTTTCTTGCTCAAACGCGTGAATGCAAGTTGCACCCAGTGTTAATGAAGCAACCACTAAGGTGGTTAAAATTTTCTGCATAACACCCTCTATTAACAATAATTTAACGAAAAGAGCATAGCAGAAACTTAGCATAACCGCTGAATCTTTAACGCAAATATGTTGTTATTGGCCGTTTTTAGGGAAGCATGATGGTATAAAACGCTTGACTTAATTTCAATATGATATCATAGTGATATCATATAAATTCATTGTTGGAGATGAACATGTTTACAGAAAAAGAAATAAAAGCGCCTAATGGCATCATGTTTATATTTGTTTTACTTGCTTTACAAGTAGCGGGTATTGCAGTGTTAATTAATGGACTACAAAACCATGCAGGTTGGCAAATAATCGTCAGTGTTATTTTTACTCTGTTGTTGTTTATTTGTTGGTTCGGTTTTTTTATGGTGCACCCTAAACAAGCTGCAGTATTACAATTGTTTGGTAAATATGTTGGTACGGTACATAGTCCAGGCTTACGTTGGGCTAACCCTTTTTACAGTAAATCTCGCGTATCAATGCGAGTACGAAATTTTGAAAGCGGCAAGTTAAAAGTTAATGATAAAAGTGGCAATCCGATTGAAATTGCAGCTGTTATTGTTTGGGAAGTTGTTGATACTGCTGAAGCGGTATTTCAGGTAGATGACTATGAAGACTTTGTTTCAATTCAAAGTGAATCTGCGCTACGAAATTTAGCTACAAGTTATGCTTATGATAATCATGATGAACAAGAAATGACATTGCGAGGTGATTCAGCGTTGATTTCTGATGCGTTAAGAAATGAAGTACAAGAACGATTAGATAAAGCGGGTGTAAAAGTCATTGAAACTCGTATCAGTCATTTAGCTTACGCACCAGAGATAGCAAATGCTATGTTGCGTCGTCAACAAGCGATGGCCATTATTTCAGCTCGTCAAAAAGTGGTAGAAGGTGCTGTTGGTATGGTTGAAATGGCGTTAACACAGTTATCAGAACGTGACATTGTTGAGCTTGATACTGAACGGAAAGCCGCTATGGTAAGTAACTTACTGGTCGTGCTATGTAGTGATGAGGCTGCTCAGCCTGTGTTGAACACGGGTAGTTTGTATTAATCATCTATTAGCGCCTTTCGCTCTGTTTTTAACTTAGAGGCAATCGTGGCAAAAAAAGCATACCCATTACGAATTAATGAAGACATTTTGTTAGCTATGCAGCAATGGTCTGATGATGAGCTGCGTAGCTTGAATGCGCAGATAGAATATGTGCTTCGTGATGCACTACGTAAATCTGGTCGTAGTAAACCTAAGCCTATTGAGCCAATTATTGACCCTGATGATGAATGAAACGTTTAACTTCTCATTGATAATATTGTTGATTAATTCGCAATAAAAAAAGCCCGATGACATTGTCATCGGGCTATTAGCTATGAGGAAAGCTAGAATATACAAATTATTACAACAAGTGTTCGCTAAGGAACAGATGAGATTATAGAGTAAAAACTCAGATGTTGTAAAGTGAAAATGTAATAAATTTCCATTTTTGTTTTAAATTTACGTTTTTGTCGATTTTCATGCCTTTAATCTAATGATAAAATTGAATTTCTGACTGTATTACCTCTTAATTGTAATAAAAGCACAAAAAATTAATGAGCTTGTTCCCAGTTATCACCTATACCCGCTTCTGCTATTAATGGCACACTCAGCTTGACGGCATCATTCATAATTGTCACTAGACTTTCTGTGACTTCTTCAACAATATCTTGATGAATTTCAAAAATAAGTTCATCGTGGACTTGCATGGTCATTTTAATACGAGGATCTTGTTTTGCCTCAATCCAGGTATCAACCGCCAACATTGCTTTTTTAATAATATCTGCAGCGGTACCTTGCATGGGGGCATTAATCGCCGCACGTTCTGCACCTTTGCGGCGCATAGCATTTTTAGATTTAATGTCTGGTAAATACAAACGACGGCCAAAGAGCGTTTCTACATAGCCTTGTTCAGCCGCTTGTTGGCGCGTTTCTTCCATGTACGTTAATACTCGCGGGTAGCGTTCAAAGTACTTGTCCATATACTCCTGCGCTTTATTACGAGCAATATTTAACTGTTTCGCAAGACCAAAAGCAGACATGCCATAAATTAAACCAAAATTAATTGCTTTAGCACTACGACGTTGATCGGCTGTTACTTCGTCTAAGCTTACTGAGAATATCTCTGCAGCGGTGGCTTGGTGTACATCTTTCCCTTGAGCAAAAGCGGCAACTAAACCAGGATCTTCTGATAAATGTGCCATAATGCGTAACTCTATTTGAGAGTAATCAATGGCTACAATTTTATGATCTTCTGGTGCAATAAAGGCCAACCTAATTTTACGGCCTTCCTCGCTTCGAATAGGAATATTTTGCAAGTTTGGATCTGTGGAAGACAGCCTACCTGTTGCAGCGACTGTTTGATTATATGACGTATGCACCCGGCCAGTTCTAGGTGAAACCATCAGTGGTAATTTATCAGTATATGTTGATTTTAATTTACTTAACCCACGGTTTTCTAGAATCACTTTAGGTAACGGATAATCTAATGCAAGTTCTTGTAATACTTCTTCAGCAGTCGAAGGTGCACCCTTTGGTGTTTTTTTGATGACGGGAATTTTTAATTCTTCAAATAAAATCTGCTGCAACTGCTTAGGGGAACCTAAATTAAAGCTTTGTCCTGCAATGTTATGTGCTTCCACTTCTAATTCTTGTAACCTTGCGCCAATGGTTTGGCTTTGTTGATCCAATAAGTCACTGTCAATTAATACACCCTGTTGTTCCATTCTTGCCAGTACTGGCATCAAAGGCATTTCAATATCAGTGAACACTGACAATTGGCCTTTTAACTGCTCTAATTGGGCAAAGATTGCTTGATGAAGTCTGAAAGTTATATCAGCATCTTCAGCAGCGTAATGGGCGGCTTTTTCAATTTCAATTTGGTTGAATGTTAATTGTTTCGCACCTTTACCGGCAATGTCTTCAAAATGTACGGTTTTGTAATCAAGATACTTTTCGGCTAACGCATCCATATTGTGACGCGTTGCAACGCTGTTTAAACAGTATGACTCGATCATGGTATCGTAAATCGTACAATTGATAGCGACATCATATTGTGCGAGCACGTTGGCATCATACTTTAAGTTCTGGCCAATGATGACTTGTTGCTTATCTTCAAGTAGAGGTTTTAATTGTGATAAAACCCAATCGCGATCAAGTTGCTTAGGCGCATCTTCATAATCATGATTAACAGGAACGTATGCTGCAACGCCTGGAGCTACGGCAAATGATAAACCCACTAATTCGGCCTTTATGTAATTAACGCTGGTTGTTTCAGTATCAAATGCGAAATAATCAGCCGAGGTTAGTTTAGCTAGCCACTCATTAAAAGCTTCTTTAGTAAAAATGGTGTCATAATGAACATCTATTTGTTCACGTTGTTCCTGCGAAGACTGATCACTCGTTGTTTCGGGGCTGTCACTGTTATCTAATTCGGCAAGTAAACGGCGTAATTCAAACTGTTTATATAAGGTAGAAAGCTTGTCTTTATCAGGCGAAGTAGGTATTAATTCTTCAATAGGCTTTTCAAGTGCAACATCCAGTTTTATTGTTGCAAGCTCATACGATAAAGGTAATTGATCTAATGCGTTACGTAAATTCTCACCAATTTTTCCTTTTACTTTATCGGCATTGGCAATCACTTGTTCAAGGGTTTCATGTTCTAGTAACCATTTTACTGCCGTTTTCGGACCACACTTTTCCACACCAGGAATGTTATCAACCTTGTCGCCCATTAACGCAAGGTAATCAATAATTTGTTCTGGTTTAATCCCAAACTTTTCGACAACACCTTCAACATTCATTTCAACATTGGTCATGGTATTGATTAAACGCACATGTTCATTGACTAATTGTGCCATGTCTTTATCGCCAGTAGAGATGACCGTTTCAATTCCTTGCTTAGTTGCTTGAGCCGACAAGGTGCCAATAACGTCATCAGCTTCTACGCCTTCTATAACCAGTAAAGGTAAACCCATCGCTTCAATAATTTCATGTAATGGTGCAATTTGGGTACGTAAATCATCGGGCATGGGGGGGCGGTTGGCTTTATATTCTGGATACAAGTCGTTGCGAAAGGTTTTACCTTTAGCATCAAAAACAACCACAATGTTTCCGTTAGGGTAATCTTTCTTAAGGCTCTTAATCATATTAAGTACGCCGGTTATTGCCCCAGTAGGTTGCCCATCAGCAGTTGATAGTGCTTGTAAATAAGGAACATGATAAGCGCGGAAAAGGTAAGAAGATCCATCTACTAATATAAGCGGAGATAAGTTAGGTGTATTCATGATTTTCGAGGTAACACAGAAAAATTTTGCTAAGCATGACATATTCAATGCTTACGCACTAGCGGTATCGAAAAATTCTTAAAAATTAGTAGCTTTGCTTGTGGATAACTTTGTTGAAAACATAAGTTCCTCCCACAATAAAATAACTCTATCGCGGTATGATGCTTTTATAACTGTATGTTTTTTAAATAAAAAAGGTGAGAACAAAATCCTTTTAATTATTTATTCTTATTATTGTCTGATGTGGATAACGAAAATTAAGCAAAGATGCTTGTTGGACAAAAATCCATCGAATATCCTCATCAGGGGTGAAACAGATTACCAGAATTATTTTGCAATACCAGCCTATTATTAAACTATTTTTAAAGAATTATGAAAGCTGCAAATAACTAAAAAACATAAGCGAGAATACACAGGGGTTACGCATACTTTAGATAAATTGCTCTAAGGAAAAATATTTCTATTTTTATGCTAATCATAAAGGAGGCAATAAACTCATTCGGTTTAAAAAACATATGCGGTGTTGGTTAAATGTCAGTTCGAGATGTTCAAATAAAGTTAACAAATGTGCATCGACAGGGCGACTGTAGATTGATGCACAAATTATTGAAACATTAACTATGTACAGTATCTATTTGTGGCTTAACTAAGCGGTAACAGATGCTTGCTGAAAAGGGTTTTTCAGGTGTTGTAAGAGTAAATGGGAAGTCGTTTATATTCGGACTGTTTGGAAAATATTGAGGCTCTAAACAAATACCTTGTTTTGCGCTAAATCGACCAAATAAGTGATGGCCAGTGTATACCTGTAATCCAGGCATATCACTCGAAACATGTAATTGTAGTTTTTTATCAGGGCTGATCAAAACTGCCTGAGCATTATCACGTTGATTGATGACAAAGTTTTGATCTATTTCGTCGCGGGCATCATTGGTTAAAATACGGGGCTTTTGAAAATCAAAACGAGTGTCTTTTGTGGGGAGTATTGCCCCCGTAGGGATCATTTTGCTATTTACTTCGGTAAAGTACTCTGCATTAATCGTTAGTAAGTGATTATCAGCGGAATTTTCGACTCCGGCGAGATTGAAATAAGGGTGTGACGTTAAGCCAATGACGGTGTTTTTTTCTGTTTCAGCAAATAAATGAATGTGTAGTTCACCATCATCTGTTAACTGATACTTTACCGAAAACGAAATGGCACCAGGGTAGCCATCATGACCATCTGCTAACTGACAAGATAACGTGATAGATTGCGCTTGCTGCTCTTCGAGTTGCCAAAATTGTTGGCTGAGGCCATGTGTACCGCCGTGTAATTGATTTAAACCTTCATTGGCATCTAACAGGTATTCTTGACCATCAATTATAACGCGTGCATTTTCAATACGATTGGCAAACGGGCCAACAATCGCACCATGGTAAAAGGGATCATCTAGATATTCAGCTAAAGAAGAGTAGCCAAGCACAATATTACGTTCTTCGCCGTTAACTTCTGTATACCACTGTATAATGCGCGCGCCAAAATTGGTAATGCACACCTCATCGCCTACTTCGTTACTGATCAAGAAAGACCGTATTTCGCTCATTCGATGCCTGCCAAGCGCTTAGTTAATATTATAATAACTTTTATAGTATGACTTTTTATTGATTGCGCAAGAAAATTCAAGCGTTTGTGTGGTTATTGTACGCTTACTGAATGATTTTGTAGCAATTTTAAGCGATTGGCATAAATTCAGCGTATCGTTAAAAAAACGTGCGCGAAAGTAACGCACGTTTATTCTTTGTTTTTACCTCGGAAAACTAATCGAGGTATTGCGGGATATTAGGTAGCTTACTGACGTGTTTAGCTTCGTGTTGAATAATCACTTTTGCATCTTTGGCGCTGGCAATATTTTCAAACTTTTTGAAAGATTCACGTGTTTGGGGTTCATCAACATTAAAACGAGGAACGCGCTTTAAGTGACGGCTTTTTGCTTGATGATATAAGTCACCTGATAATAACACGGTGCCGGTATTTGCTAAATTCACTTGTAATGCTGTATGACCAACTGTGTGGCCAGGTACGTTGAGAATCATCACACTACCATCACCGAAAACATCGTAATCTTGCGTAAAGGTTTTACGCTTTAACTTGCTTAAGTCAGTATGAAGCGCTTTTAAATCATCAGCACTCGCGATATGTTCTAGTTCTGCTTGGCTGGTTAACCATGTGGCATCTTTAAACGTAGACGCTTGCCCTACGTGGTCAAAATGACTGTGTGACAAAGAAAGGTATTCAATATCTGTTGGTGATAGATTAATTTCAGCGAGCTGTTCCACTAACGATTTTTTTAATGATAATGTGAACACGCCATTTACCATCGGCTCTTTACCGATAAGCGATGCGGGTAAGCCAGTATCCCACATTAAATCGCCTTTTTCGTGTCGAATCAAATAACAGCTGTCAGTAAATGTTGCCTGTTGATCTTTATAATCACCACTGGTTGAGAATACGTCCATATTCGACACCTTTATCGTGCCGCAATCAAAGGTATATAATTTTAACGCTGTTGCTTGTTCATTGTTTGCTTGAACTAAACCACTAATGAAAAGCGTGCTTAATAGTGCGAGGGGTTTAACCCAAAGTTGCGATGATTGTATGTTTTTCCGTTTTAGCATTATTTACTCCATTAACGTGGAAGCTAAGTAAGGGTGAATTATTACCCTTGATATCAAATGTTGGAAGATTTCAAACCATAAAAAACCTGAATATTGAAGTGTATCCTAGATACTCCATTTGAATAATTTAACAGTTTGGTAAGTCAGGTAAAAGGCTTAAGCAGAACCTTCACCACTCTTTTTCAAAGCATCGACTTCTTCTTTTAGTATTTTAATCTCTTTATTTAATTGTCTGCGCTGTTGATAACCAAAAAACAAACAAAAAGCAATATAAAAAAGCACTTCTGAACTTACATTCAAATGATATGTTATTGCTAAAGGTAGAATGATAGTTATACCTAAGGGGTAACTTTTAATAAATATTAAATTAATTTTGTTAAGCATTTTACCTTCCTGTTAATATTTAATACAGTTTTGCTAGATGTTAATTAGTAATTCGGGGTATTTTGAAATTACTTTCATATATAGATCAAAATTGTCATATTTTAATTTTTTAGTAATTTGTTTGTGGCTGATAGTTATTGTTGCACCAGTAGAAATAAGCAATGATACATAAGTTAAATCAGAATTATTAACACCCCATTGAAGCAAAGCAACATCTAGAGCATCATATCCTTCACTTGATTTAACTTCCATGTTCTGGGCAATTAAAAAATTTACTATGGATGAAGCTTTATGTTGTACTGCAATAGATAAAATCGATTTTTTGAGTGAATAACGGAAACCATACTAACCCCTCAGAGAAATGAACTCTATTGAGGTTAGTATTTTTTCCAGACTTTACAAATCTACAGAGTGGGTTTTCCAGACCTCGATCTAAAGGGTAACAAATTCTTCTGCTGATGTTGGGTGGATAGCTACGGTATTATCAAAATCAGCTTTTGTGGCGCCCATTTTCATTGCTACAGCAAAACCTTGTAGTAATTCGTCACTACCAAAGCCGATGGAATGAATACCCACTATCTTTTCTTCTTTACCTACACAAATTAGTTTCATTTTTGTAGGGTCACGATACTCTTCGGTCATCGCTTGATACAGCGCGGTAAATTGTGACCGGTATACTTTGATTTGGTTTTCACCGTATTCGTCAATGGCTTCTTGTTCACTTAAACCGACAGTTCCAATGACAGGATGACTAAACACTACAGTGGCAACATTGCTATAATCTAAATGCTCAGTTGGTTTATTGTTAAATAAACGTTCACATAATCGACGGCCAGCTGCAACAGCAACAGGCGTTAACTGTACTCTGCCGGTGTTGTCACCTACGGCATAAATGCCTTCAACTTGAGTATTTTGATATTTATCGGTAGGAATAAAGCCTTTTTTGTCTAACTCGATACCGGTTGCTTCAATGTTAATATTATCGGTTGCTGGTTCACGGCCTATGGCCCAAATTACGGTTTCAACAGGACCCACGGTTTTGCCGTTTTCTAGGTGAATGGTTAAGGTTCCGTCAGAGTGTTTCTCAATGGACGTTGGTGTACTGTGATTGTGCAATGTTGGGCCGTGCTTGGCCATTTGTTCCACTAAGGTGTCAGACAACATGTCGTCAAAATCTCGAAGCGGTTTTGCTTTTCTGACGACTAAATGTGTGTCGCTTCCCAGTGCGTGTAATACTCCGGCTAATTCAACGGCAATATAACCTGCACCAATTACGGCGACAGACTTTGGCTGTTGTGTTAAAGCAAAAAAGCCATCGGAATCAATGCCGTGTTCAGCGCCGGGAATCTTTGGAATACTTGGGCGGCCACCAGTGGCAATGACAATATGGTCAGCCGTGATTTTTTCGCCGTTCACTTCAACAGTATTATTATCAATGAACTTGGCAAAGCCATCAATTAGCGTAACACCGTTAGCTTCAAAACCACGACCATATGCAGCGTGTATACGCTTGATATAAGTTTCACGATTGGCGACTAATCGTGACCAGTCAAAATTATCTGCAGAAAGATTAAAGCCGTAATCATGGCTATAATGAATAGCATCGGCAATTTGCCCTGCATACCACATGGCTTTTTTAGGTACACAACCAACGTTTACACAGGTGCCACCCACTTGTTTTGCTTCAATAACAGCGGCTTTTTTGCCAAGCTTTGCTGCGCGATTTGCTGATGCGATACCGCCGCTGCCTGCGCCAATGGCTAGAAAGTCAAAGTGTTGAGTCATCTGTTTTTGCTCCTGATCTGTGTGCAGATAATAGGTTTAAGACCTTAAATATGCGGATAATCATTCATCCTTTCAAGCAATGTTTACTAAGATACTTGAATTAATACAGTTTAGCCTTTACATCTACTATCATAATAGCATCACCAATAAGCTGACATTACTATGAGTAATCCATTACTAGAAAACACTTCGTTACCGCAATTCTCTAAAATTCTTCCAGAGCATGTAAAACCCGCAGTAGAAAAGGCCATTGCTGATTGTAAAAAAACCATTGAACAGGTGATAAAGAATAACGACAGTTATACTTGGGATAACTTAGTTGAGCCCATTAATGATGTTGATGACATTTTAGGTAAGCTATGGTCACCGGTTTCACATATGAATTCGGTCGTCAATAGTGAAGAACTTCGTGATGCTTACGAATCGTGTTTACCCTTATTATCTGAATACGGTACCTTTGTTGGCCAGCATCAAGGCTTATTTGAAGCTTATCAAAACCTTGCAACGAGTGATGAATATCAAACACTTGATACCGCACAACGCAAAGTCATTGATAATGCCTTGCGAGACTTTACCCTATCGGGTATTGCGTTACCTTCTGAGCAGAAAAAGCGCTATGGTGAAATTGTCACGCGTTTATCGGAACTGGGCTCAACCTTTAGTAATAACTTACTTGATGCAACGCATGCTTATACCGTTAATATTACCGATGAATCGGAACTTGATGGTTTGCCTGATTCCGCTAAAGACGCTGCCGCTGCTCAGGCGAAGGCTCAGGAAAAAGAAGGATGGCTGTTTACTTTAGATATTCCAAGTTACCTACCGGTAATGATGTATTGTGACAATCGAGAGTTGCGTGAAAAACTTTATCGCGGTTTTGTAACACGTGCCTCAGATCAAGGGCCGAATGCAGGTGAATATGATAATAGCGATATAATGAATGAAATTTTGGCATTACGTCATGAATTGGCGAAATTACTTGGTTTTGACAACTTTGCTGAAAAATCGTTAGCCACCAAAATGGCGAACTCAACAAACGAAGTGTTGGGCTTTTTGGAAGACTTAGCTAAAAAATCGAAAAGCCAAGGTATTGAAGATCTTGAACAAGTTAAAGAGTTTGCCCAAAAAAACTATGATGTTAATGAGTTAGCACCATGGGATTTAACCTATTACAGTGAAAAATTAAAACAAAGTCGCTTTGCTATTTCTGATGAAGAGCTTCGACCGTATTTTCCTGAACATAAGGTTGTATCAGGGTTATTCGAAGTAGTTAATCGTTTATTTGGTATTAAAATCACCGAGAAAACAGGTATTGATACTTGGCATGAAGACGTAAAGTTTTATGACATTCATGATGCCAATCAACATTATCGTGGAAGTTTTTATCTTGATTTATATGCAAGAGCGAAAAAACGAGGCGGTGCATGGATGGACGATTGTGTTGGCCGTAGAAAATTAACTTCAGGCGAGGTGCAATACCCCGTTGCGTACTTAACGTGTAATTTCAATGGCCCAATAGGAGAGAAACCCGCATTATTTACCCATGATGAAGTGGTTACTTTATTTCATGAGTTTGGTCATGGCATACATCATATGTTAACGCAAATAGACGCTTGCGGTGTATCCGGCATAGATGGTGTGCCATGGGATGCTGTTGAATTACCCAGTCAATTTTTAGAAAATTGGTGCTGGCAGCCAGAAGCATTGGCTTTTATTTCAGGTCATTATGAAACGGGCGAGTCATTGCCAGAAGACATGCTTGATAAAATGTTGGCGGCGAAAAACTATCAATCGGCGATGCAAATGTTGCGTCAATTGGAATTTAGTTTGTTTGACTTTCTTATGCACAGCAATTACAAATCTGATACCGAAAATGATCAGTACATTCAACAAGTGCTTAATGAAGTTAGAGATAGATATTCAGTAGTGCCAGCGGCCGACTTTAACCGCTTCCAGCATGGTTTTGGGCATATCTTTGGTGGTGGTTATGCTGCAGGCTATTACAGCTATAAATGGGCTGAAGTATTATCCGCGGATGCTTTTTCAAGGTTCGAAGAAGAAGGGGTGTTTAATTCCGCAGTAGGCAAAGATTTTCTGAACCACATTCTAGAAAAAGGCGGTTCACAAGAGCCAAGTGAGCTATTCAAAGCCTTTAGAGGCAGAGAGCCAAATATTGACGCACTGCTGCGCCATAGTGGTATTGCTGCTTAATAGGCTGATGAGATGACATTAGAAACAGTTGACGCGATTTATCAACGTGCAGCAGAACGCAAAGGCGGTGACGCTAAGCTCAATGTGCTATTAGCTGCGCAAAAACAAGGAATTGATGAACTTACTGATGATCGTATTTTGTCTGAAATGACTAAAAAGATTTTTCAGTCAGGGTTTGTTTGGCGTGTGGTTGAAAAAAAATGGCCTGACTTTGAAGAAGCGTTTTTTAACTTTGATATTGAAAAAATATTGATGATGCCAGAAGAGATGTTAGAGCAAAAAGCAAGCGATCCTAAAATCATCCGTAACTTTAATAAAGTGAAAACCATCAAAGCTAATGCTCAAATGATGTTTGAAGAGCGGCAGAACGGTCATAGCTTTGCTGAGTTCATCGCAAGATGGCCAACCGCTGATATTATTGGTTTGTGGGCGTATTTAAAAAAGAATGGACAACGATTAGGGGGGAACACTGGCCCGTATGCATTGCGTATGTTGGGTAAAGATACGTTTTTGTTGAGTCGAGATGTCGAAGGTTACTTTCGGGCTCATGACTTGATCTCCGGTGGTCTTCACACCAAATCAACGTTGAAGACTATTCAACAGAGCTTTAACCATTGGCACCAGGAATCTGGTATGTCGCTGTCACAATTAAGTCGATTGGTGGCGTTTTCAACGGGAGACAATCAATTAATCTCGTAAATACTTTGTGTAAACAGAAAATCGCTGTTGGCTATGTTGATTCAATAGATGCTGAAAAAGCAAAAGTAATCGCTGCCAAATGGGGTTTTGATTATATTGGCGACGTTGCGTCGGCAGTAAACTTTCCTTCGCTTATATTTTTGTTACAAGTCAATATTCAACGCCTAGAGTTGATCAAACTCGATGAACCAAAGCTTGGTGCAATTGCGGTTGATTTTGTCTCAGGCGCAACCGCACACCGCCGTAAATTTGGAGGTGGCCGTGGGCAAGACATTGCAAAAGCAGTCGGTTTAAAGCATGGCTTTACCCCATGCGTGTTAGATGCAACCGCAGGTTTAGGCCGAGACGCTTTTGTATTAGCAACACTAGGCTGCGAAGTAAAAATGATCGAGCGTAACCCTGTGGTTGCTGCATTACTTGACGATGGCTTACAGCGCGCGGCTTTGAGTGTTGATGTGAATGACATTACTGATCGTATGTCACTAATGTTTGCTTCATCTATTGATAATATGACACACGAAAGTGATATTGATGTGGTTTATTTAGATCCAATGTACCCTCATAGGGAAAAGTCTGCCGCGGTTAAAAAAGAAATGCGCGTGTTTCAATCACTCGTCGGTGAAGACGTAGACAGCGATGCTTTATTAGCACCAGCCCTAGATATCGCGCAATATCGTGTTGTTGTGAAGCGTCCTAGCTATGCAGAAAACTTAGCCTCAAAAAAGCCATCTACCAGTATTAAAATGAAGAAAAACCGTTTTGATGTTTATGTAAATCGCGCTATTCCAAAGGCTGAAATTAATTAAATCAATTGTAATTTGTTTTGTTTGCCAGCGTTATCATAAAGCTGTCATATTAATGTGACGGAATGAATCTATAATGACCTTTTGACATAAAAGTGTCATTTTTTTGTAACTTAATTGTCATAATACTTAACGAGAATGCCTACTCACTTATTATAGTTGTAGGTAATGTTGTGCGCGTCTCTACTTTTTCCCGTTCTTCCGTCATTGCAATCAGTGCTTTTGCTGTTATTTTTCTTGCGACGATGTATCAAGTGAGTGAATCACTGTCACAAAGTAGAAAGCAATATGATCAGTACCAGCAGTTAAAATCATTAATTACGGTTAATTTTAGTCGTACGGTTAGACGGTATTTAGAGTCTGGAGATGCTAGTCAATTGACCGAAGCTGAAGCTATTCTTGATGATATTATTATCAACGCTGAGCAGTTGTCGTTATCTCAGCTTGCTGCTGGCATTACAACTAAGGCAAGGGGTCTTAAAAAAGAAATCGCAACTAAATATCGTGCAATGGGCAAATTAAGTGGAGACCCTCTTGCTCTATTGCGCAATGGCGAACGAGGTATTTCAGCGATTAATCAGCAGCTAGCTGGTTATGTAGAACAAACTGAAGTACTAGATGCCGCGAACAAGCAAGCTTATTTACAATTAACCAATCGTTTAGCGACTGCTTTATTTGATTTAGTGGACAGTAGAGAAAACATGTTTGCTCAACAGAAAGCCAACAGTGATTCATTATCGTTTCCACTTCAAGCACTCAAAGATTTAGTTGATCAACTTTCGACAAAGCCATTATTAGAAATTTACAGTGATGATAGCGGTGATGAAGATGACTTTTTTGCCGATGAGGATGATAAAGAAGATATGAGCGAAGATGCATTGTCTGAGCTAACATCTTTGATCAGGCGTTATCATATTGAATTGAGCAATACGTTAGATAATGAACAGCAACGCCAAGAAGGTTTGAAGTTGCTGAGTAATCAAGTTGATGACCTTGAAAATATTATTATAAATGGCGAAGCTGAAATTACGCAGGCGCAAAAGCAGGTGAATCAACAGTTGTCTTATATTGTTATTGGACTGCTATCATTTCTAATCCTTTTTTTAGCAGCTAATTATTGGTTAACGCGGAGCGTAGTGTTAAATCCGCTACGTAAACTTCGCGATAGCTTTGTGACGCTGGTAAACGAAGGCCGTGTTGACAACATAACGGGTATACCTTTAAAAACGGAGCTTGGTGAAATTTCACATAGCTTTAATCAAATGGTGTCAAAACTTGCTCAAGAAGATAAACAAAAAGCACAGCAATTAAATTTAGTGTCGACAGCAATGAAAACCATGGAAAACCAAGCGGGTAATATTTTAGAATCCTCTGCGAGTACCGATCAGCATTTAACCGATGTAGTGCAGGTTATGGATGCCTTATCACGTGTGACTGATAACGTTAATACGTTGTCACAACAAGTTGTAGATAATGCAAAAACGACAGAACAAGCGATGAATGATAGCCAAGCCAAAGTGCATGAAGTCTTGACTGCAAGTGAGCAAACTAATCAAGCTGCAAGTGCAGGTAAGGAAGCTATTCTATCTCTGTCGCAATCGGTAGAAAGTGTGGGTTCAATTGTTGATGTGATCAGTTCAATCGCTGATCAAACCAATTTACTGGCATTAAATGCAGCAATTGAAGCCGCACGTGCGGGTGAACATGGTAGAGGCTTTTCGGTAGTTGCTGATGAAGTACGTCAGTTAGCGGGTAAAACGCAAGAGTCACTTAACCAAGTTAGTAAACGTTTAGAGCAGTTAAACCAGGCAAGTTCGACCTTAGAAAATAACATTTACGGTATTGAAAATGCGTCTCACCAACAAAAAGATATCGCGGCGCTATTAAAAGAAAATGCTGAAAATGTGGTTGAGCAAGCAATCACTTCAGCGAATGTAGCGGAAGATGCATTGGCTCAAATTAATCAACAACGAAGTCACTTTGTTGAATTTGAACAAGCGATGGAAAGTGTGCAAAATGAAGTAATGCATTCTCGAACACTTGCAGACAAAATTGTGAAAGATGTTAATGGTCAAGTAAATGACATCAATCAAACATTGCGTATTGTGATGAATAGCGAGCAAGAGTTAAGTTAGTGAGTAATACGTTTAAGCGGCAAACACTTCGATACGATCTCGGCCATTATGCTTTGCACGATACATGGCTTGATCTGCATCATTGACCAGTTGTTCGAAGTCTTTATGGTTTGAAGTTAACGAACAGATACCAATACTCAGTGTGACAAAAACTTCTTGCCCTTTAAACACTAATGGTTGAATAGCAAGCTGTTGTTGAATTCGCTTTGCCGTTTCAATACCCCCGCTGTTATCGCAATTTGGCAGGATAACAATAAATTCTTCTCCGCCATATCGCCCTAGAAAATCCACGACTCGAATTTCTGATTGGCAAACATGGCATAGATGTTTAAGTAATTCATCACCGCAAAAGTGACCGTATTCATCATTGACTTTTTTAAAGAAATCACAATCAAAAAGCATAACGGTTAGTGCTAAAGAAGCGCGCTTACTGCGAGAATATTCTAATGCCCCGCGCTCATAAATAGCACGCCGATTTGCCACTTTTGTGAGCGGATCGGTTCGGGTCATCTCTTCCAATACTTCGGTTCTTTTTGCAATAATTTGTTGCATGGCATCAATGGAAATACTGTTTTCTTGCAGTTTTTTATTCATTTCTTGAAAGTGCTGTACGATACTCTCAAATTCTTCAGAAGGGTAAGTTAACTCAATTTTTTGAAAGTCATCGGTAGCATTATGTGTTATGGCGCTGTCTACTTCCGTAAGGGATGTTTTTAGAATGCGCCGAAGTTTTATCGCGGTAAATGTTAATGTACTTAATGATAATAACAGTACAATTGCTATGAGCATGAACTTATGTTCAACGGTGTCGCGGATATTTTCTTGAACATCTACTGACAAATTAACGGCATCTGCTCGAATAGATTCAAGCTGGGTTAATAATCTTGCGTTAAAATGGTTCTGTAGAATTTTGTTAGCATTATTAAACTGCTCTTGTGTTTGTTTTTCGAATAATGCTTTGAGGTTTAGGTTCCGGCTTTGAATGCTGTTCAATATAACTTGTTGTTTCGCGGTCATTTCTGGCGCTGTACTGAGTATTTCTTCTAATTGATTATGGTAATTTAGCCACTCGTCAATATCGTTATTTTTAACAAATAATTGTTTACTTAAAATGACTTGCTTAAGGATATCTGTATGACTTTCAATACGTTGAGCAAAGGCTTCTCTTTGGGCTGCTAAAGTAATGCTTTGATAAGCAAAAAGTACGCTAAAGATAATAAGAAAAAAGACAAAACAACACCCTATGGCGAAATATGAAACACGTTGTATTAATGCTGTTGTCATGTGTTACCTGTTAAAAATAAATGTTAACTAACTGAGGGTTTATTTGTGACAACGCTCTTACATCAATATAACTTTTATACTGGTTATGAGCGGTCAAAGGTTCCGTGTCTTTGGATGATAATAAGTGTTGCTCAAATGCCCACATTGCTTGCGCCTCAATACTTAATAATAACGAATTGTCTAAGCCAACTTTGAAAATATAATCGCGCCATACCCAATCGATAAAAGCTTGTTCAACGTTTAGTTTATTTTTAACAATTGCTTTGGCTTTTTTAGGTTGAATGGCGATAAACTCTGTAGCTTTAATTAACCCGGCTAATAAACAGCGTGTAGTTGTAATATCTTCTGCTTGCCTATTAGTAGAAATAAGATTAAAGCTTAACGAATTTAAGTTTTTTGTTTGATGTAATTTAATATCTTCGCCCATGATTTGGATTGTTTGAAAGGCATAGGGCTCCCAAGAAACAATAGCATCAACTTGTTCGGCTAATATTGCGCTGTGCAGGTCGTCAGGTAAATAATTCTTTACCATGATATCTTCAAGTGTTAACCCTTCTAGTGCGAGCAAAGCCGTGAGAAAGTATTCGCCTGCCGTTCCTAACGTAACACCGACTTTTTTACCTGCTAAGTGTTTAATATCTCGGATATATGCCGCTTTATTACTGAGTAGCTTAATGTCGTTATCTGATTGTACAAACATAGCATGAGTAACTAATGGTGTGTGGTGTAAACTTTGATAGGCAATAACAGAATCGGATGAGGTGGCATACTCAACGTGCCCTGATGATACTAGATCAAAAGCACGCTTCCCACCCACAACATCTACAAAGTTAACGGAATTACACTGTTTATCAAAGGCGTCGATAGCCTTAGCAACATAAAATGGTGCTGATAGTGGTGTTAGGGAAACAGCGACGTTTACGGAGTGTTGTTGAGTGACATTGTTATTATCTATGTACTTCAATAGCAGTATAAATACACATCCTAGTGCTGCAATTACCATAACGGCTGTACGCCAACGATGCTTCAAATCCTTGTCTCATATTGGTGTTTTCACGTAAGTATAGCTGATCTATTTTGTTAAACAGCGTTATTACAAATATTTTAAAATATGTATAAGCTAGCTCAATACATCTTTAAGTGTAGCGTGAGCATAATGATGTTGGCTTTCAGCTAAAAATAGTTCTGCTGTGGCTATGGCATCACTTAGAGCATTGTGTGCTTGATAGTGAGGTAAATGGTAGTGTTTTCGTAGCGCACTTAATCTGAGTTCTGATGGGTCGTATGCTACATCGCGTTTATCTAAGCGCCTTTTGGCTAATAATAATGTATCTATAATTGGCAAAGGAGGAGCCATACCATAAAGCGCCAGGCAGGCTTGTTGTAAAAATTGTTTTTCGATGCGAGCATAGTGTACTAACAGTGGTTTGCCAGCAATGGTACTTAACAGTTGCTCAATGACCTGTGCTAAAGGCTTCCCCTGTTGTTGTTGTTGATCGGTTATTTGATGGATCACTACATTGTCAGCGACTAATTCACGCTGCGTGTTGATAATTTGGTGGTAACTGCTACCGAGCAAAATTTGTTGTTGATTGATTTCTACATGTCCAACACTTAATAGTTTGTCTTTTACTGCATTAAGGCCTGTGGTTTCAAAATCAAGCGCAATTACGTTGAGCGCATTTACAGGTGTATCTAGTGCAGGAAATGGAACTGAAAGGTAGTCTTTTAATGGGCCAGCGGGTGCCGATAAAAAGGCTTTTTTCCGTGCTATCTCTAAACCAAAATACCAATTGAATAAAAACTGATGACGCCACATGAGATTAATAACTCGACTGTCTAGCGTCTTGCAATGTTTTAATCACTTTAAAAGCGTCTTTTAAATGCTCTCGCTCTAATTTTGAGATATCTTTTGGCGCTAAAAAATTGTCAGCTTGACAGTTAGCTGCCAGCTTTTTAGCTTGATGCTCCATTCGTAATAATGACAAAAACTCAAAAGCGTCGATTAAATTCGCTGCAGAAGATTTCGTTAAGGCAGGTGTGCCAGCCGTTTGTTTAAGGCGTTCAATGGTATTGGTTGCCGTAATACCTTGGCTTAATGCGTAAATTCGCGCCAAATCAACAATTGGAGCGATACCATTGTGTTTTAAATCTAGTACGCGTTTGTTTTCTCCGTCTTTTATTAATACAAAGTCCCTAAAAAATCCTAATGGTGGTCTATTTAACAGTGCATTTTTTGATAAATGCGCGAGAAAAAGTGTGCTTTTTTTCGTTTTAGTTAACAGCTGTGTTCTTACCTCGTTTAATAATTCTTCATTGCCGTGAACCGTGGTTAAATCGAAAAAAACACTACTATTTAGTAGCGCTTGAGGGCTAGGAGTATTCACCCAATTATTGAAATATTCATGCCAAACTTTTTGAGTTTGACGCCATTGCTGATTGGTCGCCATAATGTCGCCTGGGCAATAAATAAAGCCACAAGTAGCTAGTCCATCAGAAACAAACGTGGCTAAAGCTAAAAACCACTGGTCGTGTTCTGGTTTCATGTCATTACTGATAATTAATGCATTGTCTTGATCGGAATGGGCAAATTGCTCTTCTCGAGCTTGTGAACCTGCTGCTAACCAAGCAAAGCTGACAGGAGCTTTACCTAGTTGCTGCTCAGCCAGCTCTATTAACCTTATGGTAAAAGCTGATGTGATCGCGCTGATGCTTTTTCCTACATGATCTGCTGTGGTGCCTAGCTTGGCCATTTTAATTTGTAGCTTAGGTAACAATTTACTAATTTGTGTTAATTCTTCTAATGAACTTGCTTTACGAATAAGGTGAGTTAAGTTAACGGCATTTTGACTTTCATGGTTCATTAAGTCTGTAATAGTCACCATGGCTACGAGTTTATGATGTTGTAAAACGGGTAAATGATGAATGCGTTTAGCCGTCATCAACATAAGCGCATCATAAGCGCGACTTCCTTCATTAATCGTCAACATGTTTTTGGTCATTACTTCACTAACAGGCAATGAAAAATTTAACCCTTTAGCAATACATCGTTGTCGTAAATCTTTATCGGTCACTATACCAACTGGCACGCGATCAGTATCGTTGGAAGTAACAACCAAACATGAAAAACCTAACGTAGTCATTTCAATTGCCGCTTGTTGAATTGATGTGTTTTCCGTAATAGTGGCTACCGGGCTGTGGTAAAACTGGCTGATATCAGTGTTCATTAACGATGATGTTAAAATAGCATCCTCATTGAGTTGTGACATCTTACTCTTTAATCTTTGTGCCGAGCTATCTTGAAAAAAATTAATCACCGCAGGGTATTGGCGAATAATTTCTTGCAATGTTTGATATTGAATACAGTACGCAAGCGTATCTTCTTCGGTTTTTACTGTTATGTCTTTGCTATTTTTTGTTTGGCAAAAAGCAGTGCATATATCGCCTTCACAATATTTTCCAGTTAATTCATTATTTTTATCGAAATATGCAAGAGCACCTTTGCGAATAATGAACAGTGAATTTTGCTCACACTGGCTTGGTGGAAGTGTTTGCTTCTGTTTGATGTAACAAATTCGAATAGCGCTTATTAATGATTGAATTTTGTTTAATGGTAGTTGATCAAAAGGAGGAATGGCTTGAATAAAGTCACGAACTTCGGCTATTTCATTATCCATGATTGTTCCCTATATAAAATCATCATGTGAAATCTTAGTCTGTTGTAGTGCATTTTTAGGTGTTTGGTCAACTAAGATCGTCACCCCCTAGACTAAAGTGTAATACCTCGGCAAAAAAAACCTTGTTAGTGTGTATCTTAGTTTAGTTTTATTGTGTCATTTCTATTTATAAAGTAAGAAGCATTATAAAACTAACGATAAAAACAACAGGTATTAAAAGCGCAAAAAAATTAAAAAATGCGCATTAATAATGGGCTCTAAAGCTCAATGCTAGGAGAAAACAATGGAAGACAAAAATTCATATTGGGCAGAAAATCTGCGCCTGATTTTTATCTGTCTTGCTATCTGGTTCGTGGTGTCATTCGGATTCGGCTTAATATTGGTTGAGCCATTGAATACCATTCGTCTAGGTGGTTACAAACTGGGTTTCTGGTTTGCACAACAAGGCTCTATCTATACCTTCGTTGGTCTCATTTTCTGGTACGGTAAGAAAATGAACGACCTTGATAAAAAATATAATGTGGAGGACGCGTAATGGATGAGTTAAAACTCTATACATGGATCGCAGTAGGTGGCACCTTCGGTTTATATTTTTTAATTGCTTGGTGGGCTCGAGCAGGTTCTACGAGTGAATTTTACGCAGCAGGCGGCGGTATTACGCCACTACAAAACGGTATGGCAATTGGTGCTGACTGGATGAGTGCTGCATCGTTCATCTCTATGGCTGGCTTAATTGCCTTTTTAGGTTACGGTGGTTCGGTATTTCTTATGGGCTGGACGGGTGGTTACGTATTACTAGCGCTGTGTTTAGCGCCGTATATGCGTAAACATGGTAAATTTACCGTACCAGAGTTTATTGGTGATAGGTTTTATTCACGTACAGCGCGTATTGTAGCGGTAGTTTGTTTGATCATAGCTTCTTTAACTTACATAATCGGCCAAATGAAAGGTGTTGGTGTAGCGTTCTCTCGCTTTTTAGAAGTAGAATATGACACTGGCCTATACATTGGTATGTTTGTGGTATTTGTTTACACCACTTTAGGTGGTATGAAAGGCATTACTTATACGCAGATCGCCCAATACGTGGTGTTGATCACCGCATATACCATTCCAGCAATCTTCATCTCATTACAATTAACGGGTAATCCAATTCCACAACTCGGCTTAGGCTCAACCTTATCAGATGGCAGTGGCGTTTACTTGCTCGATAAGTTGGATATGGTGGTCACTGACCTAGGATTTAAAGAGTATACAACGGCCAATATGAGCGGTTACACAGAAATGATTGCTTATACCTTGTCGTTAATGATTGGCACGGCAGGCTTACCACACGTAATTATGCGTTTCTTTACGGTACCTTCAGTAAAAGCGGCACGTCAGTCAGCAGGTTATGCACTTGTATTTATCGCGTTACTTTACACAGTTGCGCCGGCAGTTGGCGCAATGGCACGTTTTAACTTAATGAATACTATTGAGCCCGCAGCAGGACAAAATCTTGAATATGCTGAGCGCCCTCAATGGTTTAAAGATTGGGAAAAAACCGGTCTATTGAAGTTTGAAGATAAGAATGGCGACGGTAAAGTGCAATATACGGCAGACAAAACAACCAATGAAATGGTAAAAGTTGACCAAGACATTATGGTTTTGGCTAACCCTGCTATTGCAAACTTACCTAATTGGGTGATTGCACTTGTTGCTGCCGGTGGTTTAGCGGCGGCACTGTCTACCGCCGCTGGTTTGTTATTGGCAATATCGTCGGCGATATCTCATGACTTGATGAAAGGGGTGCTCGTGCCTGACATGTCAGAGAAAAATGAGCTGTTAGCAAGCCGAATAGTGATGACCTTGTCCATAATAGTGGCCGGTTATCTCGGGTTGAATCCACCTGGATTTGCCGCGGGAACGGTGGCGTTAGCCTTTGGTTTGGCGGCATCAAGTATTTTCCCAGCGCTAATGATGGGTATTTTCTCTAAGAAAATGAACAGTAAAGCAGCGATAGCTGGCATGTGTGCGGGTATCGGTGTCACTATGCTTTATGTATTCCAGCACAAAGGTATTATGTTTTATGCTCCAAGTGCTTTCTTAGGAGACATGGAACCAAACTGGTTCTTCGGTATTTCACCTAATGCTTTTGGTTCTGTAGGTGCATTAGTTAACTTTACCGTGGCGTTTATCGTGCTTAAAGCGACAGGTCCAGCACCACAAGAAATTCAAGACTTGGTTACCAACTTCCGTACGCCGCATGGTGGTATTTCGGCAGCTCATGACCATTAATTAAATGCTCGCGCATTAATCAAAAGCTTCTACTTGTATGGGTAGAAGCTTTTCTATTTCGTTAAATTGTTAGAATATTTGTGCTAATACTAGGGACATTATTAGGTTGTATTAACACAAATTTTATATATAAAAATAGGATGAATGGATGAACCGTCACACCAAACTTGCCATTTTACTGGCTCCCTTTCTTATATTAGGTGGTTATGTGTTATCAGATTTGTATTTAGAAGATCAAGCGAGTGATCTACGCTTGTACCAAATGCAGCCTTTTGGCCATTGTGATGTGATAAATCAAAAGTGTGTGTTGCAATCAGGCGAGTTTGAAATCAACGTTATGCATGATAACGGTACTACCACGGTAAATTCTACGTTTCCACTTGATACCGCAACACTCTTTACGGTGGATAAAGCGAATAACCCCACAGGCTACCAATTAGGCATGAAAGAAACGCCTTATTATTGGAAACGCGAAACGGATATAGGTGCGTTGATACCTAACAAAGGTGACAAACTAAAATTACGGTTTATTGGCGAAATAAAAGGCGGTAAATACATCGCTGAATTTTATACACAAACGGCCAAATAAAATGCCCAACAGGTTGTTGAGCATTTTTTAAACGAGAATATAAAGGGATATTAAGCGATATTAGAATTATTTTCGCTGTCTTCGAGCAAAAAATAACCCTGTAATTCCTAAACTAAATATTAGCAGTATACCGGGCTCTGAAACTTGTACTACCACAGGTACCGTGGAAGTGTTTCCAAAGAAAGTGAGGTGTGATAACCCTTTTTCACTTGGCGTTAAATAAACACCTTCGTTAACAGCTACAGCAGCACTCATACAATCTAAATTGAGATTTGTTGAAAATACCGAAGCATTTGTGCCATTAAAAGGGGTACATATTCCAGAATTAATAGTGCTGTCGTCAACAGTCCAAAAAAGGTTAAAACCTGTACCTGCTTTTGCTAGCCAATAAAATATATCGACTTTATCGTTATCAAAATTCCAAGTACCGCTTGAGCCATTTCCAGGTTTACGTTTGCGAGGCCTGTTTTGGAAGTTCCAGTTCGCTCTTCGAGTATCAGATTTAAATTTATTTCCTTCCTCAAAATCTCGACTTTCACCATCGAATTTGGCTAAAACCCAAGCCATGTTGTGCTTTACACCATTTTCGTCTTGCGAATAAATTTGGCAATTACCAAAGCCATTGCCGCTTGTATTACTAATGCCAATACTTGAAGTGTTATCAAAAAAACCTTTACAGTCATTTTTTGCATCAATAAAGGTGGCAACCGTGGTTAATCCTGCTACTGCACTAGAAGAAGAGAATAATGCGATCAATAAGGAGGCGCCGACAATTTTTAAAACATTCATAATTAGTTCCAAATATAGGTATGACAACAACGTCATCATTATATTGTACATAAATGCAAGAAAAGTGCCTTGTTATTTTTTGTTAACAAAAACAGTCCCTTGGTGAGTTCGTTGAAAATGAACAGTATAAAAACGTAAAAAATGCTGACAATCGATAGCTAAATTAATATATGCTAAATAGTAAGTTTAATCCTATACAACAAGGATGATATGCGCTCTCCTTATATTCTTTTGTCAGCTTTATTTTTGTGGCTTTTTTTGGGTACAGATAAAGCTCAAGGTTCTGACTCAAACTATGAAGCGGCTGAAAAGTCTTATCAAACACATCAATACAACAATGCTGAAATTTACCTTAAAAACTTGCTGCTCGAAAACAAAGAACATATGGCGGCTAAGCTTTTATTGATAAAAGTGTATTTAGCGCAAGGTAAAGGTCATTTAGCCGAGACTGAATTAAAAGATGCTCAACGTATGGGTCTAAATAACGCTGAACTAACATTGATGTATGCCAAGGCATATACTCTTCAAGGCCAATATAATAAGAGCTTACAAGTGTTGGAAACTCTTGAAAATAGTGTTGATGTTTCTGAGAAATTTTATGTTGAGCAAGGTCTCGCTCAAATTGGCTTAGGACATCATAAAATCGCTAGAAAAACCTTCAAACAAGCACTTTCTAAAAACCCAGGTAATTTGTACGCTAAGCTTGGTTTAGCGCAGGTCAACTTGATTGAGCATAATGCTGCTAGAGCGGTTAGCTTGCTTGACGATGTGTTATCAAGTTATTTTCCGCCGTTAAAGGCTTATGTAATGAAGGCGAATATACTTTATCAACAAGGTAAATTGGATCAGGCATTGTCGTTTGTTAATAAAGCATTAGCTGAATATTCTCAGGATTTGTCTAGTTTATTTTTGCGTGCAAGTATTTTTGTAGAACTGCACAATTTTGTGGCTGCTGATGAAGATTTAGAACAGATCCTTAATCAAGTTGCTAATGAACCTAGAGCATTATTTCTAAAGGCGATTGTTGTTGCTCAGCAGCAGAAGACCAGTACTGCTAATAATGTTTTAAATAATATTTCACAAATTCTGGAGAATTTAGACGATAAAGCCTTAGAACAGTTTCCTAGTTACTATTATTTAGCGGGTTATACAGCATTTTTACAAGGCAATTTAGCGGTAGCTAAAGGTTATCTACAACAGTTTTTGATGGTGGATGAAATGAGTTACCGTGCTTTAAGGCTAAGTGCTTCGATAGATTTTGGTCTTGGTAATTACATGACAGCGCTTAGTACACTAAAAAAAGCAAATCTTGAATACCCTGAAGACGCCGCTATTCATTCTTTATTAGGTACAACATACCTTATTTTAGAAAACAAAGAAAAAGCACTTTTTTATTTTAAGCAAGCAAAATCATTAGCCAGCAATACCCCGCTTTTTGATGTGCAAATCGCAAAGGCTTTAATTGTAAATGAGCAACCTCAACAAGCTGAAGAATTACTTAATATTGCGATAAATGAACAATATAAAGATGCGGAAAGTATCGCGATTCTTGAACCTGTTTTGTTTGAATCGTTAGTAGCTCAACATAAGTTTGAACAAGCATTAATTATTTCCAATAAAATAGTGGAGAAAAAACCTACAGCAGAAGCTTTATATCAACACGGGTTAATTCATCTTGCATTAAATCATAGAGATGAAGCGTTAAGATTTGTTGAACAGTCGCTTGCTAAAGAACCAACGCTCATTCCTGCTATAACCACTAAAGCTGAAATCTTATTTCATAGTGGTGCGACTGATAAAGCAATTAGCTTTACAACGCAGCAATTACAAAAAAATACGAATGCAGAACTCGCTTTTGTACTTGCTAAGTTCTACCGACAACTTAATGACTTGCAACAAAGCAGAGAGAAACTACTACAGGCGTACCAACTAGCACCAGAGAACTATCAGATCACAAAACATTATATTTCTCTTTTAGTTGAACAAAAACAACTTGATAAAGCAGTAGATGTGGCAAAAGCGTTTTTGAAAGTTCAGCAAAAAGAAATAGCAATGTATTTATTATTGGCTGATCTTTACTTAGGGTTAGAGCAAAAAGTAGAGGCATTACAGGTAATAAAGACTGGTATAAGACTACCGATAAGCTCTGCTGATAAAGCAACACTACATCTTAAAATTGCGACAATTTACGCGTTATCTTTTAATGTGAAAGACGCCATTAATGAATATCAAAAAGCAATAGCATGGCATTCTGATAAGTCAACGGTGCTAGCGTTAGCACGATATTTTCGCACACTGGGTAGGATTGATGATTCAATTAAGGTGATCAAAAGGTACCAAGAAACAATTGAACATAACGAAATTACGTTGCTTTATGGTCAAAACTTATTAAGTCAACAAAAGTTATCTTTAGCAATGGCGCAATTTAACCAAGTTGAAGCGCTATACCCAGAAGCTCAAGTAGGCAAAATACATGTATTGCTGGCTCAAGGAAAAAAGGAGCAAGCACAAACCTATTTAAAGAGTCGTTTAGCGCTGCATTCTGAACATCCATTATTAATGATGACCCAAGCAGAGCTATTTATTAAAGAGCTTAATTGGACGCAAGCTTTAATAACATACGAAACGATTATGCCAAATTATCCTGACCATACGGTTTATAATAATGCGGCATATTCAGCATACCAACTTGGTGATTACGTAAAAGCGAAACGGTATGCTGAGCAATCTTTAGCGTTAAATCCAAAGCAAACAGACACATTAGATACCTTAGGACTTGTTCTGCATGCTATGTCTGAATATCAAGCAGCGCTCCCGTATTATCGAAAAGCGTTAGTGATCGATAAAAACAGGCCAGATATTAAATTTCATTTAGCGCAAGCCTTAGTTTCATTAGAGAGGAATAGAGAAGCTATGAACATATTAGCTGAAGTGGTGAATGGCCAACAAACCTTTTTGCAAAAACCTGAAGCCAAAACACTGTTAGAAGCGTTGATTAAAAATAATCGTTAATAGTGCTATATGCACAAAGTAAAGTAGCATTTCGTGCTATGCGGTAAGTATGATTGTGCTGCTTTTTGGCTCTATTTTTGTTATTTTTTATCTAAAATAACCGGGCCAGAGCCTGCGTCGCCTAAGGTGTCTTCGGGGTTATAAAGCGGGCAGCTGTTCATTGATAAACACCCACAACCAATACAGCCGCTCAAATAATCTCGCAACCTTTCCATGTAAGTAATTCTCTCATTTAAGGTTTGCTGCCATTGGCTAGCTAATTGTTGCCAATCTTGAGTGTTAGGCGTACGGTTTTTTGGCAACGCAGCAAAGGCTTGCTTTATTTCCTCTAAACTAATTCCCATTTTTTGTGCCGCTTTGATCACTGAAATTCGTCTTAATACGTCAGGTTTATAACGTCGTTGGTTACCATTGTTTCGCCAACTTTTTATCAACCCTTTAGCTTCGTAAAAATGTAAGGTGGATACCTTAACACCCGCTCGTTTGGCTACACGCCCTACCGATAAATTTGCTTCTTGCATTAATAGCTCCTTCTTTTATTTCACTATAAGCAAAAAAACACTTTACCTCAATGTAACTTGAGGTTTTAAGCTTGCGTTGTTATTCACAAGAACAGGAGTAAGCATAATGTCTATGCCAAATCAACTATTTACAGATCACAATGACACTAAGCCCTTGTCGGCCTTTTTGACATACTATTTAGCTTTGATTAATAACACGATGGCGATCAAATAAACCAATAAGGAGGCGTAATGCTACATTTAGAACATATTAATTTAGTAGTAAAAAGTATTCCTGAAACGCTGAAATTTTACCAAGCTGCGTTTCCACACTGGCGCATACGTGGGCGTGATACGCAAATTTGGTATGGCAACGCGAGGCAATGGTTGCATTTTGGCGATGACTACCAATATTTAACGTTTAATGACGGCGGTACAGGGGCCAATCGGGATTTACAGGGGAATAGCGTGGGTTTAGCTCATTTTGCTTTTGTTACTCAAAACCTGGAAGCATTAATTGATCGTCTTAAAGCCGCTGGGTTTGAACGAACAAAAAGTGGTGAAGTATTACCGCAGCGAAAAAATACGTATTTTGTTGATCCTAATGGTTTTGAAGTTGAATTTGTTGAATACCTGAGCGATATTCCTCAAGAAAGAAATACATACCAAGAATCAACGCATTGCAGTCAGGGGGTTACAATATGAAAGCGGTTATTATTGTGGCAACGTCGCGAGATAATGGCAATACCGTTAAGTGTGCTAATGCGTTAGCATTATCATTCCCTGCTGATATTATTAATTTGTCTCACTATCAATTTTCGTATTATGACTATCAAAACAAAAATAAAGATGATGACTTTCTCAAATTAGCTGAACAAATATGTCAGTATGATCTCATTATTTATGCGAGTCCTATCTACTGGTATGCGATGTCAGCGCAAATGAAAGTATTTTTTGATCGATTAACTGACTTGGTCACCATTGAAAAACTGCTGGGTAGAGCGTTAAAAAATAAACGAAACGCCCTCATTTCAACAGGGGCGGAAAAAGTAGCACCATCTTGCTTTGTGGAACCATTTGCACTAACAGCAGATTACTTTGACATGAGATTTATCGGGAATTATTACTTACCTGTAATACAGCAAGAGATATCAGAGCAGCATTTCGAACAATATATTGTCGAAACAACGCAGGCGTTAAAACAGTATTAAGCGTTAAATTATATAACTAGGGCCTGTTGATCTTTCGCGTTTATTCTTGCGCAAAAGGCCAAAACCGAACAGCAATTAGACCAAAATCTAATTGCTTTTATCATCTAATATTTAGACACTTAGCTTATTCATAGTTTTTTTGAGTGATGTTATGTTTCCTAATTGGCAGTTAACCCTGATCAGCATTAGTTATATTGGGTTGTTGTTTATTATTGCCTATTTGGGTGATAAGTATCGCCATCGATTAGCCAAGCAGGCACAAAAATATATTTATGCGCTTTCACTTGGTGTTTACTGCACATCGTGGAGTTTTTTAGGCACGACCGGCCAAGCATCAAGTAATTTTTTATCGCATATTCCTATTTATTTAGGGCCTATCATTATTTTTTTATTTTTCTGGCCTTTTATTCAGCGCATTATTCGTATCAGTTTAAAACTAAACTTAACCTCAATCGCTGATTTACTCGCCTCTCGGTTTGGTAAATCACATAATCTAGCCATAATTGTTACGTTGGTCGCACTCATTGGCACAATGCCCTATATCGCACTTCAGTTAAAAGCCATCGTATACTCTTTCCAACAACTGCAAGCCACTAACGTAGTGAGTACATGGGGCTTTGGCTTGATTGTTAGCTTAGTACTGGCAGGTTTTACTGTAATGTTCGGTATTAGAAATATAGACGTGACTGAGCGCCATCCAGGTGTGATGCTTGCCATTGCGTTTGAGAGTTTAGTCAAACTTATTGCTTTCTTAGCCGTTGGCTTATTTGTCAGTTTTGTTCTTTTTGATTCGCCGAGTGAAATTTGGCACCAATCTGGGGCTAATATTCAGTTATATCAAAACTTCAATACGCCTAACCTATTATCTATGTCAGCAATGTTAATTATTGTTATGGCAGCTTTTTTATCATTACCACGCCAATTTCAGGTGATGGTCGTTGAACTTAAAGATGAAAAAGATACGTGGCTGAGTCGACGTGTGTTTCCGCTGTATTTATTAGTCTTTGCATTATTTGCGGCACCCCTTGGTTTAGCGGGTGATTTATTGTTAGGAGATTCAGTTCCTGCCGATACTTACGTGCTTTTCTTACCTTGGACACAAGAACAAACTTGGTTAACGCTAGTGGCTTTTTTGGGCGCAATATCTGCCGCTAGTTCTATGGTCATCATTTCTTCAATTGCATTAAGTACCATGTTAAGCAATGAAATTGTCTTTCCCATGATATTCCGCTCTAGTAATACGCGTCACACAGATTACGATAATTTTAGGTCTCGATTACTAAAAATTCGTAAGTTATTAGTGTTAAAGGTGATATTACTTGGCTACGGTGTTTTCTTGCTTGCTTCGCCTGATACGTTAAGTTCTTTAGGTGAAATTGCCTTTGGTGCTTTTGCACAATTAACCCCTGCCCTTGTTGCTGCTTTTTATTGGCGAAGAGCTAGTTTAACAGGTGTGTATGGCGGTATATTAGTGGGTTTTACTTTATGGCTTTTACTAAACTTTTTACCTCAATTTGGCTTTTACCAATCCCCAATTACTGATGGTATTTTACCGGCTAAAAGTAGCGCGAATTTATTGAGCTTGGGCATTAATGTACTGGTGATGTGGGCGTTATCTATTATGAGCCGACAAAGTGTTCAAGAACGGGTTCAAGCCTCTGTATTTCTTGAATGGCAATTACCTGATATGCAAGCAACTTCACGTAAAAGTCGTAAAATTAATAGCCATGAACTTGAATTACTTGTTTCCCGTTTTGTGGGGATTAAAAAAGCTGCGGATAGCTTTGCGCAATTTAACCAACAACACAACAAAAGAGCATTAGGTTTGGCTGTGTATAATCAGCGCTTATTGCAATATACCGAAAATACCTTGGCAAGTGTTATGGGATCTTCGTCTGCACAGTTGGTTATTTCGTCAGCGCTGGATGGAAGAGATATTGCGCTAGATGAACTAGCAGTATTGGTTGAGGATGCATCAAATCAAAAACAACAGCAGATACAGCATTTATTACAAAGTGCGATTGAGAATGCTAGTGAAGGGATTTCTATTGTTGATCGAGACTTAAAATTGGTCGCGTGGAATAAAAAATACCTCGATATTTTTAAATACCCGAAAGAACTGATTTATGCAGGGGTTAAAATCGAAAAATTGATCCGCTATAACATTTCACGAGGCTTAGTAGGAGAAGGTAATATTGAACAACAGGTAAATAAACGTATTGCTTATTTACGATCTGGGAGTTCACATAGTTCAGAGCGAGAGCATGATAATGGGCAAGTGATTCGTATTGAAGGTAATCCATTACCTGATGGCGGCTTTGTCATGATGTTTTCTGATATTACTGCTTATCGACATGCAGAACAAATGCTTAAAGCTGAAAACTTCGATTTAGAAACTGTTGTGCAAGAACGAACACAAAAGTTAGAGCAAGCCAATGAAGCGTTAGAATTTGCACGCGAAAAAGCAGAACAAGCGCATATTAAAAAAAGCTTATATTTAAAGGCTTGTAGCCATGATTTAATGCAACCTCTAGAAGCTGCTAGACTTTTTACCTCGGCACTTGCTAGCCAAGATAACTTAAATGAAGTTCAGCAGCGACAAGTGAAAAATATTGATCATTCATTGAAAGTGGCGAATGATCTTTTAGCGGATTTAAGCGAAATTGCCCGTATTGAAAGTGGCAACATTAAAGCACACTTTGAAGCCTTCCCCTTGCAACCGTTATTTAACGATTTAAGCCAAGAGTTTTCTGCATCAGCACAAGAGTTATCGGTAGATTTTCGTGTTGCGGCAACCTCGTTATGGGTGCTTTCAGACAAACATATGCTGCGCCGAATTTTACAAAACTTAATCGGTAATGCGTTTCGCTATGCAAGTCCTGGAAAAGTGTTGTTAGGGGCAAGGTGTCATGACGAAAAAGTGACCATTCAAGTGGCTGATAATGGCCCCGGCATTCCAGAAGACAAACAAAATATAGTGTTTGAACAGTTTACCCAATTGAACACGCCACAAACATCTGGTAGCAGTAGAGGGTTAGGTTTGGGGTTAAATATTACTCAAAGCTTGGCAAATATTTTAGGACATCAGCTCGGATTAACCTCTAAACTTTCACAGGGCTGTAGTTTCACTGTTGGGCTAAACAAGGCCGCAATAAATGTTCAGCCAGTCATAGAAAAACCACAAATTAATGTAGGTTTTAGTGATATTACCGTGATGTGTATTGATAATGATCATGATGTGCTAAGTGGCATGGTTGAGCTATTAAATGCGTGGCAATGTAATGTATTGGCGGCGGCATCCTATCAAGAAGCAAAAGCACTATTTGCAGAGCACTATAATGATACTGAAATATTATTGGTAGATTATCAGCTCGATGATGATCATAACGGCCTTGACTTGATACAAGCGTTAAGAGAACAATCGAATCAATATTTGCCAGCGATATTGATCACTGCTACTACAGATGAAGACATTGAAGAAAAAACCAAGGCGGCAGATGTTGGCTTTATGCGAAAGCTCGTTAAACCTGCAGCGCTAAGAGCAATGATGAGCGCCATGTTAGCGAAGAAATTACAAGATAAATACTTAACGTAAAAGTTACTTTATCGCTACGCTTAGCCAATTTTTTAATCGCTGAGTGTTATTCTTCAGCAAATTGTTGTTCTGATAAGTCTAATTGACTAATCGCGATAACGGCTTGTGTTCGGTTTCTAACATTAAGCTTACGAAAAATCGCAGTTGCATGCGCTTTAATCGTTGCTTCTGATACGTTCAGATCATAAGCAATTTGTTTGTTTAACATGCCTTGGGCAAACATCATTAAAATTCGATATTGCTGCTGAGTCAAGCTCGCAACACTTTCAGCAATATCAATATGTTGTGTTTTACTACTCGGCGTAAAGGTAGGTGGTAGCCAAATGTCGCCCATGAAAACCTTCTGAATAGCAACAAAAATTGTATCAACAGGTGTTGATTTAGGCACAAAGCCTGCAGCGCCATATTCCATGGCTTTACTGATGGTGTCTTGATCTTCGTGTGCAGAGACAACAACGACAGGAATTTGTGGAAAATGGTTTCTGACATGGATCAACGTATTAAAGCCGTGAGCGCCTGGAATATTGAGATCAAGTAACAACATATCTGCTGCTTGATTTGCTTGTAGTTGTTGTTCAAGCTCTTCAATGGTTTGTGCTTCTACCCACTGTGTTTTTGTCAATTGTACTTTTAGTGTGTCTAATAAAGCTTGTCTGAACAATGGGTGATCATCAGCTATTATTATTTGTTCTGGCTGGATCATAATTCGTGTTCCATAGTTTTCCCTAAACTGAGTATATAGCGATAATATAAAAAAGCGTATTAGACTTGAGTCTAATACGCTTGTACGGTTAAAGATCAGCTTTTTTCAGGTATTTGTTTTAATACTTCAACTAATAATTGCCAGTATTTATTCACAGATGCAATATGTACTTTTTCATCAGGGGAGTGCGGAAATTTGATCGTTGGTCCAATAGAAACCATATCCCATTGCGGATAGGCCGATTTAAATAAGCCACATTCTAACCCCGCATGAATTACCATAATTTCAGGTAATGTATTAAATAATGACTGATACGCGTCGCGAACTGTAGCCATAATGGGTGAAGTGGTATCTGGTTTCCAGCCTGGGTAGGCACCATCAAAGATAATGTTTGCCCCTGCAAGGCTGAACACAGAACGAACCATCGATTCAACCTCCGAGCGGCCGTCATCATGTAAGCTACGGATCAATGTCATACATTCAAAGCGAGTTCCTTTAGTACGCATAACGCCTAAGTTTAGTGAAGACTCTACAATGCCTTCAATATCATCACTCATACGTATAACACCATTCGGGCAGGCGTTTATTGCGTTTAAAATTTGAGCTTGGCAAGCTGGTGTCCAACACTGTTCGAATTCTTCTGGAGAAATAAGCAACATGTCTATGTTGGGTTCAGCGGCTTTTAAATTAAAACGTATTGTGGCTAAATAATCAGCGAGACATTGTTTTAATGCTTCGATATGCTTCGTTTCAATAACAAAGCTTGTTTCAGCTTCACGAGGAATTGCATTTCGCAGACTGCCGCCATTAAGCTCTGTTAGTTGTATATTAAAACGCTCTGTGGCAATCAATAAGAAACGCACTAACAGTTTACAGGCATTAGCACGACCCGTGTGAATATCAACGCCAGAATGGCCGCCTTTTAGCCCAGATATTGAGAGGTTAAATGCTGTAGTATTTTTCTTAACAGGTTGAAAGTCGAGGTCAAATCTAGCATTGCCGTCAATACCACCGGCGCAACCCATGTACACTTCACCTTCTTGTTCGGAGTCAGTATTAATTAAAATGTCGCCTTCTAGCCAATCAGACTGTAAGCCAAAAGCGCCAGTCATGCCTGCTTCTTCATCAATTGTGATTAATACTTCTAATGGACCGTGCGCAATATCTGAACTGGCTAGTACCGCAAGTGCTGATACAAGCCCGATACCATTGTCAGCACCTAGTGTGGTGCCATTGGCTGTGACCCACTCGCCATCAATGTAGGCCTCAATTGGGTCATTGAGAAAGTCGTGTTCTTTGTCATTATTTTTTTGAGGCACCATGTCCATATGGGCTTGTAAAATAACCCCTTTTTTGTTTTCCATTCCCGTTGCCGCAGGTTTACGAATAAGTAAATTTCCGACGCTGTCTTCGCTAACCTCTAAGTTTAGCGAGGTAGCCCATTGTTGTATCCATGTTGAAACGCGTTGTTCATGTTTCGAGGGGCGAGGAATTTGGCAGAGTTGCTCGAATAATTGCCATAAGATTGAAGGAGAAAGTTCAGCTAGTTGACTCACGACGGAGGTTCCTTTTTATTGTGCGTTAAAAAGTACAGTTATGTTTTTCTTATGATTTGAATAAAAAAGCACTGATACCTCAGTGCTTATGTTTGTAAACTTTGAGGATTAAGCTTTATTTACTCGCCATTAAAAATAACCATTGGTCGTTAAAGCTCTCACTGGGTTTCTTTTCAAAACCAGTTCGTACGTATTGACAAATTTTTCCTTCAGCAAATGAAACTAAGATATTGGCTAACGCTAACTCTGGAATGTCAAAGCCCTTACCTTCGCGTAACTTACGCTCACGTAACACTTGTTTAAATTGTGACTCAAGTTTTTCAAAAAATTGATTGACCCGTGTGCGCAAACGTTCATTTTCGCCCATTAATGCATCACCAGATAAAATACGACACATACCAGGGTTGCGTTCAGCAAAAATCAACAAGACATGTAATATGTGATGGCATCTAACAAGGGCTTCTTTGTGATCGGTTAAAATTAAATTGACACGTGAGAAAATAGACTCTTCAATAAACTCTATCAAGCCTTCAAACATTCTTGCTTTTGATGGAAAGTGTCGGTAAAGCGCGGCTTCAGATACCCCTACTTGTTCTGCAAGTTTGGCGGTAGTGATGCGTTGCCCAGGACTAGTTTGCAACATTAATGCTAAACATTCTAAGATTTGTTGTTTACGATTAGGCTTTGCGGAACCCGACATATTATTATTCTCTAATGATTAAGGTTAATTCGTTTGTTTATTGCAAGATTGTAGCGATAAACTCAAAGTATTTCATCTAGTTGACGTTTAATAATAGCGACTAATTGATCAGCAACATGTTGTTTGCTTGCCAGTGGTATCTCAACACTTTTATCACGACTAAATATTTTAAGCGCATTGTTTTCACTGTTGAAACCGTGCCCTGCTTTGCTGACATCGTTTGCAGCGATCATGTTTAAATTCTTACGTATCAATTTATCTTTGGCGTATTGTTCGACCTGTTGCGTTTCTGCGGCAAAGCCTACAACGAAAGGTTTAGCCGTTAATTGAGCAACACTAGCAACAATATCTGGATTTTTTTCAAGGGTGAGTGTGAGCTGATCAGTCTCTGCTGTTTTCTTTATTTTGTGTTCAGCCACTTCTGCCATGCGATAATCAGAAACGGCGGCGCAGGCGACAAAAACAGTCGCCTTACTACAATGATTAAGGGCTTGTTGTAACATTTGTTGTGCGCTATCGACATATACCATGTTACAGCCTTGAATAGGTGCCAAGCTTACAGGGCCTGAAATAACGGTAACATTCGCACCTGCTTGCAATGCAGATTTAGCGATGGCATAACCCATTTTTCCTGAGCTGTGATTGGAAATATAGCGAACAGGATCAATAGCTTCTCGCGTTGGACCTGCTGTGATCACCCAGTGTTGATCAGCTAAATCGTTAGAGGCAAAGAGGTTGCATACATGCGTTACAATGTCACTGACTTCGATCATGCGTCCCAAGCCAATATCACCACAAGCTTGTTCGCCACTTCCTGGTCCCCAGATAAGTATATCTCGCTGTATAAGTGTGTGAATATTTTCTTGTGTTGCTTGTGCATGCCACATTTGTTGGTTCATCGCTGGGCTAATGGCGATAGGAGCATCTGTTGCTAACACTATCGTAGAAAGTAAGTCGTCAGCAAACCCATGTGCCATACGCGCTATGGTGTTTGCACTTGCCGGTGCAATAAGCATTAAATCAGCCCACTTTGCCAATTCGATATGCCCCATAGCGAGTTCGGCTTCAGTATCTAATAAACTGTCTGATACCGCCAAACCGGAAACGGCCTGTAGTGTTAGTGGTGTAATGAATGCTTTAGCGCTGTCTGTCATTACAACGCGTACATTTGCACCTTGCTCTTTTAATCGCCTTACTAGTTCAGGCGTTTTATAAGCTGCGATGCCACCAGTGATGCCTAAGACAATGTTTTTATCTGCGAGTTGTTGCATATCTACTAAGTCAGACTATTTTTATCGGTAGCGTATAAGAATATCACTATTCATCACTATTGAAAATTGCTAAGCAAAGGAACTGCTATGTTAAAAGATTGGCCAATCATGGAAAAGCCAAGAGAAAAATTATTATCACTTGGTGCGCAATCATTATCTGATGCGGAACTACTGGCTATTTTTATCCGCACAGGTGTGAAAGGAAATAACGTTGTGGAGTTGTCTCGGCAGTTGTTATTAACGTTTGGTAGTTTATCCGCTGTGTTTCAGGCAAGTCAGCATGAATTTTGTCAAATAAATGGTTTAGGAAGCGCTAAGTATGTACAGCTGCAAGCATGTCTTGAAATGGTTAAAAGGTGCCTTGGCGAAGAGTTAATTAAAGGTGACGCACTGACAAGCTCTCAAGCAAGTAAAGCATTTCTTATTGGACAGTTAAGGCATGAACATCGGGAAGTGTTTGCTGTTTTATTATTAGATACTCAACATCAGGTTATTGCCTTTGAGAAACTTTTTTATGGCACGCTCAATGCTGCAGCCGTATATCCTCGCGTGGTTGTTGAAACGGCTATACGCCAACACGCAAACGCGGTCATTCTTGCACATAACCATCCTTCTGGTATTGCGGAAGCAAGCATAGCAGATAAGCAAATCACGAATCGTTTAACTCAAGCGCTTGCGCTGGTTGATATCAAGGTACTTGATCATATGATTGTTGCTGGGCATCAATGTTATTCATTCGCAGAACACGGACTGTTGTAATTAACGAATTGGTTAAAAAATGTTTGATTTTCTTGCATAGCTAGGCAATGAACGGTAATTTTAAATTATCGATGTGGGATGTTGAGATCAAATAATGACAGAACAAAGTGATACGCCAATTGAGCGAAGACAGTCTTTTCGACTGGATATGGAAAAGGAATTAGTCAATATTCAATGGCGAGATGCTTCAGGTACAGAATTTAATAAAACGATTGCCTGTTTAGATTTTTCCAGAGGCGGCTTAAAACTGGATTGTGATCAGGAAATTCCAGTTAATGTGCAAGCGACGGTCATTTTTAAAGCGGCGGCGCCACAAAGTCAAAAACTTACTGGGCAAGTTGTTAGGTGTTTAAAGCAAGATAGTGGTTGGTATGAAATTGCATTGCGTCTTGATGATTAGCTGAACGATTTATTTATTTCAAATAAATAAGTACTGCAAAGATTATCACCTCCTAGGTTTGAGCAAAAGTTAACCTCTAATAATAACAGATCCTAGATATGGTCTATACTTATTAGTCTTCGTATAAGTATGTTGTAATTAAGGAAATCAACAAGATGATGATTTTAGTTGGTGGCGAAAAAGGCGGTAGCGGTAAAAGCTGCTTAGCTCAGAACTTAGCTGTATATTTTGCCAAGATTAAAAAGGGTATCGTGTTAATGGTTGATTGTGACCCACAACGCACAACATCGGATTGGATTCAGGCACGAAATACAGATCCTTCATTACCTGCGATTAATTGTATTCAGCTTTATGGTAAAATTCGCAATGACTTACTGAGCCTTAATCAACACTATGATTATGTGATTGTTGATTGTGGCGGCCAAGATAATCTTGCGCTGCGTGCTGCTATGTCGGTTGCTGATCATGTTATTATTCCACTAAGACCAAAGCGCAGAGATTTGAAAACTGTACCGCATATGGAAGATATGCTTAGTACTTGTAAAATGGTTAATCCAAAAATGCTTGCCTCGTTTGTGATCACACAATGCCCAGCATTACCGACCCAAGCCAATCGCATTATTGAAGCTAAAGATGTGTGTAAGTCATATGGTATCAATGTATTGAATGCTGTGACTTATAGCAGGAACATTTATGATGATAGCGAAGAAAGTGGCTCTTCGGTGTTAGAAATAGACAGTGAAAGTAAAGCCGCAATTGAGATCATATCGATTGCTGAAGAACTGATTGCCATGAAACCGGATAACTCGCATGAGTTTAACTGATTTAAAAAAAACCAAGGACGGTAATCAAAGTAAAAAAAAGAAAGATTTCACGGTTGATGACTTTATTGCGGATGCTGAAAATTATGCTAAAGGGCGCCCTACCTTAGTAAGTGAGGGCATTAATCGACCTGCTAAATTAGAAGAAGCTTTAGCGGCTGCTGCTCAATTAGAAAACGCCGAGAAAAAAAGTAAAAAACCGTTTAGACACGCTACATTTACCTTGAGTGAAGATGCCATTGAACAACTGCATACTCTGTCAAAAGATACCAATCTTGCGAAATCACATATTATCCGTATTTTAATAAATGAATTATGTAATGAAGAGCAACAAAAAATGCTCAGTAAACTATTAGCCTCTAATGTAGACTAAATTCGTTTGTTTGATCGCCATAAAGTTCAGAATTTATGCGTAAATTGCGAGTGAAACATTGCATAAATGGCCGTTGATACCTTACTAATGTTTTGAAAAATAACAATAAAATTATATTTATCTTTATTAAGTAGATAAAAGCTAGATTTAAGTAATCAGTTTCACTATAATATGCCACCTTTTTCAGGATCCCAAGGCGACGGCCATGGGAAATTGTAGCTCGAGCTGAAATTAATTTTTGGAGTGACTCACATGTCTAGAGTTTGCCAAGTAACCGGCAAGAAACCAGTTGTAGGGAACAATCGTTCTCACGCAAGAAACGCCACTCGTCGTCGTTTCTTACCTAACCTTCAAGCCCATCGTTTTTGGGTTGAAAGTGAAAACCGTTTCGTTAAATTACGTTTAACTCCGAAAGGAATGCGTATTATCGATAAAAAAGGCATTGATGCAGTATTAGCTGATATTCGTGCCCGTGGCGAAAAAGTCTAAGGAATAAATCATGCGTGATAAAATTCGTTTAGTTTCTAGTGCTGGCACAGGTCATTTTTATACTACTGATAAGAATAAAAAGACTATGCCTGAGAAGATGGAAATCAAAAAGTTTGATCCAAAAGCTCGTAAGCATGTTATGTACAAAGAAGCTAAAATTAAGTAATTTTGGTTATCTAATTTAAAAGCCCGGTTTATCCGGGTTTTTTATTGCCTGATGGTTGTGAAAATATTTCAATGCCAAGGCATATGAAAATCAATATTGGTACGTAATTGCTGCGCATCAATGGGCTTTGTCATATATGCACTCGCGCCAACATTCAACGCTCGGCGCATGTCTTTTTCATCATTAGAGCCTGAAATAATCAACACGGGAATATCTCTGCGACTTTTTGATTGTTTGATACGTTTACAGCATTCGAAGCCGTCCATGTTAGGCATACTGATGTCCATTAAGATCATGGTGGGCTTAATTTCTGTCAATAATTTAAGTGCTTGAACGCCGTCTTTAGCAATATGAATTTTATGGCCTAATTCTTTAATTTGATTGCAAATAACACGGATATTGGTAGAGCTATCATCGACAATTAGTATGCTTGATGTTAATTGGTCATCCATAACGCAGTTACTCAATAATTCACTTTGTATTATTAAGCGTAGAACAACATAGCATAACTAATCAACTAAAGTTTAACATCATGAGAATACAATGATGATGTTAACTCAATGTAATTGTGTCAGTTATTTTTACAGCAAAATATTTTGTTTTTTTTAACTCTTTGATATTTTTTGTTAATTTCTGTTGGCGCTATTTTTGCATCACAGACTTTGTAATTATAATGTTAATAATAATAGCTAGAAAGAGAACAAATATGTCCAATATTAAAACGAAGACGCGCAAACTGATTAGTGCTATGTCACTTGCTTCAATGGCAGTGATGGGCCAAGCAAACGCAGACCTTCTAAGCCTTGATATCGATAACTCAAATGCACAAGCGTATATCGCTTCAGGTAATGGTGATAATTCAGTTACTCGCGGTGATAATTTAGCCAGTATTACTGATCCTAATACAGCTAATTCACCGTTTAGTGGTGTGGTCAGTATTCAGATTCAAATGAATAATTCTTTTTTTATCTGTACTGGCGCTGCATTAAACAGTCGACATATATTGAGTGCGGCTCATTGTGTTGATGAAAACGACCAAGGTACAACGATTAATCTAGCTGATCCAAATAACGATGTTGTGGTTGTTTTTAATAGCGATGGTACATTTAACGATTTAATTCCTGCACAAAAAGTAGATATTCACCCAGATTATGACGGTTTTAATGTCTGTTCAGATGGTTCAATTGGCTGTTTAAATGATGATGTTGCCATCATTGAACTAGAGCGTGATATTCCAGCAGGCACAAAAACCTATGATTTGTTTTCAGGGCAAGTATACGATACGTTAAACTTATCTAGTCAAGGTGGCGGTGACGGTTCATTATTCACTATGGTCGGCTATGGTACTCGCGGCGATGGTCACTCTGGTTACTACACCAATGACGGTGATCCAGCAGGTTCTCCTGACTATTTCTCAAAGCTTATGGGCATGAACATTGTTGATGCGATTAGTTTTGACGATGATGGTTCAGGTGAAGCTGAAGTATGGCATGCAGACTTTGATGGCACATACACCGATAATGATGATTTATTTGGTGGTGGTGCTGGCGAAGAGTACGATTTTGACTTTTTCTGTGATGTGTATGGTATTTGTAGTTCTTGGTTACCAGAAGGCATAGAAGCAAACATTGGTGGTGGTGACTCAGGTGGTCCGTCATTTGTTTATAATAGCTTAACTGATACATACGAAATTGCGGGTATTAATACCTTTGGTGCGCGTACATCTCCAGTAGCACCAGGTGCTTATGGCGATCGTTTTGGCGGCATTTTGATGAATCCATACGCAAATTGGATTGCAGCACAGGTATCGCAAATTCCTACTCCTGGTTCAATTATGCTATTTGGTTTAGCATTAGCAGGTTTAGCAACGGCGCGTCGTAAAGCGTAAGTACGTGCTTGTTGTGTTATTATAAGGGTTAGCTGAGGCTAGCCCTTTTTTGTTTGGAGTGTAAACATGTTTAGAGGTGTGTTGTTTATATTGGTTTGCTTAATGAGTGTATCTCATGCACAGGAACAACCAGAGGTAAAACTATCAAAACATCCTGAAACGTTTGGCAAGGTATCAAATAGCGTTATTTTTCTTGATGTACTTGTTAATGAACATGGTAAGGTCGAAGAGGTAAAATTATCGAATGCTGAACAATATAATTCTTTTAACCAATTTGCACTGCTTCGTACGAAAAAGACGAGTTTTCCTGTTAAGTACGAACAGGGTGTACCAGTTAAGTATTGGATCAAAAAACATAAAGTTCAATACCAAGTTAAGCCAATGAAAACAAAGTAACTTACTCAATAAAAATAACTAACTGAGTTGCGTAGTTAGCATGGTTTAAGGTGCTTGATAAGCGTATCATACGTTTGTTGTTTGCTTAACGATAAGGCTGACTTTTCTATTGAATTGATTAACTGATATGCTTGGCAGTTCATCTGTTGTTTGACGTACAATTGACTTAATCTAAATTTTATCAGCAAAATTTTATTTGAATCTTGCGCTTGTTGGGAAAATGACAGTGCTTTTTCAAAATACAACGTAGCCGTGTTTAACTGTGCTAACTGTTCATAAATATCGGCAAGATTATATCGAATAACCCCTTGTTGCTGCTTATTACCTACTATGTCTCCCCAATAAAGTGCTGCCTTCCAACGCTGCTCAGCTTCTTGATACTTTTGCAATTTTGCAGCCGCATGCCCTAAATTACCATGTAATTCTGTTTTAAAGAGCGCGTTTTTACTGTCTTTAAATTTCACGGTTAACTGAGACAACAGTGAATAGGCCTGCTGTACCTCGCCGTATTGCATTGTTAAATTGGCTAACTCTACAAGTCGCATAGGAGAGGGAAATATTTCATTCATCTGCTTGAGTAAGGTTATCGCCTTTTCGGCATATATTTTTGTTTTTTCGGATTTTCCGAAAGCTCTTAACGATTTTGCATGGTAAATATAAACGGTAATCTTAAAGGGGATTGGTAGGTTGTCGTGGCTTAGCCATTTAGTTGTTTCTTCGAGTAACGATTTATTACGTTGTAAGTTAAATAACGCAACAAATCGATATTGAAGTAAGTCATATTTAACCAATTCACTTTGGTTTTTTTTACTGAGCTCAAGGTCTATTCGAGACAAGCAATCGATAGGTGAAGTAATACATACACTGTCTATCGATTTTTCTTTGAAATTATCGGTAGATGACTTAGTTAAGGCATGAGCAACAAGCGTATTAAATACGCTTATCGTTAAAAAAGCATAACGTAACGTTAACGTTTTTAACAATCGTTGCTTCATTTTTCATACAGCCGTTTAACTACCTAATATGTTCATAGTATTGATATAAAAGTTTTTATCAACAACAAAAGTTGGATCTTTTTGACTAATTTGTACATTTGTCCATGTAGTTGTTGGGCTAAGCCATTGCATTTTATCGTTAATTTTTACTTTTACAGGCATATCAAAGCCAGGCTTTACATTGCTCCAACGTACGCGTAATTGCTCGCCTTTTAAAAAATATTCTAACGTGGGAACACGGTTGTCACGCAGATATTGATCAAAAATGTTTGATAGCGACTTACCTGTTTTGTTTTCCATGTATTGTTCAATTTGCTGCGTTGTCACGGTTTGATGATAAAATTGTTTTCCTAAACCACGTAAGGTTTCTCGCCATAAATCATCGTTATTTACAATTTGACGAATGGTATGCAGCATATTTCCGCCTTTATCATACATATCGCTAGAGCCTTCACTATGCACGTGGTATTCACCAATAATAGCTTTTTGGTTTTGTATGTTAATACGTTGGCCACGCGTATAACCAAACGCAGCTTCTTTGCCATAGTGGTATTCTAAAAATAAACTTTCAGAGTAATTGGTAAAGCTTTCGTGGATCCACATATCAGCAATGTCTTTACTGGTAATGTTATTGGCGAACCATTCATGACCCGTTTCGTGCACGATAATAAAATCAAATAACATACCTGCACCCGTCAAACTGCGATCTCTGCCAAGGTAGCCATTTTGATATCCGTTACCATAGGTTACAGAGCTTTGGTGTTCCATACCTAAATAAGGGGCTTCAACTAATTTATAGCTGTCTTCGTAAAAAGGATATGGTCCAAACCAGTGTTCTAGCGCTTCAATGGTGCGCTTAGCATCTTTAAATTGTTCTTGAGCTTTTTCAAGGTTGTCACGCAGTACCCAGTAATCCATATCAAGCACACCTTTTTCCCCTTGATACTTTTCACCGAAGTGGACGTAATCACCGATATTAATATTTACCCCGTAATTATTAATTGGATTAACAACTTGCCAGTGGTAGGTTTTGGTTTGTTTTTCTTTATTATGATCAATTGCTAACAAACGACCATTAGATACGTCAACTAAGTGTTCTGGTACTTCAACACTCATCTTGATACCCTGATCAGGCTCATCGTAGCCATGGTCTTTATTAGGCCACCAAATACTTGCGCCAATGCCTTGATTGCTTGAGGCGATAAAATCAATACCGTTGCTATCTTTTTTCCATGTGATACCACCGTCCCAAGGGGCACGTTTTGCCACTTGCGGTTTACCTGAAAAGTGTAGGACTACTTGTTGTTCACTACCTATAGGAGCGTTGTTTAACGTGTGGATAAAATAACTGTAGCCATCTTGGTCGATGTTTAATACTTGGCCTTTTTGTGTTGCTTTTGTCAGCTTCATCGGGGGTTGTAATTCAATTTGCAGACGATCAGTTTTGCTAATAACACGATAACTTACAGTATTGGTACCTGCGATGGTTCGAGTAGAAGGATCTACTTCAATCGCTAAATGATAATGACTTAAATCCCACCACTGACGCTCAGGTGTGATTGAACCGCGTAACACGTCTTGGCGTGTAGTTTCGCCATTAGTGCCAAATAAATTATCAGCCATTGTGATAGGTGATTGTAGTGTAAGAGCTGTTGTTAAAGTGAGTAAACTCAGTGCAATTTTTTTCATCATAATGTCTTCTTTTTGATTTTATGTATACTGTATAATTTTTGTTGGTTTTTCTCTATCTTAGCCTGAATTAATCTTGCAGGCTACCGTAACATTCTCTAGAATTAGTCAGGTGAGTAATGTTACTTGAAAAAGTAAACTAACATTATCAATCTTGTCGGAGTGCCATTGGGCTGAGATCGCGTAAGCGGGATCCGTAGAACCTGATCTGAGTAATTTCAGCGAAGGAAACAAGGGAAATATCGATTTTATATTTTCTTGATCTACCCCAACTCCGCCTTATAAATCTGCATTGCTGTTAATTTCATTAACGCAATACGAAATCAAATAAAAGGTGAGAGAACAATGAGTTCATTAACAAAACGTGAGCGTCGTCAACAAGCAGAACAATTCTTAGAAAATGTTTCTGGTCAAAGCTATCCAAATTCAAATAAAGTTTATGTCGAGGGCAACTTACACGATATTCGTGTAGGGATGCGTGAAATATCAGTAGCAGACACTTTTGTTGGTGGCAGTGAAGAAAACCCGCTATTCGAGCCTAACGAACCTATACGTGTATACGATACTTCTGGTGTTTATACCGATCCAGCGGTTAACGTGGATGTACATGTTGGCTTACCAAAATTACGTGCTGAATGGATTGCAGCACGTGAAGATAGCGAATGTATCGCGGGAGCATCATCCGGGTATAGTCAAACAAGGTTAGCGGATGAAGGCTTAGACCATATTCGCTTTGAAAATCTACCGAAAATTCGTAAGGCAAAGCAAGGTAAAAATGTCACGCAAATGCATTATGCACGCCAAGGCATCATTACACCTGAAATGGAGTACATTGCGATACGTGAAAATACCAAGCGTGCTGAAATGAAGGATGAAATTTTAAAGCACCAACATGCTGGTCGATCATTTGGTGCTCAAATACCTGAGCAGATCACGGCCGAGTTTGTCCGTAAAGAAGTGGCAGAAGGACGTGCAATTATCCCTGCAAATATCAATCACCCTGAAACTGAACCAATGATTATAGGGCGAAACTTTCTCATTAAAGTGAATGCTAATATCGGTAATTCAGCGGTGTCATCTTCCATTGAAGAAGAAGTTGAAAAGTTGGTTTGGTCTACTAAATGGGGTGCAGATACAGTAATGGACCTGTCAACAGGCCGATATATTCATGAAACACGAGAATGGATCATTCGTAATTCACCGGTCCCTATTGGTACAGTGCCTATTTATCAAGCGTTAGAGAAAGTAAATGGGGTAGCAGAAGATCTCACTTGGGAAGTCTTTCGAGACACCCTAATTGAACAAGCAGAACAAGGTGTGGATTATTTTACCATTCATGCTGGCGTATTATTGCGCTATGTACCAATGACGGCAAAACGTGTAACAGGTATTGTATCTCGTGGTGGTTCAATCATGGCTAAATGGTGTTTGTCTCATCATAAAGAGAGCTTTTTATATACGCATTTTGAAGATATTTGCCAAATATGCAAACAATATGATGTTGCCTTTTCATTAGGTGATGGTTTACGCCCAGGGTCTATTGCTGATGCCAATGATGAAGCACAGTTTAGTGAGTTAAGAACGTTAGGTGAGTTAACTAAAATTGCTTGGCAGCACGATGTTCAAGTGATGATTGAAGGCCCTGGTCATGTGCCATTACATATGATCAAAGAAAACATGGAAGAGCAGCTTACACATTGTCACGAAGCGCCTTTTTATACGTTAGGCCCATTAACAACGGATATTGCGCCAGGATATGATCATATTACATCTGGTATAGGTGCGGCTAACATTGGCTGGTATGGTTGCGCTATGCTGTGTTATGTAACGCCTAAAGAACACTTAGGGCTGCCGAATAAAGAAGATGTTAAGGAAGGTTTGATCACCTATAAAATTGCCGCTCATGCTGGTGATTTAGCGAAAGGACATCCAGGGGCACAAATTCGTGACAATGCATTATCAAAAGCACGCTTCGAATTTCGTTGGCATGATCAGTTCAACTTAGGTTTAGACCCTGAACGTGCACGCCAATATCATGATGAAACGTTACCGCAAGAGTCAGGAAAAATTGCGCATTTTTGTTCTATGTGCGGGCCTAAATTTTGCTCGATGAAAATCACGCAAGATGTAAGGGATTATGCTGCTAAATTAGAGGCAGAAAATGGTGAATCTATTTCGATAAAATTACTAGATGAAACGGTTACTGCTGATCTTTCAGCCTTAGAAAGTGCTGAACGAGGGATGGCAGAAAAGTCGCAGGAATTTAAAGATTCAGGCAGCGAAATATACCATGTTGCCAAATAAGCATCAGTCGGAACATATGGCTGAAATTGCCATTGTTGGTGCGGGTTTAATGGGGCGTTTAGCTGCGGTTTCACTTGCACGTGAAGGGCATAAAGTAACTTTAATTGATAAAGATGATATCAACGGGACAAACAGCGCCGCTTATGCGGCGGCTGGCATGCTAACCCCTTTAGGTGAGGCAATGCATTGTGATGCAAATATTGTTGAAATGGGCTTTATTTCGTTAGCACTTTGGCCCACTTTATTATCAAATCTTGCAAGTTATACTTACTTTCAGCAACAAGGTTCTATTATGGTTGCGCACGAGCAAGACCATTCTGAATTACTACGATATAAGCGATTTTTACAACAGCACTATGCTAATCACGCGGTGCAAGAGCTGGATCGTCAGCGATTGGTGAATCTAGAGCCAGAGCTCTCAAGGCACTTTAATCAGGGACTTTTTCTACCGGAAGAAGGGCAGCTTGGAAATCGTAAATTACTATTAGCGCTAGAAGAAGAAATAAAAACGTTAGCTGTTGAGTGGCTAACCGTATCCAATGTAAGCGCAATAAAGCAAGTAAATAATTGTGTTGAGCTAACGATTAATGACGAGCAACGTACGGTTGAGTTAGTGATAGATTGCCGAGGTACTGGTGCGAGACAGGCTGTAGCCCAACAGGCAATGCCATTAAATGATTTACGAGCAGTTCGTGGTGAACTATTTCAGTTATTTGCGCCTGATGTAAACATTCAGCGTCCTGTACGACTAATGCATCCAAGGTATCAACTCTATATTGCACCAAAAACACATGGTTATTTTGTGGTAGGTGCGACTGAAATTGAAAGTGATGATAGCTCACCTATGACAGTACGGTCGGCGATGGAACTATTAAGCGCCGCCTATAGTGTGCATTCTGGTTTTGCAGAAGCTAATATTCGTCAGCATATCAGCCAATTACGGCCTGCGTTTAGTGATAACCAGCCAAAAATCAGTATTGACAACAAGGTTATTCAAATCAATGGACTCTATCGGCATGGCTTTTTAATTGCCCCAGTGGTTTTGGCGCAATTACTCTCTGCTGTGAATGCCACACTTTCATCTGAACAAAGCGTACATTCTTCTTATCAACATTTATTACCGGTGAATTTTTCCCATGAATATATTCATTAATGGTGAGCAAGTTTCCTTGTTTGAACAAGCAAGTGTTGCTGACGCTCTACAACAATATTTGACGGAACAACAGCAAGCATTAACGTTTGCTGTGGCATTAAACAGTGATTTTGTCGCAAATAGTGATTATGCAACAACATGCTTAACGGAACATGACACACTAGATGTGTTATTTCCAATTCAGGGAGGGTAGACATGTCGTTTTCTATCTATGGCCAAGCCTTATCAAGTCGACTATTAATTGGCAGCGCATTATACCCTTCACCTGAGATCATGAAAAAAGCGATTCTAGCCAGTGACTCACAAGTGGTGACGCTTTCACTAAAAAGACAAAACCCTAATGCCATGGGTGGTGAACAAATTTGGCGATATATCCAAGAGATCGTTAACGTTAAACAAGGTTTTTTATTACCAAATACGGCGGGATGCAAATCGGCAAAAGAAGCGGTCACCCTTGCGAAAATGAGTAGAGAAATATTCGCGACCGATTGGATAAAGCTTGAAGTCATTGGTGATGACTACAACTTACAACCAGATGCGATTGAATTGCTAGTGGCTACAGAGCAATTAATCGCTGATGGGTTTAAAGTGCTACCCTATTGCACTGATGATTTGGTGTTATGCCAGCGATTGCATGATTTAGGTTGTCAGGTGATCATGCCTTGGGCGTCACCTATTGGTACGGGTAAAGGGTTAATGAACCCTTATAACCTCGAAACCATCCGCTTAAGATTACCAAATGCCACGTTAATTTTAGATGCAGGAATAGGTAAACCTTCAGATGCGTGTTTAGCCATGGAAATGGGCTACGACGGTGTGTTATTAAATTCTGCTATCGCATTGGCAGATAACCCCGTTGCAATGGCGCAAGCGTTTTCATTGGCAGTAGCGTCAGGTGAAAAAGCATATGTTGCAGGGCTTATGCCTGAAAGACAAACAGCACACCCTAGTACACCTACATTAGATACGCCCTTTTGGCACCATCATGGAGCAACAAAATGACGGGTGCTGATAAACCAATTGTTTGGACCATTTCAGGGGCAGACTGTTCAGGTGGAGCAGGCATTGCTGCAGATATTAAAACAGGCCATAGCCTAAACGTTGAAACTTGTCACCTGATCACTGCCAATACCGTGCAAAATTCTCAACAGTTGTATTCGATTAATCCTGTAAATATATCTCTACTTTCTGAACAAGTAGATGCACTAAAAGAAGATAAAAAGCCTGCGGTGATTAAAATAGGCTTAATTGCGACAATTGATCAAGTGCAATGGTTGATTACGATATTAATGGCCTTAAAAAAAGAAAATCCCACGTTAATTGTGGTATTTGATCCAGTCGGTAGCGCAAGTGTTGGTGGTAAGTTAACCACGCTACAATTTTCGCATTTTCGCGATATATTACCGTATATTGATATCGTAACACCTAACCTTGATGAAGCTAAAATGCTGACTCAATCAACGATTAATGATGAAAATTTATTAGCGCGAAGGCTTTGCCAATATGGTGCTAAAACTACCATCATTAAAGGCGGCCATAGCGAGTCAGACAAGGTGACTGACCTAGCCTATGATAGCTTGAAAGATCAGGTGTTTCGGTTGTCTTCATCTCGGGTTAATACGCATTTCAGTCATGGCGGTGGTTGTAGTTTTGCCATGGCAATTGCATCATATATCGCACAAGGTTACTTATTAAGAGATGCGTTTACCTTAACAAAAACGTATATACATCAGGGGCTGAAAGCACAAGAAAATAAGCTTGAACAATATGGTGCATTTGATCAGCCAAAAATGAATAAGCTTGTATCATCGGCATTTCCATCGGTTGAATCTGTCCTTAATCAACAATACCATGATTTAGCACCATTCCCTGCTATTGGCAGTTTTCAAGGGGAACAATCACTCGGGTTATACCCTGTGGTTGACTCTGTAGAGTGGTTAAAAAAATTACTGCCATTAGGTTTAGAAATCATACAACTTCGGTTAAAAAATCTATCTGATGAAGAATTAGATGCATTCATCATGCAGGCCGTAGCGTTGAGCAAGCATTATAAAACAAGATTGTTTATTAACGATCATTGGCAATTGGCGATCAAACATGGGGCTTATGGGGTTCATATAGGTCAAGAAGATCTGCTCGATGCTGATTTATTTGCTATTAACCAAGCAGGGCTTCGATTGGGTATTAGTACCCATGGTTGTTATGAGTTTATTCTTGCTAAACAACTTAACCCTTCATATTTAGCGATTGGTGCAATTTTCCCGACGAAAACGAAGAACATGACAGGACAAATTCAAGGCATTGATAATTTAAGCCATATACTCACTATCGCAGACAATATTCCGGTAGTGGCTATTGGTGGTATAAACCATTTGAATGCTGAACAAGTTTGGCAAACGGGCGTAGATGCCGTTGCGGTGGTTACCGCAATAACAGAAGCTGACGATTACCAAAAAGCAGTTACTAGGTTACAACGTTGCTTGCAACCTAGTTAAAGACATGGCGGTTAGCGTTTCATGGGTTGAAGTTTTAAATATGTTGCGCTGCGCCATAACCATTCAAGTGGTCCAAACCTGAAGTATGATAGCCAAATTGAACTAACAATCACTTGGAAGATGATGACGACGACTACAAAAAGCATTTGTTGCGTGCGATCTATTTGGCCAAACATACCACCAGCATAGCCATAGAAAATCGTAGTAAAAATAATAGAGTGACTTATATAATTTGTTAGCGCCATTTTACCTAACGGTGACAACCAAGAAAACGCACGTGTAAACCAACGTTTTTGATGTACTTTAACGAATAAACCCACATAGCCAGCACACAATACAAATTGACCAAGGAAAAACAGGTTATTACCGACAGCTTGTAATTCAGGTGCCGCTTTAGTTGCTGGATGTAAATTAAGGTAAACTCCTGATACGCTTAATATTAATCCAAAGAAAAGTCCGCAGTAGCATAAAGTGTTGAAAAAAGATTGATGTTTTTCTGGGTGTTTTAATCGTTCACTTGCGATCAACCAATAACCTACCATAAATAAAGGTAAACAAATAAAGAGAGCAAAGAATGGAGTATTGCCTAATGCTCGAATCGCCTTTTCCCACCGGTGTTGGGTTGCTTGCCAATAATCGCCTTCTGTAAATATGCGCTCCTCTTCAACTGAACGATAATGGCGTTTTTGTTTGCTTTCATATTGTTTATTGACACTTTTTTCAATACGCTCTTCAGGTGTTGATTCTTCTGTGTGTTGATCAAGGTCTGAATTTTCAGTGTGATCGCTAGTTTGCTCTTGTTCGGGGATTTTAGTAAGAGCTTCGCTCTTTTTAGTTTCATCTTGCTTATTTGAGTTTTCGTTTAACGCTTTATACTCGGCTGATGTTAATAAAAACTCTCCTACACTTTGTGCGGTAAGTATACGTTGTTCAACTTGCGCGATTACTTCGCTCTTTTCTTGCCAAGAGGCTGACGTTTTTTGGTTATCGTGAGTTACGCCATATCCGATCCCAACAAAAGTTAATATGATAAAGGGCAGTAAAATAAGCGTGAATCCAGTTTTTGCAAAGGCTGTGGGGGTATTAAAACGTGATAATTTTTTCCAGCGTAATATAAATACAAAGCCTAATAACATCAACCCAGCGACGGCATAATCATGTAAAATATCGCCACCCCAAAGAAACACTAAGTGGCACATGCCAATAACGAAAAGGACTATCATTCGACGAGTAAACCAAGCGCCAAAAGGTCGACCAACTTCTTGTGCTCTAATGAGCATAACGGCGAAGCCCATACCAAATAATAAAGAAAATAATTTATAAAACTTTCCTTCGATAAACACTTTCACGAGCCAGCTTGCTGCCCAGTTTCCGCCGGTTTGTGTAAAGTCAAATTGTAATAAATCAACATCAGGCCGATTGAACCATTCAACATTCATAAAGAGGATGCCAATAAGCGCAAAACCCCTTAAATAATCTAATAAATTGATCCGTTGTTGCGCATGTACTGGTGATAAATCGTGGGATTGTGTTGTCATAATATTATATTTTTTATTATCGATTCTTGTGATCTATGCAACTAATATTCCAATAGATATATCGTTGAATAGTAATGTTTTTTTAATTTTAGTTAATAAAAAGTGTTAATTTTTTCACTAAAAAATACCAGGTTTTACTAAATGATGAAGATCAATACTAGGGCGTATTGAACTTTCGAGTACAAATTTACTACTGTGGCGCTAATGGGATTCTAGGTGACCAAGTTTGCCATTTGGGCTCAACGGATTGATAAAGATCAAATACAGTTGGCAAAACCAACTGTTCAGCCGACATTCTCTTTGGGGTTGCAAATGCAATACCGCCAGACATGAGTGATTCTAATGATTCTGACTCAACATTAACGCCCGAAAAAAGACCCGCTTCAAGGCTAAAGCCACTTGTGTTCCAAAATTTGGATTCAGGGGTAACTAAGGGGGTATATCGATCGGTAATATTAATATAAATATTAACCTTGTCTGCATTATTTGCTAGATCGATACCAATAACGCTGCCAACAGCTACTTGTTTATAAAGTACAGGGTTACCAACTCGAATCGACCCGAGTGAATTAGCCGTTAAGGTTAAATTTAAGCCAAAAGGAAGTGCTTTAGTTGCAGGAGCGGAATTGGCAGCAATAAAATGCGTTTTAGCCTTACCTTTGCCTGGAGATACACCAATAAAGCCACCCTGTAGTGCTGAACTTATGTGTTTATTACCGGTGAGGCCAATACTGGCTTCATCAAAATAAAAGCTTGAGCCTTCCACCGCGAATCGCTTGCCGTAATCGGTTAAATAGCCATATGCAATGGCTCCTTGCTCTTGATTAATAAAGTCAACATAAGAAATTGAACCAATGGTTTGTTGATGAAACTTAATACTTAGTCCAGCTTTAATGCCGGCAATATTGGTAAATTTTATGCTAATTGCCTGGCCGGCTACTTTGGCTTTGTGACGACTGGAAAATAACGTGAATTTTTCGCCTTCTTTCGTTAACGGAGCTGCACCTTCTTTTGGGTTATAAAAACTCAACCCTCCACGTAAAATTGTTTCGGCAGACTCTGCTTGTAATGAAACACTGGTTAAATCAGTTGTTAATGAAATGCCACTGGAAACATAAAACCGGGAAAATTGATTAACTAAATGTTGGTTAGTTTCATCAATAGTAATGGTAATTAATGTACTATCGCCATTTTTACTGAGATCTACACTGTCTATTTGACCAACTGAAATACCTTTATACGTTACTGGGCTCCCTGGTACAAGACTAGCACCGTTTTCACTCATTAATGTGAGCTGTAACCCACTGGCATGTAGTTCTTTAGCGGGTGGTTTTTGATACATATGAAAGCGTTGTTTAAATGGTCCTTTTCCCGCCAATATCGCTATATAGCTTCCTCCGAAAAATGCTTCTGTATCAGTAACGCCAGAGAGAGTTAACCGCGGATCTACCAACCAAAATTTTGTAGATTCTTTCAATAAATAGTCAAATTCTGGTAACAGCCCGACAACGAGTTCATGATGATCTTGTTTATGATGAATAGCGTGAACTGAACCAATAACGTTGCCGCGATGAATAATACGTGTTGAACGTTTTATACCTTTAGCGTCAGCAACTAACAGTGTTAGGGGCAATGATTGTTTCGCGATTTTTCTCGATGAAAGTAATGGGAATAGATCACCATTATTCACTGATTTAGCATTAACGGTTTCGTGCGTATCAAAAGCGATACCACCGGCTAAAATAGACTGTAATGAATGTGCTTTAATGTCTACACCTTGTATTCCTGCCTTTATTCTTACGCCACTGGTATTCCAAAAGCGAGTGTTACTTTTAACGTATTGTTTATATTGTTCTTTAATATGAATATGCACAATTACCTGTTCAGAGGTTTTATTTTCAATGGCTTGAACGGTACCAACAGGTTGTTTTTTATAGTAAATATTGGTACCTATTTTTAAAGATTCAACATCGCTAGCGGTTAACATAATATGTAAGCCTGGTTCGTCATAATCATAAGCTGGCTTATGTGCATACACATTGAATTGTGTTTGAGGCTCCCCTTTTAATGATGGTCGTAAACTGAGATGTGAACCTTTTAGTAATGTGCGTAAATTGGTCACCCCGCCTAAATCTAATTCTGGGGTAACGGTATAAAACTGCGAGTCGCTTGTTAAATAAGGAACAACACGAGGGCTCACTTTCGCGATAGCTGTAATTTTACGAGATGTTGGGTCAATTTTACTAAATGATTCTATGACCCCTAAGGTCAGTCCTTGATACTCAATTAAAGCTCCTTTATCTATACCGGTGTCCCAATCAAGCTTTAAGGTAATTTCATGCCCCATTTCGGCAGTTTGAAAGTCAGGATGCAAAGTAAATTCATGACCTGATTTTGCAGAGGGCAACGGTGTTGAAAATTTAGGATCATCAAAGGCAACACCACCCGATATAATGGAACCTACTGATTCGGTTTTAATGTTAATGCCTGAGGTTAAAGAACCGGTAAATTCGAATCCGCTAGCGTTCCAAAAAATAGAGTTTTCTTTTACCAAATAGGCATGCTCAGGCTTAATAAACACTGAAATATCGACGGTAGCATCGTCAACGTTATACTGCACGCCTGACACATGGCCAACGGGAATTTGCTTAAAGCTAACCGGTGAGTTGGTGTTAATTGACCCAAGAGTATTGGTTTTCAAAGTAATGTGTAAACCAGGGGTAGATTTATCGAGTTCTGGTGCTTCATTTAATGCGACAAAAAACCTGCTAGGGTTCCCCCTGTGCTCTAAATCGGGCTGAACATTTATGTAACTACCTGATATTAAAGTATCTAACCCAGTAACACCTTGAAATGACACATCAGCAGTGACATACCAAAACGTTGTATTGTCAGTGAGTAATTCTTCACTACTCGCTACCATTTCAATCTGTACTAATAAACTTTGTAGATCATCAGTGACTTCTACTTGTTTGACAACACCTATCGGTAAACCTTTATATCTTACTTCTGTTTTACCAACGACAATGCCGCTTGCTTGATTAAATTGTACGGTGATATAAACGCCTCGTTCATACACCGCTTTTACAATTAGCCACGCACCAAATAGCAACGCAATAATCGGTACTAACCAAACAGCAGAAACGCTTTCTTTTGATGATATAATTGCGTCAAGCGGATGGTGTTGTTTATTACTCATGTGTTTGCTCTTTTTTATTGTTGTTGTCCCATAGCAATCTAGAATCAAAGCTATGTGCTGCCATCAGCGTTGCGATAACCATTAAGGCAAAGTAACTTGCCCCTAAAGAAACTTCAATATTACTGATAAAACCTAAATTCACCACAGACGCCATTACTACGACGACAAATACATCAAGCATTGACCACGGACCAATATTTTCAACGATATGAAATAAATGGCTTTGCCTTTTCAGGCTCATATTGCTGCGATGTTTAACGTGATAAACCAAAAAAAATAATCCAATAATTTTCCCTAACGGAATAATAAAGCTAGCCATAAAAATAATGAACGCGATAGGGTAATGCCCTGTTTGAATGAACGTTGCAATACCTTGTAAAATAGTTGACGCCTCTGTCTTGCCAAAGGTATGGAGTGTCATCATGGGGTAGATATTGGCAGGTATAAATAAGACTAAAGCAGTCACTGTCCACGCCATGGTGTGTTGTAAGCTGTTTGGTTTACGACTGTAAAACCAATGAGCACAGCGAGAACATTGTTGTTTTTCACTGTGCATTTTATTAATTTTTTGGCACCTAGGACAACTGCCTAAACCATTCGAAAGTGCTGTTCTAGTCATTGATTTGCTCCAGCTGTTGCCATATAAATCGATGGTCTAACGTGATGGATAGCATGGTTGAACACATCAACAATAGAATGATACTGGTAATGCCCGTGCCAATAGCAATATCTGCAATATCCACTAATTTATATAATGACACGATGATCCCTAGAAAAAATACATGAATCATTGCCCAGTTATTCAGTAGATGATAAGAGCGGAAAAACACGATCAAGTGAGGTTTTTTGCTCGTATACTTCAAACAAAAAGTTAAATAAAACGCTGTGAATAAACGAACAGCAGGTACAGCAATGGCAAAAATAAAGACACAAAAGGCAATAAAATAAAAACCTTCATTCGCTAATAAAACAATACATGTAAATAATGACGCTTGGTTATACTGACCTGCGGCATATATGCCCATTAACGGCATGACAGTAGCGGGTATTAATAATAATAACCCTGCAAATGAAATAGCGAATGTTTTATCAAGGGTGTGCTTTTTAGGGGAATGTAACACCGTATTACAACAAGGGCAAAGCGCCTTTTGGTGGTTTGAGAGCTTGGGAAGATTTACCAAGGTATCGCAGCGTTGACAGGCAGCTAAGGTATCCGTTGGTAGCGACGCTGTCATTGATATAACCCTTTGTAAAATTGGAAGTAATTTTAGTTTATGTGATCCTGATATAATCGCAACTTATTTTGAACATAAAAAAAGCAGCGATGACGCTGCTTTTTAAGAGATGTTAATTTTTATTTTAATGTAGACATATAATTAGCAAGTGCTGATATATCTGCATCAGAAAGTTTGCTGGCAATATCTTGCATCATGCCGTTTTTATCGTTAGCACGAGTACCAGAACGGAAGGCTTGAAGCTGGGCTTTTAAATAGCCCGGATGCTGGCCGCCAACAGCAGGGAAGCTAGCACTGTCCATACCACCACCATTGACAGAGTGGCACGCGATACAGGCTGTAATGCCTCGCTCAGCATCACCGCCAACGTAAAGCTCTTTACCAAAAGCATCTGCATCGCCTGCAACAGGCTTTAACTTTTGTGAAGCGTAATATGCAGCAACGTTTTGCATATCTTCTTCACTTAACGCGCCAACCATACCGGCCATAATTGCGTTATCACGAACGCCTGATTTAAATTCTTTCAACTGTTTGTAAAGGTAAGCTTCACCTTGTCCAGCAATTGAAGGATACATTGCATTAGTTGAGTTACCGTCTGCATTATGACAAGCAATACACGTTGCAGATTTTTCTTTACCTAATTTTGCATCACCAACAAATGATTTGACGGCTACTTTACCTGTAGACGCTTTTACTTCACCTACCGCAGCAGTGTCTGCAAAATAAGCGCCTAGATTAGCAATATCTTCGGTAGATAAGTTTGCTGTCACTTGATTCATTGACGCGTTATGACGCGCATTGTCTTTGAAGTTTTTTAATTGCTTTTCAATGTATTCAGGGTGCTGATTAGATAAGTTAGGGTTAATCAACACTTTGCTGTTACCGTCTTTACCATGACAAGTGATACATGCTGTAATACCACGTTCTGCATCACCATGCTCATATAAGGCTTTACCGGCACTAGCATTTGGTTGATATTCCGGTACTGGAGCAGCTGCTGTTTGGGTTGTGCTTTCATCACCTCCCCCTGCAGGAGCAGAGCCGTCTATGCCAAAGGCTGAATAGTACGCGGCTAAATCAGCCATGTCTTGCTCAGATAAATTTGCTGCCATTGGTGACATTAATTGATCGTTACGATCACCAGCCTTAAACGCTTTTAACTGTTTCACGATATAATCAGCGTGCTGACCCGCTAAGTTTGGGTAGCTGTCTGCGGTACCCATACCGTTACTACCATGACAAGCTGCACAAACAGCTGCTTTTGTTTTTCCTGATTGGGCGTCACCCGCAAAGGCATAAGCCTGAGCCATCATGCCCAACCCGATGACCATTGAAAATAAAACGTTTTTCATGGATTGCTCTCTGTTTCATATTGCGCTTGATTCATAGCCAATCAAGCATCGTTGTTAGTTTTTTAATTATCGCGGCATTTTACACGAAACCAAAGGCTTTTTAAGCCTGTGTTAGAAAAAAACGCTAAAAAAAGTAAGGTTTTCACTAATTTTTTTCAAAAACAGATATAATAGGCCCATTACTAAAGATTAAAGATGGAAACGGTTTTGTCTACTTTTGCAGTTAATTTAAATAAAGCATCCTTTGTGATCAGTGCGCCTGATATTCGAAAACTTCCAGAAGATACCGGTATTGAAGTTGCGTTTGCAGGGCGTTCTAATGCAGGTAAATCAAGCGCATTAAACACGTTAACACGCCAGAAAAGTTTAGCACGTATCAGTAAAACGCCAGGTCGCACTCAATTAATTAACGTGTTTGAAGTTGAAGAACAGTTACGACTTGTAGATTTACCAGGGTATGGTTTTGCAAAAGTACCGCTCGAAATGAAAAAAAAGTGGCAAAAAGCGTTAGGTGAATACCTAGAAAAGCGTGAAAGCTTACAAGGCTTGGTGGTATTAATGGATATTCGCCACCCACTAAAAGACTTAGATCGTGATCTAATTGAATGGGCGGTAGACAGTGAATTACCTGTATTAGCGTTGTTAACCAAGTCAGATAAGTTATCTCAAGGAAAGGCGAGCGCAGAAGTATTAAAAGTTAAGAAAACCCTACAACCCCTTGGCGGCGACATTAAGGTGCAAGCCTTTTCGTCATTGAAAAAAACAGGTGTTGATCAAGCAACCCAAGTGATTTGCCAATGGATGGACCCAGAAAAACTGATTGAAGCATAAATCACGATGCTCTATTAAGTACTACTTAACCTCAGGTTTGTATAATATCAATGCTATAAACGCATTGCTTATGCAAAGCTGAGGTTACTGAATAGAGAAACTCCTTTTCAAACGAACCTATTATCCCTTACCTGAGTCAATTTTTAGCATTATTCTAGTTTTACGGGTAAACGCTGTAATTATTAAGGAAATTTAAACAGTCATTTTTAGGCAAAAAAAAACCGAAGATGAATCATCTTCGGCTTGATAGCTTTGGGGAAAGCTAGAATATAAAATTTTTACAACAGGTGTTCGCTAGGAACAAAACTGATTATAGAGTATCCACTCTATAAAAGTAAAGTGTTTACTCTAAAAATATTTGAATTTATGCAATGATGTTATATTTATGTGGTTAGATTCATTAGGCGAGAGTATTTTTTCATTAGGCGAGAATATAACCTATTAATTTTAAAGGGCTGTATTGAAGCAATGTGAAGATTGGCTCTAATACTCTGTTTTTTCAAATTTCTGTCGACATTTGACTTTGTGTTATTTGTGACTTGACTGCAACAAGTATAAATTTAGGTTCTATGATTCTTATTTGAGATATTCTTGAAGTCGATTGGTCAGATTAAGGGAATTAATGTGCTGTTGTGTTGAAGGTTGAACCATCTTTTTCCATAACCCATTACCATTTAGCAAAGATTCCCGAATCAAAGTTGATGACACCTCTTTATCTTCTAGATTCTCCCATAGTACTTCAACTTTATAACCCGCTTGTGACAAGCGCCCTACTTTAGATCTATTCCACGATTCCCTAATTGTCGTAAAACAGACCGTATTAATATCAACAAACTGGTAAAGTTTTTCAGGCTCATCAATAGGGAATGGAATAAAATCAAATTTGGCTCTATCGATATTCGCGTCTAGTAACGCGTCTTTTATAATATTGATCCTTTCCAAATAGGTAAGTGGATTTGATGACAGAACACTTCTGTTTGGAGAGTCATTACACTTTTTTAATTCTTCAATATCGTACTGGGTAATGCCAATCCAAAGAAAATCACAGGATTTTAATGCTGCTAGAGCGTAATCTAAATGTTCATTGTGAAATGGCTGAAACCTTCCATGAATTGACCCAACTTTCATATTAATCCCTAACTTTTATTATTTGATTTTTACTGATCACATGAGGTGAAGCTGTGCCTATATGTATCAACTTGTCAAACCACTTGCCTAATTCAGCATCTTGTTCAACTATCATTAAGATCGGACCATTTATTTCGCCACCAAATAGCACATCCAGCACTATATCATTTAACCTTTCGACTGAGGAAATACATGCTCCAAATGACTCAAGATTAGATTTCGCTGAACATCCTAAATAATGCTCGATGTTAGCAAGATCTATATTTAGCGGACTAATAATCCTACCCAAATCTAATGATGCACAATATTGCTGACTTTCTAAAAAAGAGGCTATGTGACCAATTAAACCAAAACCTGAAATGTCTGTTGAATATTTTACTAATTCAGATTGAATAAAATCTAACCATATGGAGTTACTTTCTAAAAGTAACTGTTCTGAACAAAGAGTAGCATCACCAGTTCCATGCTTTTGAGTTGTCCAAAAACCAATAGGTTTAGTTAAAAAAATATCGTAATCGCCACTCAATCTAGCTTTCGGTTTTAACTCTTTGGCTGTGCCATTCATTGCTATTGTGACTGATGTCTGATCGGCCCTAAAAGTGTGGTAATTACAAGAATCTATTTCTCTCTCATTTAATGCTTCTTTCAAGCTATTAAACAATTGTTGTATCTCATTAATATCAAGGCTTGCGCTAACACCAATACTCACGTTTGCTTGAATTGGGTTAACTCCAGATGCGAATAAATCATTGGCACAATGCAACACAGTCGCCTTTGCAAATAATGCAATATCACTTGTAAACGGAAACACGGTGTCAATCGAACTTACTAAGTATTCATCGTTAATTTTTACAATATTATTATCTGGTATTAAAAATGAGTAATCGCTCTCATCTAGTAGTGATTTAAGACTATATGCAGGAACCTTGTTTCCACATCCAAAATAAGTTTGATCGTAATCTAGCATTTAGAGTCCAAATTTTGTCCAATCATCTTTGTCATAAATCCTATTTTTTTCACTCTGCTTCCATAAATCATTGAAGTAATTCTCAAATGCTCTGTAATAAAGAAGTTTTCCGTTATTATTAGTAGGACAGTGTAGATGCAATTGAGGCGCAGATGTTCCTTTATCTTTATTTCCAAACGAATTAAATGAGCACAAACAATAATGTTCATTGAAAAACATTAATCTAAAAACAGGCATATCCTCTTGAATTTCTGCATCATAAAATCTAATTTCTAGTTTTTCTGTATTTTGATGGATTGTTTTAAGTCTGTTCAATGAAGTCTTTACATTGTCAGCATATTCATTTTGCTGCTTACCATCATTGACTGCCATCTCCACTAGTGCATTATTATTTGGATTACAAAGTAATAACTGAACTCTATTTTGCCTTGAAGCTGAATTTATCGCCTCCGCAAATTCATCCTCAAGTTGAGTCAACTTATCAGCACCAGTACCTAATACCTTAAGGTTTCTTTTTGTCAGCTTTAAAGCTTTTTTATAATCAATACCTTTAGTTATATTTACGTCAACCCCAACTATACCTACCTTTCTAAACTTGATAATTTCCCTAGCCAACACCCAAGTAGTAATAGCAAGAGCATAGCTTGTAACTAAAGCCGCAACTAAAATATCGACTTTATCAAAATATACAAAGAGGCAAGTTAATAATATAAAAATTGGAGTAAACCAAATCGCAATAATCGTACTTGAAAAACTTAAAGAAGTTTCTTTAAAGCCGTTTTTTAACTTATTGTATACTGCACTAATTATCCAAAAGAGAATTTGAAAAATCCCACTAGCTATTAGAGATAGAACAATGCTTTTGATATCATTTTGATCCATATTAATATTTCCCTTTATTTAAAATTTTATCTATAAGTTCTACCGACCAATTCTCATAATCGCTCTTGTTTTTGATGACATCACTTATGTGAGTTAATTCATCATTAATGTGATAACCTTTCTCACCAATTTCGTAATCTTCATTAATCATTTCAACTAAATATACCAGCCCCAAATGCTGACTACTTACATCTCTTGTAGAATCGTATAATAGGCCAATTGGTGTCATTACTGAATCAGATGAAACGGTAATCTCTTCTTCCAATTCTCGCTTGATAAATGGGTGAGTAGAATTGGGGTCAAAAGGGTCAAATAAAGAGTTAACTTCTTCATATGTAATGTGCCCACCAAAAACAATGGACCTTTCTCCGTGTAACCTTGACTCAGGAGCTTTTGCAGATCTAGTGTGAGTTATGATTTTATCTTTAAATTTAATTATAAAAACAGAGATTAATTGAACAACAGAATAATCATCTTCTGCTTCATGCCTAACCATAGGCGTACAATTATTTTTGAACCAATTAGAGTCAATGGGAACTTCGTTTAAACCGTTAATGGAGACTATTTGGGGTAAAGTATCTCTATTAAACACAGCTAAATATTCGTCCATTAGCTGGTTTCTTTTCTTCTTCGCTTCGTATTCTTTGTACTGTCCGGGGCTTTCAATTAGCCACTTTCTTAGACCAAATGTTCCTTTCTGTAATCTTACAAATTGTGATGCGCTTTCGAATTGATCGATGTTTTCAGCAAGCCTTGCTCTAATTGCTGTTTTAGGAGTTTTACCTGTAAAATCATATAAATTATTTGATTTTATTTCTTTCAAGATCGCTTCCGCTGTCAAGGGTTTTTGAACTTGATTTAAGACAATGTGTATTATGTCCAGAAGACTCTTTTCCATTTAACTCTCCTTAACTCATGTCTCGAATAAATTCCTTTCTCATCCATAGCCTATCCGACTTGGCGAAATTGCCATCAAAGGTAAATGAAAAAGTTCTTTCAATCAAACGCTTAGTTCTTCTATTTTCCGTAAAAATAAAGTTATGGCCTCTGTTTATATCAGAAATAACTACAAACCAAAGTTGTCCATTCGTCACATATTCTTCTTGTATATATTTAGTGGCAGTACCTGTTAAAAAATATGTTTCGATTAATTCACCGGAATCTAACATCTCAAGTTGCCCAATGAAGCAATCTTCACCTTCCCAATCATGAGTTTTTACATCATTTAGAAGAACATTTTTAAAATCATTCAATAATTGATGTTCAATATGTGAATAGTACTCCGTTATCAATTCCGCTTTAATAAACCCTAATTTCTCGATACCAATTTTTGCATCAATATCCCTGTCAGTTGTTACAAATGCTTGTAAGTTTAATGTGTTGGAGACTATTGCTAGATATAGCAATTTAGCAATTGACTCTGGAAGTTGATGAACTTTTTCAAGTTTGACATATTCTTCCCATATCAATGTTGCACACGAACCTACATGTTCTATGTGCACAAACTTACCAAGTTTATCTTTCCAATATTTTTCAAACCCAAAATGATGATCATAAACCTCAATGATTTTTTCATTATCAACAAAACTTTCAAAATATTTAGGGTTGGATACGTCAACTAATGCATATTTAAATCTACCCAAACAGGGTAATTTTTTCTCAAAAAAGTCATTAACTTCAACTTTTATAGATTCGGGAATGGTTCCATTCATTTTGCCTGTATGACATACAATTGATTCTCTACCACATAGTCTATGTAAATAACTTAACGCCAAAGAACAAGCGAGAACATCTATGTCGATATAAGCAGATCCAGAGGTAACAATTACCGTTTCATTAGTTTCGAGAAATTGTGTATTACTCATAATTATCAAGTAGCTTATCTAACCCTAATTTATCAGCGAAACTCTTGTTCCGTCTGTGTGCTCTTTTTGCCACATCAGATAATTTAATTACCTCAAGTCTCATATTTGCAATCACACTGCGATTATTCATTTTTGTAGCCCGAATTGGAATGGAATCTCTATACCAAGAACCAGTAACTGATTCTTCATACTCATTCAAATCGGCTTCAGGAAATATTTTTTCACCAATTAAATAACAGTAGAAATTTTCAACTTTTACCTGACCATAATTTGCAATTAGTTGGCAATATCTTGGCATCTGCTGGAGGTAATCCGCTAGATCTGTTTCTGGTTCTTTAAATTCTATTACGATGCATTTTCCTTCGTCAGCAAATAAAAAGACATCAGGTCTACGATCTGGCTTAAATCCCATTTCTTTCATTTCGTCTAAAGCTTCGGGAAAAAGAAATGGTCTGCCATCTTTGAGCTGCATCTTGGTAAATTGTGTTTCAGAAAACCCATCAAAATGAACAAACTCTTCGTCCAATATCCAAAGATCATTTACGCTTGAACTGGTTTTTTTTCTTTTAAATATGAGATCATGAATGATGCCTTCTCGATCTCTGTTCTTTCCTTTGGGTATTTCTTTGGTTTGTACATCAAGCTCATTCTTAAGTATCTTGCTCAACAACTTTACTACCAGCCCTCTGCGAACTACATACTTTGAAAGCTCTTCTTTATTTTGAGCATCAATTAGTTCTGAAACTTGTTTCGATTTTGACTCTAGTTTTTCTCTATAATCGTCGCTTGTGGGATCAAGGCTTTTTATATCATCAAGACACTTTCTGGTTGTGTTGCTTTTATCAGCAATAAACCGAGCTTCTTCTATTAGTAACTTACTTGTAATTGAATCTTCATCATCGTTTAGCGATATAGTTTTTAAGACTTTGTTCGCAAACTGTTGTGATATGCCTAGTTCTTTAGCAAGTCTGTGAACATTTTGTTCAGCCACTTTTTGTGCAGACATTACTTCTTTAAAGATTATGTTAAGTTCATTGTTAGCTTGTTTTTTTATGTCATCTATATAAACAACAGAGTCATTATCAAAAAGATCACTGCTAACATTTGATACTTCACTTCTAGACTTTATATTGAATGAATCTACAGCATGGTTGACGTTTTCTGGTTTATCTAAGTAAGGGCCGTAAAAAGCAGCTAATCGTTTAGTCCCCTTAAAGCCTTTGCTTTTTTTCAGAACTGGATTTTCTAACTCTTCAATAGGTATGTCTTTTGAGCATAAGAATGCTCCATGCCGATCAATTTCTTCTTCAGTAAAGTCAAAAACTAGCCACTCAAATTTTTCAGGGAGCTTAGAATTATCAACATGCCAACACACTTTGCTATTTTTATCTAAACTAGCACTTTGATAATTTACTTCAAAAGTTCCTCGCTCACTCGGCTGGGGTAAGTCATCTTTTGTTATTAAAATCGTTTCTGAATCAGCGACAGTGTAACAATACTTTAATTCTATATTGGGAAATGTAATCCCTTTTTCTTCCTCCAAATATGCCCTTAATGCAAAATGGGACTTAATTATAGATACAAACTTTTGAAATGATAAAGACGAATAAAACTTAATGTCTTGATTGTTTAGTTTAGGGTTAATGAATTTTACTGTTGTCTTCAATATCTCAGAATTCGAATTATTGCATATGTTATTAGAGATAAATGACTGCTTATTACACTTAAAACTCCTCAAATAATATGAACCTTCATTGATGAAATTACTTTCAATGACTATTTCACCAAATCTATGCAAATATTGAAGTCTGCCTGTACCTCTATTTTTAAATCCTTTACTCTTGTCTAGTAAGTTACTAAATCTAGTAAATGCTTCATCATTGAATCCATTCCCTGAATCTTCAATTATCATGTAATCTAAACGCTTACCACCTTCGTTATCATCACTATCATTAAAATGCAGTTCAATTGATATTTTTCTTTCAAAGTCATCAGGTAAGTTAAGAATGGACTCTAGTGAGTTAGTAATTCCTTCTAACATAGGCGCTAAAGGGTTTGATGATGGCCCAATAATCCTCATCATTTCTTCTAAAACTACTCCCGGTCTATTCATAACCTCATGATCCTTTTAGTGAATTTTCTTCACAATAGTAAATAATTTTCGCTGTTTTACCAACTAATAAGTATATGACAACAATAATTCAATAGTTATTGAAATAAGTCGACTAACTTAGTTCAGGCTATCATTCAAATAGATGAGTAAGTACCCTCTTCTAAATTTACTACCTGACTTAGTTGTTATTGATAAACTCAGAATGAGCCTCTATCAACCTATTCAAAAATGTCATTGCGGCTTTACTTAGCACATATTTATCCTGAGACACTTTAAATATAAGGCTTCTGCTTGTCAGGTATTCGAGTGCTTTGTCCCAATTGTCTATCCTTAAAGCCTTCAGCGAACTTGCTAGCAAATCGTCTTGTTTTAATGCATCAATATCTGATTCCTTCAGCCCAAACATAGGATCTTGTAACTGTGCCAAATCGCCTACTGTTGCATAGTACCTTCCAATAAAAAGCAGGATAGATTGAATCTTCATGGCATTATCATCTGATTCATCGTTGTTAGCGTCACGAAGGTCTTGAGTGAAGTAAAAGTCTCCGTCTTCATCAAACTTTAGGTCATACCCCATATGTTTAAAGAAAAGGGAAAAGTGCTTAATTTTATTGAATACCAATGTGAATAAATCATCATCTACTAAGCAACCGTGAACATCGTCATAGCGCTGCTTATTGAGCACTCGACCTTGAGAGAATAGTCGGTAAATCTCAGCACTTTTGGTGTAAGGAATTTCTTCAAAGCTGTAAATAACTTCTCTTTCCATTAGTTAGACTCCTGCAAGATGACAATCCTATATACGTAATATTTATTTTCTTGTTGAATGAACGCCTTGTTGTTTGTCTTAATCAGACGTTTTCCATCAAGTGTCTTTTTCATGAAATGGACGACAGCATTTATAAGATCAACAAAGTGATATTCTGGTAATAAACTTTGAAGGCGGTAATGTAGGGTAGCAATTACGTCCTTTGATTCTCTCAATGAGAGCTTTTCTATCAAGTCATATATTGCCTTTGCTCTCTTTAAGCGATCTTTCGAGGTGAAAGAGACCAAAGCTTGGCCTTCTGCTTCTATATCTTCGTTTGATAGCAGTAATTGGTCTTGGATTCGATACTCAAGATCTTTGAATATGTTGTAAAAATAAGAGCTATTATTTTCAATTTTTAATCCTTTGGGCCTCGGAATTCGCTTCACATTTTTCATGAAAGGAACGTCATCAGCGAAAGAGTTATCTATTTTTGTGCGATTTACACGACCATCCAGAGTTTCTTCATACTTTTTCTTAAAGCGTTCAAAGTGCCATTCCATCGCGTTAAATTGAGTTAAACTCTTCTGGGTCTTGCGAATAAAACCATTTATCTGATTTGAAACGTCTTTTAGTGGGTTGATGATGTTGGTAAAACTCAGTCCATAGCGAAACACTTGGTCAGAAAGCTCATGTTTTCCATGAGCATCAAATAGCAACTTTATAGAGTTGATTGTCGCTAGCAGGTTGTCTCCATCCACTAACTTTACGTCAGGATTAACAAATCGCTGAGTGGGAAGAATATGCCTTTCATATAGATGCGTTACGTCATCTAGCACTTTTTGTCTGTACTCAACAAAGTCAGTACCGTCTTTGCTCACCTCAAACGATAGTTTTTCCAAATCACTATTAATGCTCTGCATTCTAACCAAGTTGCGCTTGAGCAAATCTAGTAAACTACCGAGCTTGTGAAATAACTCATCTACCAGCTCTGTATAGTCATAATCCATTGAGTTGAAACTACAATCACCAGAAAGAAGTTTCTTTTGAATATGCCAAAAAGAAGCGAGTTCAGCTTTTAATTTTGCATCTGTTAGCTCTTGATATAGAGATGTTTCACAAAGCCTAAAAATAGAAACAACGGATTCTTGAAACATTAAGCGGCTAACGTTATCAACCTGATCTTGATCAGCAACAATATGTGACTTTGCTAAATTGTCCGTTGCATAAGCTATTTTGAAACGTTGCTGCTCTAGCTTATCTAGGTGCTTTATACTTTCCAAAACTTCAAATGCTACAGCTCCCTCACTAATGAAACGCTCATTTTGCGCGTCCATTTTTTTGATGACATTAAACATAATGTTAGGTCGCTCTAACATTATTTTTAGTGTTTGAATGGCGCTAAATTGTTTCATTTACACCTTCCAAAAGCTCAATCTGATCATTTTCTACAAATGATTCAAAGCTTTCTTCATCGTAAAATGACTGTGGGCCATCCCAAACTACGCGTGTTCTCTCGGCTGTGTATGGTTTTGCTGTTTTTAAAGCGTCAACATCATAATGGTTCCCTATCATGTGAACTAGTTCTGCACCAGAGCTATGAGTACCTGCGGTGAAAAGATAAAAACCGCTGTCCTTGATATCTCTTAAAAGCCATTCGTACTGATTCACATTGATATTTGCCGCTTCATCCATGATTACTGGTAGCTTCACCATACAACTATCAGCTCGTAATTTTGCGAGTAGAATTCGCACCAGTTTAAGGTTGATCAATGCAGTGGTAGAAGTTGATTGTTGTTTCGTTTGCCAACTGTCATGGCCATCTTTCTTAACTCTATAGCTGACTTTTTTAATTACATCAGACATTACTAGCTTATTACGCTCACCATCTTTGAAAAACGCATTGCTAAATGCCTGAAGCCTCAGATAGAACTGCTCAGAAAGAGCTTGTTCACTAAACTCGTTATAGCTCTTTTGAATTTCAGATATGAGATTTTTAAAACGCGGGTCTACATGGATAGACACTTCAATTTGAGTTAAGTCATTAACCGAAATACCTTCAAACGAGCGGTTAAGTTGATTCTCAAAGCGACTAATATGCTCAAAGTTCTTTTCTAAAATATCAGCATAATTACTGACACTTTCATTATGCGAACGAGTTTTTGATTTAAGTAGGTGCCATTGACCTTCAAGTTCATCATAGATTTGTTTAACGTTGGCATAAGCCTGATGAATCGTGCTCGGTACTGGACTTGAGTTAAAAAGATCATCTTCTAGTTCGATAAACCCATCCCGAGCAAAATCTCGAAGCCCTTCAAGTATCTGCCCCCTCAACTGATCAACTTGCTGTAAGTCGTGTTGAAGAGAAGATAAATATTCTGATGTTAAAGTGGTGTTATTATTAGCTGTTCCCTGTCTTTCTAGTTGTTTTTGAACTTTTGGATAGGCTTGTTTAGTACCATTCGCGTTACTTTGAAGTGCCAATAGCTGAGATTGTTCCCGACTTAAACCCGTTTGTTTTTGTTTTTCAGATTCAATTAACTCAGATAGTTCACCTTGTTGTTTTGATAAGGTTACTACTTGAGGTGAAAATTCCTCAACCGCAGCTTGGTTTTCAGCTAGCTGTCCGCTATATATTTTTAAAGCGCTGATATTATCATTTAATTCAAATATAACCTTTTTAACGCGCTCTATTTCTTTTAACTCTTTCCCTAGTTCTTGAAGTTTTTTCTCTATGATTAATGGGTTTTCAGTATCTTGTTTTTCAAGGTCAAATTTTTCCAAAATCACAGCATTAATTTCGGATTCAATATTTTCTAGCTCTTTGTGTAAATCGCGAGTTGCCCTAGAGTCAGATTTTCTAAATTCTTGCCCCCAAAAGTTATATAAATAACCTTGGTCACTAAATAAGCCTTTAAAATTTTCAATTGCATCTACTTCATGCTTTTCCAATTCCTTACCCGGATTTGCCAATAAGAGCCGTGAATTAATTGAATTTAGTAGATCTAGTGTATCGTTAGGCAACTGCTTTTGAATCGCAAACTCTGAATTTTTAATATCCAACTCTATATTCTGTTGAGCTTTCCGATACTGAGTAATTTCAGTTTCAAGCTTATTAATTCGTATACGTCTAGCGTTCGTATTTTGATAAGCTTGAATCTTCTCTTGCGTATCAATCAGTTCCTCATCAAGAAGCTCTAGTACTTCTTGTTGCGTCATGTTTACATAACGGCTTAACTCGAACTCTCCTTTATCAATCGCTTGTTGAGTCTTAGCTATATTTTGTTCTGAAGTGTTAATGATTTTATTAGCTGTGAACAAATTTTGGTTGATTACCTTAACTTGGTCAGCAATAGGTTGTAATTGCTGTTGCCATTCCTTAATTTTCCCTGCCGATTCGTTTACGGCTTCATTTGTTTCTTTTAATTTGCGACTCAGGTGCAGATAAAAATCAACAAAACGAGTCTCAACTTCTGACAGTTCACTATATTTGGCAAAGTTAGACTTTAGGGTTTCAAACTCTCTCGTTTTGTTTTCGATATCAGTTAACTTTTGCTCTTCCAGCTTAAGTGAGTCATGTGCTAATAAAAAAGATTGAATATCAAAGTTTAATGCATCGCTTGTCTCTTTTTTCTCTGACTCAACAATATTAGCAACCGCTTTAGCAACACCTTCATTTGATGTCTCCATATCGAAAAGCATTAAAATTAACGCTCTCAACGACTCTACGTTTTCGTCAGATGCATCATTGAGCGGAAAAAGGCTATAACGCATTTCAGTTTCAGATAGTATGTCTCGCGCATACATCAAATCCTTCAATTTTTGAGGGTCTCTGACTGAAATACAGTGCTTATCTTTAGCCTTAATTTTAGTAAACACATCTTGAGTCGATAGCTTTTCTACTCTAGAGCCGATGTTATGTTCGTCCTCTTCCTCTACTTGCCAGAATAGATGCTGAATTTCTTGGTATGGCAAAGCAGTAAAAATACGCTCAAATGAAAGGTTCTTGCCTCTATTTAGAATCTGACAGTGGGTGTATCGTTTGCCTGCGATAACTTTCTCTACTTCGATAATTAAATGCGAGTACTTGCTAGGAAAATAATGCCCAAATGACTCGTTTTTATCATATTCATAACCATTTGAACTTTTGAAGTTAAATTTATCTTTTGCTCGATTGAAGTTGACTTCTGGCAATAGAAACAAACGAATGCAATTAAGAAGGCTAGATTTACCGACATTACCTTCGCCAAGTAAAATTGTGTGTTTATCTAACTCTATCTCTGAATAACAAAAACCAGCCGAATCAACTAGTACCAGTTTCTTTAATACAAAATTAAATTGATGTGACAATGTTTTGATTCCTTCTTATAAAGCCAACAAAGCTTCTTGCTCCATGAATGATTTTTTTGATTCAAACAAGCTGTGTAGCTTGCTTAAGCCAAGACTGTTGGCAGTTTCTAACGCCTTTGTGTACTGTTCTTGGGTCTTCGGTTTCTTTATGAAAAATTCAGTTAAATTATCTGAGCTAGGCTCCAAGAATTTAGCCTTGCTCCCTACCATATTTCGCATCGCCTTATATATTTTCAAACCACCCAAATCGTAATCAAAGAAGCATAAAATCGATTCATACTGATTGATAAATGTATAGTTATGCTTGTTGGATATTTGATTTCCGGCACCAAAAACCAAATCTGTATTGTCAAATGACAAGGAAAGAGAAAACGCTTTGTTCATCTGAGCAAATAGTGTTTCTCTTGCGAAAAATAGCTCTGCATTTTCAATAATCACTAGACGTTTTTTAGGTTGAAATCTAAGGTGTGTTTCGTCATTACTACTAATAATCGTATCGGGGTGAACATCAACGGAAGATTGATGGTACGCTAACAAGTAGCTAGTCGATGTATTTACTTTATGAGAGTCACCTAGCAACGTTGCATCAATGCGACTTGACGGTTCAATCGCCAATGAGCGCAATTTTTCTAAAAGTTGCTCACAAGAAACCTCAACGATTACAGAGCCTTTACTTAAAAATTTAATAGTCGCTTTTTCTTTAACTTCTTCACACAATTGTTCAGGCAGTAAAGCAAGAAATTTCGAGTAATTAATTGCTTTGGATTGCTCAATACTATGAAGATACTTACCAATTCTTTTGTCGTGCATTAGTCGTCCTCTGACTGCTGATAACCGGGAGCAATGGCAAGATTTTCTGCTCCATACAGAGTTTGCCTATTCTTCAACCAAAGTTGATATTCGCCACCCGCAAGATCTGCATTGGTGGTGCAATCTACATTCCATCGTCTAAGCAAGTATCCAGCTAACGCTGCCCGTACATTTAACTCAAGAACACCATTTTCCATACCATAATCCATCGCAATAGCTGTAGGATGTTGAACATTTTTTGGATGGGCTACTAGCTGCAAAGGCATCATTCTCATCCATTGATGATCCTCTAATTTGTCTTCATGTGACTCAGCAGTCTGGTTTTTAATCGTAACTTTGCTTATCCGAGTAAGCACAAAATCTCTGAAAGATTTTGTTTTTCTATCAAAGGCCCTCACGTGCCAACGTAGTCCATTATCAACAATTGAATGAGGAACTAACTCTCTTGAGGCAGAACCACTGCTTAACGAGGTATAAATAACATTGACGGGTTTGTTATTTAGTATCGCTTGAACAAGTTTGGCAACAATGAATATATCAGGAACGTTTAATTGGCTTGGTGCTTCGATAGGGAAAGTCACGTCACCGATAGCATCAAAGCCATCCGTAATATCATTAGCGAGTTTTATTAACGTTTTCTTCGCATCATGCTTGAAAAGCGGTTTAAAGGCTTTTGCTTGCAAATATTGTTTTTTAGAGCTTTCAAGCTCCATATTCTTTGGTGATAGCTCTTTATACAGGGCAATGTCACGAGTCGCATTTGCCAATCCCATCTCAAACTTGTTAGTTAAATCACTGCGACTGAAGTGACCTCTAAACATTAACAAGAAATCGATATAGGCCAATCTCTGTTTTTGGGCGTAGCTTAAATCTAACTTACTTAATGAACTCAATATCGTGCCACCACATAATCAAAATGATTACATAATATTATCTTATTGATTTAACAAGTCAAACTTTATGACGAATAGAGATGAGGTAATTATTAAATAGGAAATTAAAGGACAGTTAATTAATAAACACTAAAATATATATTAATCAATGGCTTGATTGTCTTAAGGTAAATCTAGCACATCTATTTGTGAAAGACTAAATTTTCATTAAAATTACCTGTTTTTGAAAGAATTCAATATTGGCAAGTCAGCTTAAAATAGCACTAAGATAAACGCATCATTTGGTTGCTAGAGACAAATCATGCATTTAGATTTATTACCACTTATTTCTGAGGAAACTATATGCCAGCTTGATGCAATAGCAGCTAATAGGAGAGGTATTTCGCCATATATCTGCTGGAATAAATGGTGCTTTAATCCAAAAAGTCGTTCACTGCCGATTGTAGCATGGCAAGCATCTGCACAATACCTATCTTCTTGGGGGTGCGTATTTTCAACACTAGCGTTTGGCTTATATTGTTCTCGTCACTACAAAGTACCCGGAGCAATAATTAGTGACGATGCTGCTAAGTATTACCTGAAGCACAGCTTTCATAAGATTTTCGAAGAGCAAGGTGAACTGTTGGAATGGATGCAAATGAGAAAAGCACATTGCTATTTACCGTTTCATGAAAATAGCTTTTGGAAGTCTGCGTGCAAAGTTTACTTACTTCATGCACTAGCCCTTAAGAATATTGAATCTAATCCTGTTATAGATTTCGCAATTAGCTTTGTGAGTTCTGATATTAAAAAGTATTAACTGAGGTAAGGGGGTATATATGTCCTATGAAGGCTTAATTAAAAAAGAACAAATGTTCGATGCATTTAAGGAAATGGCAGAAGATTCTATCGCGTTTGCCATTGTCGCCAGAGATGGAACCGTAGCCTTTCAATACGCAATGGAAGGTAACATTAACAAAGATCCTCATGCCGCCGCTCGCATTATAGACACTGTTGCAGAGCTTGTTACTCATAGTAAGGAGAGCAAATGATGATGCCAGAAACACTCACTAAAAACGTTTTTTTATCCCAAGAAGAAAAAGTACAAGTCGATGAACGGCTACATAAGCTTGGCAGTGAATATGTATTGCGGCTGTTTGATGCTGAAGAAATCAACTTCAGAAAATTTATCGATGGAGACACCATCGAAATTGTATTTTCTCAAGACATGTTCGATCAGATAGCACAAGCATATATTCAGCACCGCAATATTTGTTTAGACAAAACTCACGAAGAAAATAATAAATAATCTAACAGGAAGACTTATGAGTGATAAAGAAAGACAAACTTTTTGTCATTGCTTTGGTTGTGATAACCCAATATATGTCGGAGATTACTGCCATAGCATTACATATAGCCACGAAAAAATTGGTTCAATTATGTCTGTCACCCCAACTTATGCTGAAGGCTTAGGTACGTGGTGCTCAGAATGCTTCAACAAAATGCTCAGTAAGGGTGAATGTTCTCTTTCTCTTGAATATGTACAATCGAACACCACCGGAAACTAAACAATTGTCGAATAAGCTTTAAGAAATAACTCAATTCATGACTTCGTAGATGACTGCGTTTACACGCAGTCATCTGTACTTATAATTGCCATAACTTTATTGTCTAGTGAGCAAAAAGAAGGCTACAACGCTTATTGGAAAGGTGAGTCCAAAAGCTCTAATTCATACCAATGGTCAGACGATACATGGTGGGTGGTCGAAGACTGGGACAAAGGTTGGGATGCTGCTCAAGAAGAAGATTATGAAGATGATTGAGGTCAACTGCCTAGGCTGAACCACTAGTCACAAGGAGGACATTTTCCTTGTGACTAGTGTCCATCACGCTTTTCTTTAGCGTTTCTGTAAGGTTTAACTAAAAGGCGCTTAATATCTTCAGTGTCAATATTTGGATCAACAAGAGCATTCAGCATCAACGTATTAACTTCAGGGGATAGAGATAGGCCCTCTAAACGCATGCTAGCAAGTGCTTGTTTGAGAGTTTCAGCGTTAGTTATTTTCATAAGCTACTATGATGCCTCGCCTAGTTTACCTGTCTAGCTTATTATAGAATGTAATATTAGCTACCCCCAAGAATAGCTAGCCACGAGAATATAAAAAAGCTTGCGGCTAGCCTAAAACAATTAATATGTGATTTTATTTACTTCCGCTTGAAGCTTGGCTTTTCTATCATCGGAAACACTCGGAAGAACAAGTCCTTCATCACCAACTATGTCCATAGGCCCGTAATCATCATAATCTTCACCTGTATCTGCGTGAATTGCTCTAAGCGTTGATACAGTAACATCAACCTTTTGTCTCAAGCCTATCAGGTGCCAAAACCATTTTTCTTCGTCATCAACGGCAGCTTTTATAATTTCAACAATACCTTCCCTATCAGCAAATAGGAGCATTTCTGCCCTTAACCAATCGAGATACAAGTAGTATGGAATAATTGGCTGCTCCGATTCGTGGTGATTTAACACATAGATAATCGCATCAATAACATCAGTTGGTCTGTCTGAAAAATAGGAACTCCACTGACGAACAAGGCCATCATCATGCTTGTAGCAAACTGCTTCAATAGTACTTGGACTATGCAATACAGGGCCTTCACTGACATCAAAAATGGTCAGTAAATGTTGAAATAGCTCTCGATAAGGCATGATTTGCTGGTATTGTTCTGCAACTTGAAGTTGGAAGTGATTGAGCTTTTGATTGGTTAGCTTTTTCTGATACCAATATTCACCACTACGATTATCAGGGTCTTCGTCAAATTGAATTAACAATTGGGCTGTTACCACAAGTGCTAATAACATAGCCTCTTCACTCCCATTTTCGACTGCTGACTTCAGTTCATCTAACATGCGAGTAGATTTAAGCGCATCATCATAGGATGCTTCAGAATAATATGCGTAGATATCATCCAGTGTAATACTATCGTATTGTTGCCATAGTCGTGGCATCTGCTGAGATATCAGCAAAGCGTGTTTAGCAGGCAGTCCTAACCCCAACATTCTCTCAAAGCATTGGCCTTGAGCCTGCTCAATGTCATCAACTTTAGTGTGAATCGCTACTTGCCATGCAGCATAGCTTTTATACCCACAAAAAGCGGCAATGGCTTCGTACAAGTGACTTTTCTTAATCGAAGGAATTACTGGTTTTAAGTCAGCGTGAGCTGAAAAGATGAATGGTTTTAAATTTTTCATATACATATCCATATGCTTGAGACAGAGAGAATCTGTTACCAATCATTGCTACACGCGATTACAACACGATCTCTCAAGCCATGTATGTATTAATCAAATTTAAGTTGTATTTAGAGGTTTTCGTTACCTTCTCAGGTCAAAATTGCTGTTTTTCACTCACGTGCAAGTGTGGCTAGCGCCATGTAAAAAGTACCCGATTTTAAAGAATTCGGCAAATTTTAAGGGTGGTCGTTTAAATTAAAAGAAAAATGTATATTTTTTTAGACCGATTTATTAGAACTCGTATAAAGCTTTAGAACACTTTTATATATATTCTGGTTCTATAAACGAGTATTTAATATAGCGTTTATTAATATAAATTCATTCATATTTTTCATTTAGTTAGACTACTCATTGCCTTTTACTACACCTCAACTCACTCCCAGAAAACGTCAAACTCATTATTCATATATGTATAATAAACTCTTATTTAACATAAGCTTAACCATAAAAATATACTAGTAATTAAGTTGCGCACCCTTTTTATTAGTTCTACCATTTTTTAGAAATTACCTATTTTGAAAACTAAAGAATGATGACAAACCAAATTAAAGACGTTAGATACTTACCAAACTACAGAAAAGGAAGAGGGATTGATTTTTTTCCATCGGTCAAAAATGGCGCAAGGGTATGGTGCGATAGTAATTTAGAGCTTATGGCTTATCGATATCTCGATTTTAAAGCTGACGTATTGAGCTACAAGGCACAACCAGTGCAATACATCTATGAAGGGGTAAATGGCAAACCCACGGCCTATACGGTAGATACAGAAGTTATCAATCGTGATAATACGATAAAAAAGCTAGAAATAAAGCCTAAAGTATTTGTCGATGATCCCAACGAACAAGCACGCTTCCGTCACTTTCGTAAAGTGCTACTCCAATCCAGAAGCCAACAAGTTGAATATTTAACTGATGAAGAAGTTTGCAAGGGATTTACTCAGCAAAACCTCATCAGGTTGTGTCATTTGCGCAAGTTGCCTTTAAACAAGGAGCAAGCACAAAGCCTCAGTGATACTGTAGGCAACAATACAACTTGGGGAGCAATGCAGGAAACCGCAAGAAAGTTAAATATTACGCTTCGTATAACCAAGCTCATGCTAGCTCATCAACAATATCGTTTTGACTATGCAAAGCCATTAACAAACGAAACAGAATTAGTGATAGGAGCCTAAAAATGAAAGCTACTATTGCTAACCTATCGATAGGTCAAAGAGTTAGAACTCCATCTGTATCAGGCAGTATTAAGTACTTTGACCATAAAGTTGTTTTTCTAGAGTTTGATAACGGTAAGTATCAGCAAATTAAAACGGGGGAGTTTATTTCTAATGTTAACGCTAGTAAATATACATTGGTTGAAAATGCTATTTCATTAAAATATTTTCCGCTGGATGAAGAGCAACAAAAAGTTGCAGAGTTTCGACTAGCGTACTGTGAAGCCTTAGATAAATTACCTAATCCTTGCGTGGAAATATATGCAAATGAGGCAATTGATAACGTTTATGAACTGCTCAAGGATAAACACCCTAAGAAGCCTAAATTTAAAACTAGCGATAAATGGCGCAGGCAGTGGATTAGAGATGGCCGAGATATTGCTCCCCAAATTTATAGCTATCAAGGGCCTAGAGAACAAAGAATGTCTCCTGAACTTCAGGACTTCTTATTTAAATTAGCCAAAAGGCATTACTTGCTCAGATCACAGCCTCCTGTTAGTGAGTTCATTAATATTGTTGAAAAGAAATTTAAAGCAAAACGCAATGAGTTCTACCCAGAGACATGCCCAACAGAAGGAAAGATCAGACGATTCCTAAAGAGAATACCTAAGCACATTGTTGATGAAAAACGACATGGCAAAGCATACGCAAAACTTGAAAATAGAGCTGCTCTTTCTTCCATTGAGACAAGTTTCATATTAGAGCGTGTTGAGTGTGACGGCTTGTGTCCTAACCTAGGGTTACTTAATGATGATGGCAGCTATGCTGGTAAAGTTTCTCTATTTTTGGTGATTGACTGCTTTAGCCGCTGCATATTGGGTTATACCGTTCAATTGGACAAGGGTGAATCTTCTGCCGCTGTTGTTCACTCTTTATCTCACTCTGTACGAGTCAATAATAAACCGCACGGCCAAAGAATTGGGGGCATAGGTTTAAAGTATGTTTTAGATAATGGTCCCGGTTATCGCGCTGAAGCAACGAAGCGATTCTTGGGTTCTCTTGGTGCAGAAATTAAATATTGTGCCTCCAATGCGCCACAAGAAAAGCCTTACATAGAGGCATTTAACAAAAAAATTCGTGCTGAGTTCTTAACGAAAGTGAAAGGGTATGTACCCAAGAAGGACAAAAAAGATGTTACAGATGAAAACCTGAAAAGTATGGCTAAGACTACCGTTGCAGAATTTTTACTGCGTTTGGAGCAGTACATTTATGAGGTTTACCACAAAAAGCCATTACAAGCGTTGAACAATCAAACTCCACTAGAGGTATGGGATGAGCATATTCAGTGTTCAGACCATATTACGTTAGAAGATATGGATGAACGCCTATTACTAAGAGGCCGAGAAAAGAAATTAACTCCATCACTTAAAGCAGGAATTCAACATCGAGGTCAGCAATTTCATTCATCGAAATTCAAAACATTTCTACGTGGGTATATTGATCAAAAAGGTAATGCTAAAAAAATTACCGTATTGATAGATGACTTTGATGCCTCGGCAGTAACTGCTGTCCTGCCAGATGGAACGATGTTGGAGTTATTGAATACTAAAGGTGCAGATGAGCTTAAAGATGTTAGTTTTAGCACAATAAAGTCACAGCTAAAAAGCAAGTCTCGACCAGATACTGCTGAACTTTTAACAGCACAAAAAGCTCGTAACATTCTCGCCAAGAAGCGTAAAAACGGAGAGCCTGTACCTCAAGAATATCTGACTGCGGAAGACTTTGACGACACTGAATATGACGAAAACAGTTCAATAGAGCGTTCTAATACCGTCCCTCATTCTAGCGAAGAAAACTATCGTAGCGGAGAAGAACAATGGTAAGTAATGAAGCTTTATTGATGAACCCTGAGAGAAAAAACAGAACGCTACTCCCCGCAACAAGTGAGTTTTTAGAGAGGAAAACCGCCACATCTCGTATTCAATTTTTAAATGATACGTTTGATAGGTGTAAAGCTACAGCCAACACTAGCAATCCTAGGTCAATGATATTGTCAGGGGTTGCAGGGGTTGGTAAGAGCCAGACCATTAAAAGGTATTTAAAACGCAACTCACGATATAAAGAGGGCTATCAAACAATTGTTCCTGTGTTAGCTGTAGATATCCCTAAAAAAGCGACTGTCGCATCACTCACGGCTGAAATATTCAGAGCGTTAACGGGGGCGAAGGTCGTAACTGGGCGTACGGATAACATAGCGAAGCAAATATACGGTAAGTTAGAAAAAGCTAGAGTGGAACTAATCATATTTGATGAGTCACAGCATTTACTTCGAGGCAGCGGAACAACTACTCAAGACAATGTGGATGCGTTAAAAGAGATTATTAACGAATTAAAAATTCCAATAGTACTTGTTGGCATGCCAAAAACTATGGAACTTCTAAAGATCAAAGGCAAGTTTGAAGAAGAGAAACAACTGGAATCACGCTGTCGTAAAAATCACGTATTAGCACCATATGGCAACAATGACGCTGGTTGGATTGAGATTATCGAGTTTTACCAAAATGCCCTTAATTGTAAAGCTAATCTGGAAGCGTTGTCAGATGCTATTTATTTGGCTACAGATGGGTTATTCAGAAACTTATCTTCGTTATTTTTGGAAGCGATCGAAATCGCTGGCTCAACTGAGGCGATAAATATCAAAAGTTTAACAGAAGCTTACGAAGAATATCGCCCTCAAAATCCACTAACTTTTAATCCTTTTAAGCTGAGTGCAAAGCAATTGGATACTGAAATCATGAATTATTATGGTTCTGAGGAGACATCATGTACGAGTTAATGACGCAAATTTTACCAGCTAATAATGAAAGTGCTCGTAGCTACCTTGTCAGACTTTCTACTGAAAATGACTACATTGAAGTTAAACAGTTATTTTCACATTATCAGGATGTTAAGACTATCAATATAGCGAGCAGTGAAAGCAGCATAGTCGAATGCGTTTGCAATCTGGTTGATGAAGCTAATCCAGCCTCTTTCTGGCCTGTGTCAGATGAAAAACAAGAGCAGCTATCATACTTAATTGATAGGCAACCAGTAGCTTGTCCTTTTTGTATGCGAGACCAAAACCATTTAATGAAGGACTGGCAGTTAATGCCCATTACTCATTGTGCAAAGCATCAAGTTCAGTTAGTAGAAAAGTGTCCATGCGGAGAAAAATTTAACTGGGATTCAACACTTATTGAGTACGGGTGCTCAAAATGCCTCAATTCGTGGAATGATATTGCCAATCACTGCCAAGTAGAAAAAATGCCAGATCATGTATTGCATTTTCATCGCTTAGATTTTGAAGAGCGTGCGCTGTTTCTTCAAGATTTAGCCGAATCAATATATCGAGTAGTTCGACCATATGACTCAATGCACAATAAAATAAAACTTTTACCAACAATTATAGATAATTGGACTGATGTGGCCCAACAAGGCTATGCCCTTTTAACAAACATTGATGCAATAAGTACTTGGTGCCAATCTTTAGCAAATGTACGGCATCAATATAAAGCTTTAAGTGAGCGTGCCGTCTTTTTTCCGGTGCATGAGTTACAAGATAAACTTCAAGGTAATTGGCTAATCAAGGGCATTAAACCTAGTTATCTTTCTTTTGCTCCTAAAAATGAGCTGTTGAGTGAAAGTACAATGACACCTTGCAGGATAAGAAATGAATCGACAAGTAGAGAGGCGAACAATACTTTAGCTAATGAACAATTACGCCATCATCTAGACCCAGCTGGGTTTTCCGAAATGTTTAATTGCAAAATGACACTAGTGCGTAAGTTGTTTCAACTTGATTGCTTTAAAATCACAGCTAATACAAAAAGCGGAAGAAATACCATTATTGATGCTCGCTTATTTATCAGCTCTATCATGGCATGTGATACGGAAGATCCTGAAAACACTTTATACCTTTCAGAGCTTGAAGAGTTGAAGTCAGTTTATTTACTTTCTGATGAATCGTTGGCGTTCGAAATTATAGCCGCAAGACTGCCTCTGCATATCGATAAAACTAAAAAATCACTAATAGATTCAATCAAGGTTAATGAGCAGGTCATCATTCATTTTTTGGAAAATGAATACTTAAAACAGTCAGGCGTAGTTTTTACACAAGTTGCAACAGCAAGGATTATCGGCATTTCAAGAACTCTAGTTGGTCAATTAGGCAAAGCAGAAATATTAACTGAGTTAGATCCGACCGTTGCTAACAAAAGATATACAGGAATATCCATTGCGAATTTTCTTAGCAACTATGAGTGTATTGAGAGGTGGGGAAGTGTTCATAATGTTGCGCCATATACAATAAAGTTGGCATTGAGTAAAAACAAAATTGAGCCAATATTTGAGTCATCGATCTACAAAAAAATACCTAAACTTGTATCTATATTAAATAATCTTTATCACCCAAGTTGCCATAAGCGAAAGCAACTTTCCTTGTCACTTTAAACAAACAAAACACCCGTCTAAAAGTTAAGCAATTGGCTTAACTTTTTTTTTGCTTTTTTCTCGAATATTTGTAATTATAAATATTGTAAGTCCTTATTTATATTGGGCTGTAGAGAATTCTATCGCTTAATGGAAACTTGAATAAAATTCTCTCGACTAATGAAAAAAGTGACGTTTTTTCATTTTTTCAACTTCTCTCTGATGCCTATTCTTCTTGAATGTTCATTCTCTTCAAAAATGAAAATTTCCAGATGTAATGTGTAACTGCCCATAATACTTGAGATTGCTAATCACTGAATGAGAATTAGCCCATCTAACATTTACTTTGATACGATACTGGACATTCTCCCCGCAGATATAAATATGCATGGTTTTGACAATAAACATTACCAATTCATCGTTAGAGTTTCGAGCTGCTGTTTAGTTGAAAATTATGATCTAAGTCGTTTAAAACGGTTTTGGCTAATACCATTAGAAAACACTTCTGAATCAGTGCATCTAAACTCAAGAGTATTTTCTTGTTGAGCAAATAGTGGAATACCACCACCTAACAGAACGGGAATAGTGGTAATTATGATTTCATCTATCAAATCTTCTTTTAGAAAGTTCTGAATTGTAACACCGCCGTCAATATACAAATTTTCATAGCCCTTACCTTTTAATTCTTCAGTTAATTTTCTTAAATCCCCATTTACCAAAGAAACTTTGTCTTCATAGCCTTTTGCTACAGCATTAAGTGTATTACTAAGAACGAATACTGGTTTTGAATACGGCCAATCACAATCTAGTGTTAACACTAACTCTAATGTATTACGCCCCATGACTAAGGCATCAATACTTTCCATATGTTTAGTAAACCCCATATCTAAGTTATCAGGGTTAGGAATTGCATGCAGCCATTCAACTTCATTATTTTTATCTGCGATGTAGCCATCAATACTTGTTGCTATAAATACAATATTAGTCATAGTTACCTCTTAGATTGATCTAAGATTAATTTCAAAATATTCTACACTGTAGAATTAATTTGTAAACCAACATAAATTGAATAAATATAATGACGATAAAAAAAAGAGGCCGACCTCAAAAAGAATCAAAGGCATTAAGCAAAGAAGTGATTATAGAAACAGCTAAGAAGCTGATGATAAGTGGCGGAAAAATACCAAGCATTAGATCATTATCTGCGGAACTCAATGTTGATGCGATGGCTATTTACTATTACTTTAAAAATAAAAGTGAATTGCTAGAAGAGCTAACAACATCCCTAATTTCTGAGATATATCAACCGCAAAAAGATTTAGAGTGGGAGGTAGAGCTACGCAAGCTTTCAAAGAGTTACATTGTACTTCTAAGCAAGTATGATGGTCTTTTGCAAACTTTACTGTCTATGAAGTCAGCAAGTCCAGCTAACGTTTTTATTAATAGATTTAAAATCATTATGAACAAGCTGAATATGAGTACATCCATAGAAAATGCTTCGTTAAACTTACTCGCAGATTACTTACATGGCTTCTCTATTTCAATGAGTTGTGATACCACAGGTAAGTTAACCGTTGATGATATTGACGAATCTCTTGATATTATTTTCACTGGAATAAATGCTTATATAGCCAATAGAAAAGATAATTTAACACCGTGACTTAAGTTTAATTGATTATCTCCTATGCGTTTACACCGATCTAACGGTCGAGCAGAAAATCTTGGCTAATATTGCCGTAAATATGCTCCTGAATTTACAAAAGCTAGCTAATGTCGGCTATTTGTGAACATTAAGATTGCTGACTGAATATCAGGTATCATGATTAAAAAACAGAGAAATCGATAAAATCTCATTTGTTTTAGCCATTCAAATAAACTACTTCAATATGAGATAGTCCCAAACATTATGCTTAGTCACACGTTATTTAAGCAAGTTTGTAAAATAATTGTTCATCCGTCTAAGTGGCCGTTAGCAATCCCATACAATGAAAGAAATATCGCTATTAGTAGATAAGTACTAAAGAATCTAAAATACCTTGACCGCTATGAATGCCACCTTCATTTTCATTAGCTGGCTTGCTTCGAATTAGGTATCCAGCATAACCATTCAGCTTTGTGACAGGTTTCCCATCAAAATAGGCTGTAAATAGGCCTATCTCACTAACTAAGTTATCTACTCTTATCGGTTTACTATCCCTTATTGCAACTGTGGGTATGTCACGCTCATGGGGAAATAAACGCTGCATAAATGTCCATGCATCGTAATCTTGCGGTTTTAGTTGTTCTAATTTTTCACTGATATCATCACCAAAAATACAATGCCCGCCACCTTCTCCTTGGTTTTTGAGTACCCATTGCTGTTTAGTTGCTTGCGTGTTAAACCAAGCGATTGTTGCTTGGTTGAGTGGTTTCATTTCGGCAAAAACGCTTTTTACTAATGTTCCTTCTTCTAGTGTCAGCCCCCAGCGAGTATAATCTTGGGGTAACATCAAACTAAGTTGCATTTGCATGGCTTTACTTGTTGCTAACTGCTGGCCAAATGTCGCATTAACTGCCACACGGTGTTGCTCAATGAACAACCTTGTTTGACTTAATGATTGACAACACATTTTTTCATCTTGCTCTGGTGTATAATAATCGTTGCACTGATAACCTGTTCGCAGATAGACGACATCAATTGCTCCAACCCCTGTTAACATCAACCGTTGATTTCTCCCTGTATAAAGTTCTTTGTGTAATTGCTTAAAAGTCCGCCTTACCGTTTGTAAACCAAGCTGTTGCAAAGCTACCTCTAGCAAATGTTGGTCATAAACGTTGTCTTCATTTTCTTGGATCACCATTAAAAAGATTGGCTTTTGAGCTTTTTCTTCCTCAGCAAAAGAGGCTTTAACGCTGTTTGCCGCTGCTGAAATTCCGTAAGCTAGCTGCTCTAGGCCTTTATTATCTGCTGGCGTAGATTTATCTGTTTCTAACCACCGCTGATATACACCTGTCCATTGACTATTAAGATATGCATGAAGCTCTGTCGCTCGTTGCCCAAAAGGTGCCATACCTGCGGCTATGCCATTGAACTCTATTACTTTTACTCCATGAGTTATATCACTCATAAAGTCAGTGCGCATTAGTAGCAAAGGTTTTCTTTCGGGTTTAATTCGGTTATCAATTTTGCCATGCGCCTGTTGATGTAAAGAAAGAATACGTGCAAAAAATGCATCTGCTTTTGCCAGATCAGCAAGCGAAGTTTGTAAAAAATCATGATCTTCAGAGATGTTGTTGATCAATTTAGTCATAATTGGCGTTATGTTACATAACCTTTCGAACACCTCACTATTCATTGCGATAGGAGCAATGCTCAATGGACAATGTTTGGCTGTATTATCAGCCTGACGAAATGCTACGCCATGCATAATTGCCCACTGAATAATGTCGTCAATCATCTGTTGTGGAATTAAAGGATTGGCATTACTCATCTTGGTAACTCCTATTAAGGTTATTAAGTTATTTAAAACAGACATGGATATAAGAAACTATCACCAGCGATTACCAATAGGGTTACAGCTAAAAATGCTGAAATTATTCGGTTGTTGAAAATAGACTATAATTGCACGATTTCAGTGATACTTGCCCTTGCGCTACCAATAATTAATGCCATTATTGCGTTAAGTCTCATACCGTTAACGCTATGGCCAAAAAGATAAATATGCTTAAAACATCAAGCGCCATGTCTTGTGTGATATCGATAATATCGGTAATTATTCTATAATTCTGGTTTTGTCGAATTATAGGTTGGTTTGTATACTTGTCAATATATTTCTAGTAATATCGAAGTATAAATTCTTCGAAGAGACGATGATGAACATAGAAACCATAGCCAAAGCATTAAAAGAGCTAGGCCACCCAACAAGATTAGCTGTTTTCAAACGATTGGTTAAAGCGGGTCGGCAAGGTATTCCGGTTGGGGTTGTTCAAGAAGAACTAAACGTGCCAGGGTCTACCTTATCACATCATCTTTCTGGCTTAACATCTGCAGGATTGATTAAACAACGACGGGAAGGAAGAACGTTATTCTGTGTTGTTGAGTATGAAAAACTGCTTTCTGTAATTTCATTTTTACGAAATGAATGTTGTGCGGATGAGCAATAAGGGGAAATATCAACAAAACAATCATAATTTTTTTGAATAATACGCGGATTAGGTTCGCTATCACATGCTACTTAATAGGGTGATTTTTTACCTTGAAACATTTATCAAGTGAAATTGAAGGCGTTTAATACATTAATTTTTCAAAGGAGTTAGTTGTCTTATAAGCCATGCCTTTCATCGTGCTTCGCTATTTTTTTTTCGTTTTTTACGTTATGTTTTTCCGCTAATAAATGTTCTCTCATTCCGTTTTAATACAGGTACCCTTATGAACTTTTGCTTACTTCAATACACGGTAGTGTTTATCTGCTTGTTTTTTGTTAGTGCATGTCAACTAACGCCGATAAAGCCTAGTGCTGATGAACAATTTGAACACACCGTGCAACAGTTATTAGATCACCGTGCAGGCAAGGGGAAGTATCAGAGTAACGAAAAAGAAGAGCAAAAACGCTATTGGCCAGATTTGTCACCTGAATTTTTAGCAAAACAGTACGAACAACGTAAAAGTATTGCCGCTGCATTTGAGCAAATAGAGCAAGATGAGCTGTCAGCTGAAAATAGAATTAACTATGCGATCATCAAAGCGCAACTTGATAACAAAATTGCTCACTATCACTATAAATCGCATTATATTCCGTTTAAGTCTGAATCAGGGTTTCATTCAAGTATCAATTTTACCGTTGATGCAACGGTATTTAAGAATAAAAAAGACATTGAACAATACATCAATAAGCTTGCAGCAATGCCAACATATTTTGAACAAAATATTGATTGGATGCGAAAAGGTTTGGCTGAAGGGATCACGCAGCCTCAAGCCGTTTTAGTAGATTATGAGCACTCTATATCAGCCTTTATCCCTGAAAAAGTTGAACAATCAGTGTTTTTAAAACCCTTTGCTACGAGTTCAACGTTGCTTGATGCTGAGTTTATTCAAGAACAACGTGAGCGCTTAGTCCACTTATTAACCACACAAATAATTCCTGCTTATGAAAACTATTATCAGTTTTTTACGCAAGAGTATTTTCCAAACGCCAGAAAAAATATTGCTGTTTCTTCAACGCCTAATGGCCTTGCCTATTACAACAATCGGGTAAAACACTATACAACCACTGACATGAGTGCAGAAGAAATTCATCAGCTTGGTTTGCGTGAAGTCGCACGTATTCGCTTGGAAATGGATGAAGTAATTGCCAAAACGGGTTTTGAAGGAACGTTTACTGAATTTACCCACTTTTTACGAACAGATCCGCAGTTTTACGCAAAAACGCCGTTAGCATTAATTAAAGAAGCGTCGTACCTTGCAAAGCAAATTGATGGCAAACTACCTTCATTATTTAAACATTTACCGCGTACACCCTATGGTGTGGTGCCGGTTCCTGACAGTATCGCACCTAAATATACCACAGGACGATATATCAGCCCGCCAAATGATCGCCATTCAGGTTCATATTGGGTGAATACTTACGCATTAGATAAACGTCCATTGTATGTATTACCAGCGTTAACTTTACATGAAGGTGTGCCGGGGCATCATTTACAAATTTCTTTAAATAGTGAGTTAGATAATTTGCCTACGTATCGGCAACACGCCTATATTTCAGCCTTTGGTGAGGGCTGGGGTTTATATGCTGAATGGTTAGGTATTGAAGCGGGCATTTATACTGATCATTACAGTAATTTTGGCCGACTGACATACGAAATGTGGCGAGCAGCGCGATTAGTGGTTGATACCGGTATGCATGTAAAAGGTTGGTCAAGAGCCCAGGCAATGGACTTTATGAGAGATAACACTGCGTTATCGTTACATAATGTTAAAACTGAAATAGACCGTTATATTTCATGGCCGGGTCAAGCGTTGTCATACAAAATAGGTGAAATCACAATTCGCAAATTACGCAAGCGAGCCGAAACTGAACTGGGTCTTGATTTTGATGTACGTGAATTTCATTATCAAATCTTAAAAAATGGTTCAGTACCTCTACATGTACTTGAAGCACAAATAGAGAAATATATTACTGAAGAATTAGCAGGAAAAGAGTAATCAATAGAATAGTGCGCTTAATGGGAAAGTGAGAGTAAGCGCACATTACCGCTACTTTATATTGTTGCTTCGAATTTTTTTATGACGTTGCTAATGGCTTGATCTGTTTCTGGGTCAAATTTTCCATCAGCATACTTGTCGTAAAATCCGCCTAAGCTATAGGTGTCCTTAACGTCACCGCCCCACCAAGGCATCAACTCTGCCATGTGTTTTAAGTTGGTTGCACCGCCGGTTGCGCCCGGAGATGTACTCATCAGTAATACGGGTTTTATTTTGTCACCAAAAAAGGGTTTTCCTGGCGTGGTTAAGCGAGAAAGCCAATCAATCACATTTTTTAAAAAGGCTGGCATTGAGCCGTTATGTTCAGGTGAAGCAATGACTAATGCATCATAATCAGACATCAACTCACGTAGTTGAATTGCGCTATCAGGAAAGCCTTGTTCTTGAACATCTAAGCCGTATAAAGGCATTTCATATTCGTTAAGATCTATGATGGTTACTTCATGCGAGGTGAATTTCTCTGCTGCTAAAGTAACGAGTGTTTGGTTGATCGATTGACTGTGGTTACTGCCTGAAAATGCTAACACTTTTTTCATACATACTTCCCCGTTGTGTTATTAATGATGACGGCATATTTGCCAATAAAAGTTAAGTTAACGTTACTATACTGCGTTCTATTTAGTAGATAAACTTGGTTATAGTGATAACATAGTTCACTATAAGTAAATAATTGTGGTTGTATGATGGATAAAATAAAAGCATTAACTGTTTTTAGGCGGGTGATAGAGTTAGGGAGTTTTAAAGCGGCTGCTGAAGATTTGTTGTTATCAAAGGCTGCGATTAGTAAAAATATTAATCAACTAGAAGATTATCTACAGGCACCATTAATTCACCGTACCACTCGAAAAATGCATGTCACTGAAAAAGGTAAACAGTATTATCATCAAGTGCGTAATATTTTAGATGAATTAAATACGGCTGATCTATCCATCATAGAATCCTCCAACCAGTTAAGGGGCTTAATTAAAGTAAGTGTTCCAATGTCGGCTGGCCTATTATTAATAAATCCTGCAGTGTGTGAATTTATGAAGGAACACCCTGAAATATCAGTAGAGCTGTTAATGAGTGATCAATATTTAGATTTGGTAGAACAGGGTCTAGATGTTGCTATTCGTGGCGGTGGACCGTTAAAAAGTTCAAGTTTAAAGTCGCGCAAAATACATGGGCTTGATCTGGTGCTTTGTGCGTCAGCAGGGTACGTGGATATTCATGGTCAGCCTAGCGAACCAGAATCACTTTATACACATAATTGTTTAATGTATAGCTTGGCTTTATCGCCTCGACAATGGGTGTTTCGCCAAGATAATGAGGTTCGCACCATTGATTTACCGCCAAGTTCTTATGTGGTAAATAATGGCTTGGCATTGAAGCAAGCGGCAAGAGCTGGCCTTGGTATACTGTTAACACCCGAATTGTTTGTTGCAAAAGAGCTGCAAACAGGAGAGTTAGTCAAGCTAATGCCAGACTGGCAAGCGGAAAAACATGCCTTATACGCCGTGTACCCTTTTCATAAAGAACAATCTAAAAATGTACGGACCTTTATCGATTTTATTATCAAATATGTGACAAAAAACTGTGAGAATGCATGACGCGAAGAGAAAGGTTTTCATTGTATTATTAGCATGGCTAAGAACGTTGTTTTGAGCAATAAATGAATGTGTTGCCGGTATTTATTAAAACAGCTTATCTAAGTCAGCTTTGGCTTGACGGATTTTGCTAAAAGTATCAGCACAGCCACCTTTGTCAGGGTGATATTTTTTAGCGAGTTTAAGGTATTGAGCTTTAATCGTTTTTTTGTCTGCATCTATGGGTAGGCACAAAATTTCGAATGCCTCTTTTTTAGTGTCATGTGCGAGGTATTTTTGCCAAAAGCTTTTGATCATATCGCTTATTTCGTGTTCCTGCGTTTTAAAATAATGTTGTGGGTTTAAGTAATAGCTTGCCAGCGGGTCTGTTTTTTCAGGTGTGTTTTTGGCTGGGTGCTCATCCGGTATTGCTTTGTTTATGACGACTCTTTCTATACGAACAGATTCAATAAAAAGCTGATATTTTTGTGTCGTTTTATAATGTGCTTTTAAGTGATAAAGGGCGTGCATACAAAGAAAGTGCGCGCTGAATAAATCTTTGTGATCAGCTAATGAAAAACGGTTAAAAGGTGCGATATTCTTGTCAGTTAAATGTTTGATAATGTCATATTCATTGGAAACAGGAGAAACACTGAAATAATGCTCAAGTTCATGAAATATTGGTGTTAAGTATGGATTTAACGTGCGCATTTCGTGTACCAGTTATTCATGTAGAGTCCATCATACATTAACGGGCTTTGTCTTTAAAATTCAAATAAATATCAAATACTCGATTTCAATCATGTATAGCAAAGCAGCTTTTAGCGCTGTATGCGTAAAGGTATTTAACGCTACTATTTAATGGAGCAATTATCGGTAAATGAGAAGAAAGGTATTAACATACTCTAATAAAAGCTGTTGAATCATGATTTTTTATCGCAAACGTTGCAAATTACACTACACTTTGGTGTTAAAGAGGTCGTTTTAAAACGTAATTCTCTTAACCTACCTAACCGGCTAATTGTTGTGTAATTAGCGTTAACATTAAATGGACTTTTTATGTTATTTGCAACGAATAGAACACCGAAAGAATCAGCAAGGAGTCGTAAAGGGCGAAAAATATCTTTCCCACCGCAAAAAACACGCACTAGCTTAGATATGTATTTTTGCCAACGCCTTGGTGAACATGACTACCGAGAAATAGGCAGTCCAGCATTTTTTCAATATCTTAAAAACCTACCCAACACTATGCAAGTATTGTTGTACATACATGGTTTTAACAATACTCCTGAACCTGATATCTTCCCCAATGCTTTACGCTTACAGCAGTTAATAAATCAACAATATGGAGATGAGTTTGCTTTAGTTGTTCCACTTATTTGGCCATGTGATGATGATGCCTTTTATGCTTTTATAGATGACTACTGGGATGACCAAAGAGCAGCTGATGCCAGTGGTTTAGCATTTGCGCGTATGTTGGCAAAGTTTGATAACTGGCGCACTCAAGAAGCAAGTAAAGAAAACCCTTGTACACGAAGAATTAACATTCTTGCTCATTCTATGGGTAATCGAGTGTTGCGAAACGCGATAGCCGCATGGGGAAAATACGACCATTGTGGCCAGGTGCCTAAACTGTTTAGAAATATTTTCATGGTTGCGGCAGATGTGGTTAATCATTGCTTAGAACCTAGCAATAATGGTGTACTAATTCCACAATCGGCTAGAAATGTCGTTGTGTACTTTGCCAATGATGACTTAGCCATGCCCGCGAGTAAATTAAGCAACCTTAGGCATAGAACCGTCTCTGCTCGTTTAGGTATGACAGGGCCAGAAGATTTAACCAAGGTGGCCAAAAATGTCTATGAGGTTGATTGCGATAGTTTTAATAACCGGTTTGATATGCCAAAAGGTCATTCTTATTTCCTGAATAATCAGGCGCAGGTGAGTCCTGCATTAGTGCATATGTTATCAGCCATGATTGACGGTAGGGTAAAACCTGCGAAAAGAAGTCACATATTAGCTTATCCATTAGAAAGCTCAGAGGACTTTTAATGAGGATGGTTTTAAGTAACGTATTGCAGAGTATAGGGTTTATCTTGTTTATACACTACGCTATTAGCCTGCTATACCGAGTAAAAAATTTAACAAAAGAATTAAAAATGATCATCTTATGAATACGAATCTGAAACTAACTGCTAGTAAATTGCTGTACTTTGTCTTAGCGATAAGTGCGTATTTATCAGGGTTAGTTCTATCAAACTTTTCGTTTCTTACTCAAATAATGCCAATTTGGTTACCGGCCGGTGTTGCTCTTGTTGGGTGTTATCTTTGGGGCTGGCGATTTGTTCCAGCGGTGTTTATTTGTTCTATTGCACTGAATGTTAGCATTAATGACGAGCTTATTTTTATTGATCTATTATCGTTGAAAGGTGCCAGTACGTTTTTGATTGCCTTTGGTTCATCACTGCAAGCTTTTGTGGGCGGGTACATAATGAAACGTTGGCTTGGAAACCCAATTGCTCAACCTGCAACGAGAAAGTTGATTTGTTTTATCGTAGGTGTTGGCGTCGTTGTGAACCTCATTGCCGCTAATATCGGCGTGGCAGCGTTAACCTATTTTAATGACGATTATGTGCTGAATAGTTACTGGGTTAACATGACTTATTGGTGGCTTGGTGATTCGATAGGAGTATTACTTGCAACGCCTTTCTTGCTAAGTCTTATTTCATTTTCAGACCAGGAAAAATTTCCTAAAAATGTTCGGCTTATTAATCTATTGGCAACGAGCGTATTATTTTTAGGGGTGTTATCACTGACAAACTTTTTTATTAACTATGCAGATAAAAATAGCCAAAAATTAATTACTAAAGAAATAAAGGTAATAGAAAGTAGTTTATACGCACGATTAAATAATAACTTACTTCAACTACAAACATTAGCAAACTTTATTCAAAATAATACGTTAGCACTGAACTCATTTCATGAATTCGCACATGAAATTATTGAAAATAACCCGACAATACACGCTTTGTCATGGAATCCACTGATATCCCAACGGCAAAAACCTCAAGAAGAGGCTGAATTACAGCGTATTTATCAAAAGCCGTTAAAAATTAGTGGAGAACCAATTTTACCGAAAGATCCTATTGTTTATGTTAAGTATATTGTGCCTAAAAGCGGTAATGAAAAAGCCATTGGATACAATGTGTATTCAAACGTTGAGCGTAAAAAGACCATAGAAAAAGCTAAAAATAGTTATTACCCGCAGGCAACGCCTATTATTCAGTTAGTGCAGATAACCAGCAAGCAGCCTGCCTTTTTATTGTTTATGCCAGTATTTGATGTGAGTGACAAAAATGAAACGCCAACTGCAAAACAACTAAAAGGCTTTGCTACAGGAGTGTTTTTAGTGAACACAATTCTTCATGAAACCTTTGGTGTTAATAACAAGCAACTTTTTCATTTTTTGTTATTTGAAGAAGGAGTGCCGCATTCTTTTGCAAAAAATGTAGATGATGATGTTACCAAGAACATAATGCATACGTTACGTTTTGAAAATTCAGGACAAACATGGCTATTAAACTTGTCACGTAACCAGCAATACCTCAAACGAGAACAAAGCCATTCATTGTTTTTGTTATTTATATTTCAGTTTTGCTTAGTGATTTGTATTATCACAATGTTGTTGTTGATGAATAATCGCCATTTAGTATTAAACAATCGAGTACATCATAGAACAATTTCATTGCATAAAGCGATGGAGAAAGCAGAACAAGCTAATCAAGCAAAAAGCCGATTTTTAGCGATTATTAGTCATGAAATTAGAACCCCATTAAATTCTGTTGTGGGCTTTTCCCAAATGGCAAAGCAATCAAGTGAACAACTTGAAATAAAAGAATATATTAACAAGATAGAGATATCTTCAGACATTTTATTGAATCTCGTGAACGATATCTTAGATTTTTCAAAAATTGAAGCGGGTAAATTGCAATTATCTGAACAAACGTTTGATATGCATCGCAGCTTACTACGAGTTGCCAGTATCTTTGAAACGCTCGCTATGAACAAGGGGTTGCAGTGGCAGCTTGATGATCAATTGCCAGCCAACATTCGATTTATAGGCGATCATGTCCGTATTGAGCAAGTGCTTGTGAACTTATGCAGTAATGCGATTAAATTTACCGGTAAAGGCTCCGTCGTGTTAAAAGCCATTGTTAATATCAACGGTGATAATGCCCTGATAACCGTGACCGTCACAGATACCGGTATAGGCATTAGCCAGATTAACCAGAAAAAGCTTTTTACTTTGTTTACACAAGCTGATGATTCTACTTCTCGTACTTATGGTGGTACGGGGTTAGGTCTGGCAATATCTAGAGAATTAAGTCAATTAATGGGGGGGGATGTCACAATAGTTAGCGAAGAAGGTGAAGGATCAACATTTACTTTTACCGCGTCATTAAAGGTGTCAGAGCATAATATAGCTAAATCTACTTCAACAACCGTGAGAAACTTTCCTCACTTGAAGGTGTTAGTTGCCGAAGACAATCGCATCAACCAAGCACTGATAAAAACCATTTTAAGAAAACATCAAATAGAGCCAGTTGTCGTTGATAATGGCCAATTAGCGGTTGAAGCATTGATGCGAGAGTCGTTTGATTTAGTGTTAATGGATTGTCAAATGCCTGTACTTGATGGTTACGAGGCTACAAAACAAATCAGAGCAATAGATACCTATAAACATTTACCTATTTTAGCGTTAACGGCTGATGTAAATGCGGAAAGTGTTGAATATGCTAAACAAGTAGGTTTTACTGAGCACCTAACAAAGCCAATAAATGTTGAGCGACTATTGGCGTGTTTTACGAAAATAAGTGACGATATTGCCAGTCGCAATATCTAATGGAGGCAAAATGTTCCGTGTTTATACACTAAAGCATATGTTGTCTACGTGCTAAGTTACGTTGTTATAAGGTTAGGTAATACATGATTAAAGCTATGTTGATATCCGCTTCTACCACAGAAATGGGCGGTGAAGAGCTAATTGAAAAGTGGCAGCAAGACGCTGATGCTACTTTATGGTTAGATCTAGAAGGGCTTGACCAGAGCATTGAAAAACAAATGTTATTATCGCTTGATTGTCACCCATTGGCGATTCAAGACACGCAACGTGATAGACACCCGCCTAAAGTCGAATTGTTTGAAAACTATATTTTTCTCTTGTATCGCGGTTTTGTTAGTTATGACGACATTTTAACGTTCGAACACTTGCAATTAGGCATGTTTATTGGGCATCGAATTTTAATTACTTGCCATACAGGAAGCTCTATTGCCGTTAATAATTTGTTCAACGAAAGCAGTGCTAAATATCTAGCGCGTAGTCCGGTGCATTTAGCATTACAAATGTTTCACTCTAGTTGCGGAAATTACTTAAAACAGCTTTTTACCTTTGAATCGCATTTAGAAAAAATTGAAGATCAATTTCAACTTAGCGGTAATGATAAGATGATGCGAGAAATTACTGCGTATCGCTCTCAATTGGTAAAAATTAGGCGTACTTTTAACTACCATGTGTCAATTGGTGAATCGTTAAGTCAGTTTTTAGAAAATGATGAAACATCATTGATCACACCTGTTGAAATTCATACCTTAACCGATTTACGAGAACGCCTAGAACGATTAATGAGTTTGTCGCAAATGTATTATGAAATTTGTGGTGACTTAATTGATGGCTATATGTCTGTTACTTCACATCAATTAAATGCAACGATGCGGGTGTTAACTGTTATTACTGCTTTGTTTGTACCTCTGACGTTCTTAGCGGGTATTTATGGGATGAACTTTGAACATATCCCTGAACTTAAGTGGGCGAATGGCTACTTTATTTTATTAGGGGTAATGTTGGTTATTTCCGTTGGACTCATTGTTATTTTTAAACGGAAAAAGTGGCTTTAATGTTAAAAGTTTTACTGCTTAATACATAACGAAAACGCAGTGCTTAGTAAAATGACTTTTCAACTTATATTTCTGATTAGAAACAAGGCATATTGATTTTTCGGTATGATGTTGGCTTAAAGTCAATACATGTTGCTACTTTTAACATGTGTTGATTTCTGGCATTTTGAGTCACTTCATCGGTAGGCATAATTTTGTACGATCAAGTTATTTTTCCTGACTTTCTCGCCTTTTAGCATTCCTAGTGCTAACGTTGAACTTGTGTGTTATTAACAATAATCAATAAGTTGAATGTGACCATGCCTGACATTCCTAATAATCATGCACTTGCCATGTTAGTGCTTACCGTGATTGCACTTTATTTTTTCAGGCGTGAAGATATACCCTTAGAAACGTCATCATTAGCGGTATTGGTGATGCTATGCATGATTTTTACAGTGTTTCCCTTTGATATTAATGGTCAGCAATTAGAACCGTCCTCTTTATTTTTTGGTTTTGGTCATGAAGCTTTGGTTACTGTTTGTGCATTGATGATCATTGGTCATGCATTAGTTCGAACAGGGGCTTTAGTACCTGTTGGTAGAAATTTAGCGAAATTGTGGAAAATAAGCCCGGCAATTTCATTGTTGGTAACATTGATCATTGCTGGGGCATTGAGCGCCTTTGTTAATAATACGCCAATAGTGGTGTTACTTTTACCTATCTTAACGAGCGTTGCCTTGCGCACAAAAACAGATACCTCACCTATGTTACTGCCCATGGGGTTAGCTACGTTAGTGGGGGGAATGACAACAACTATCGGCACTTCTACAAATTTATTAGTGGTGAGTGTGGCGAGTGATATGGGGCTGCCACGTATCGGCATGTTTGATTTTAGTGTGCCCGCAATCATTGCCGCTTGTATTGCCATCGCATATTTATGGCTAATTGCACCTAAACTTTTACCTCAACGCAAGGCGTCGTTACCGGATACTTCACCACGATTATTTAGTGCCTATCTTAATATTAATGAAGATAGTGTTGCGAACGGTAAAACCGTTGCTGAATTGTTGAAACTTACTGATGACCAAATGAGTATTGAATCGATACAACGTAGTCCTGAATACCGAAATATTCGTCCGTTTCCTGATACGATCATAAAAGAAGGTGATAGGCTACACGTTAAAGATCATCCTGAACAACTTAAAGAGTTTGAATCTGTTTTACAGGCAACCTTATTTTCAGGTGCACATAAAGTTGATGATGATCACCCTTTAAAAGCTGAAAAACAAAAACTTGTTGAAATGGTTGTTATCCAGGCATCAAATTTAGTTGGCAGAACATTGAAAGATGTTCAATTTGCCAAACGATATGGTATCTCTGTACTTGCTTTACACCGTAATGGTAGTGCCATGGATATTGGTCGTAAAAGTATCGGCAACGTGATAATTCATGCTGGTGATGTGCTATTGGTGCAAGGAGATGCAGACCAAGTGGCAGAGCTGAAAAGTTCTCAAGGATTCTTAATTATTGATGGGGCGTCAGATTTACCTTATTCGCAAAAAGCCCCAATTGCCTTATTTGTGTTGTTTTTAGTCGTCGCTGTTGCCGCTATCGGTGTTTTACCTATTGCTATTAGCTCACTGTGCGGAATTTTAGTATTACTCATGACCAAATGTATTGACTGGAGTGAAGTATCTGCTGCTCTTAGTACGCAAGTGATCCTCATTGTCGTTGCGTCTTTAGCGCTAGGCTCTGCAATGATGCAAACTGGTGGAGCTGATTATATTGCGCAGGTTTTTGTGGCCTTTGCGGTTGATTTACCTCCATGGGGCATAATTGCCTCGTTAATGCTAATGCTCGCGATTATGACGAATATTGTCTCAAACAATGCAGCGGCGGTTATAGGCACACCGATAGCTATCTCAGTAGCCAATCAACTTTCTTTGCCTGTTGAGCCTTTTATTTTAGCGGTACTTTTTGGCGCTAACCTAAGTTATGCAACCCCCATGGCTTATAAAACCAACTTATTAGTGATGAATGCTGGTGGTTATCAATTTTCCGACTTCATTCGTGCGGGTGTACCATTAATTATTTTAATGTGGGTATCATTGTCGTTCCTTTTATCTTGGATTTACTTTTAATACTCCGACTGCCCTTTGGGTTGAGCTAAACACTATTTCTTCATCGTTGTTCGCAATTGACATGGAATAACCATGCGCCATTGCTCACGGTTTGAACAAAAAGCGTTTAGTTCGAACAAAATTTAATCTCGAAAGATCAACAGACCCTAGTAACAGGTCAGTAAAATAATGTGGAGATATAGATAAATTTGTCTTGATCTAGATCAAGTTCCGTTCTAAAATTCTAAACGTTCAGAAATTATTGAAAGTTTAGAAGATGAAAGTATCACCTCGGATAGAAAGTTTTGTAATGCATTGTGGTGAAATGGGCAGTCGATGGGGGTTTAATCGCACGATCGGTCAAATAATGGGCTTGCTTGTCATGAGTAAACAGCCATTATCAGCTAACGAGATAGGTGAAACACTCAGTATTTCTCGCGGTAATGTCAGTATGGGTATCAAAGAGCTGCAATCCTGGCGGCTTGTGAACGTGCAACATATTGCCGGTGATCGAAAAGATTATTACTTACCGTCGGGTAGTATTTGGGAACTTGCAAATCGCATTTTTGAAGAAAGAAGTAAACGTGAAATTGATCCAACATTATCGTTACTGCGTGATTCCTTGCTTGATGAACCATCTAATCCACATGAAGAATATGCTTTACAACAGATGGATGAAATTCATGATTTGCTAGAAACATTAACTAAATGGGCGCGTGAGTTGCAAAGTGTTAGCCCAGAAAAATTAACTACCCTCATGAAGCTTGGCTCGGGTGTGGTAAAAATGCTTGATTTTAAAGACAAGGTTGTAAAGTCGAGTAAACACTAGGGGGTGTTGCTCTTTCGAGATTAAATTTTGTTCGAAATAAACGCGAAAGATCAACAAGCCCTATCTTCCTATAATTGATTATACTTTAAGTGCAATAGCAATATTGCGCTACGGACTTACTCACGCCAAATTTGGCAGAGGTATATTATGTTAGAGACAGAAATGCTGTCGCGAATTCAGTTTGCGCTTAATATTAGTTTTCATATTCTTTTTCCGACCATCACCATCGCGTTATGCTGGTTTCTTGTGTTCTTTAAAGTGCGTTATGACCAAACACAGCACCCTGTGTGGATGCGAGCCTACCGCTTTTGGGTAAAAGTGTTCGCGCTTACGTTTGCTTTAGGCGTAGTAAGCGGCATTACCATGTCGTTTCAGTTTGGTACTAATTGGCCGGGCTATATGGAAAAGGTGGGGAATATTGCAGGCCCATTATTGGGTTACGAAGTATTAACGGCCTTCTTTTTAGAAGCAACGTTTCTTGGCATTATGCTATTTGGTATGAAGCGAGTGTCCGCAAGGGTACATACTATTGCGACTATTGTGGTTGCTGTTGGCACAACGTTGTCTGCGTTTTGGATTTTAAGTTTGAACTCTTGGATGCATACGCCAACTGGCTTTGAAATAAGAGACGGGGTAGTGTTTCCTGTCGACTGGTTTGCCGTTATTTTTAACCCTTCATTCCCTTACCGGTTCTTCCATATGATGATTGCGTCTGGGCTTACCGCGTCATTTTTAGTTGCAGGGTTGAGCGCATACCGTCTGTTACTAGGAGATGAAAAGCAAGCACCTAAACTCACGTTAAAGGTTGGTTTAACCGTTGCAGTTATATTGGCTCCTTTACAAGCATTTGTTGGTGACTTACATGGCTTAAATACTTTCGAACATCAACCGCAAAAAGTCGCCGCGATGGAAGGGGCGTGGGAAACTGGCACTAATGCACCGCTATTGTTATTCGCTATTCCTAATGAAGAAACTCGTACTAACAGTTATGAATTAGGTATACCAAATTTAGCCAGTTGGATTTTAACACATCAAGCAGATGGGGAAATTAAGGGCCTAAATGACTTTATTGACAACCACCCACCAGTAAAACCTGTGTTTTATGGCTTTCGTGTCATGGTAGGTATGGGGTTGATGATGATTTTAGTTGCATGGCTTGCGCGTTTTCAATTGTTCAAGCAGCAAAAGGTATCAACGGGTTTATTAAAGGTGCTTGTGTGGATGAGTTTTTCTGGCTGGATTGCAACGCTTGCAGGTTGGTATGTCACAGAAATTGGCCGTCAACCTTATTTAGTCAGTGGCATATTAACGGTGAAAGAGGCTGTCACTGATATAGCAGCTGAAAATGTAGTGATCAGTTTAACAATGTATGTCGTGGTCTATGTAAGTTTACTCGTAGCATACCTACATACCATTTTCTTATTGGCGAAGCGTGCCGTGAAGGTGGAAGAATTTGAAAATGAGGAGTTAACCAATGTAACTTCTCCTTACCGTGAAAATGAATGGGAGAATAATCATGTTTGATCAACAATCGCTTGCCGTTATTTTTGTAAGTTTAATGGCATTATCAACGTTATTGTATGTGATATTAGATGGTTATGATCTTGGTGTTGGCATGTTGTTACCGATAGAAAAAAAAGAGCATGCCGACACCATGATAGCGTCGATAGGCCCCTTTTGGGATGCAAATGAAACCTGGTTAGTGTTTGCTGTTGGGCTTTTATTAATCGCTTTTCCTGCAGCGTATAATTTGATACTAAAAGCCTTGTATCTTCCTAGCGTGGTTATGTTGATTGGCTTGATCTTGCGGGGCGTTGCTTTTGATTTTAGAGCAAAAGCAGCAGTGTCACATCGTAAAACTTGGGATAAAACTTTTAAAGCAGGATCATTTATTGCTGCGTTGTCTCAGGGGTATATACTTGGCATTTATGTGACCGGCTTTGAGCAGTCTTGGATGGCAACATGTTTTGCGATAATGAGTGCCTTTGGTGTTGCTTGCGCATATATGCTAATTGGTGCAGGTTGGCTAGTGATGAAAACACATGGAGAATTACAGCAAACAGCCATTAAGTATGCACAGCGTTGTGTGGTTATCACCTTTATTGGTGTGGTGCTAGTATCCGGTTTAAATTTGTGGGTTAACCCTGAAGTTTATGAAAAGTGGTTTACTTGGCCATATGGTTTGTTTTTATTACCAATTCCGATGGTCTGTTGTATTGCTTTTTTTCTTTGTTTTAATGTACTTAGACATTTGAAAAAAACACCAGAACATGGCTCAGGTTTACCTTTTTTTATCACGGTATTTATTTTTACGTTAAGCTTTTTTGGCTTAAGCTTTAGCTTTTTCCCTGACATTGTGCCTAATCAGTTAACCATTTGGCAGTCTGTTGCTGCACCAGAGTCACTTAACTTTATACTGTGGGGAGCTTTCATCGTTGTACCAACTATTTTAGCTTATACCGTCTATTCGTATCGTGTTTTTTGGGGTAAAGCAGATGAACTCAACTATTACTAAGACGAATGGTCTTTTCATTAAGGTAATAACAAGATTAAATACCAGCGTTATTGATTACTTCGTTGAATCAATCGAATTTGATTGCTCTACTACATTAATGTAGGACTGTTATTTCTCTTTTTATACAGGGTATTCTTAATGCCCTGTTTTTTTCTTTTATTATCCTTCAAAATTATAACCGTCAAACAATGTTGTAGCTTGTCTATGAGCAATTGAGCTCGTAAGAGTAATGGCAGAGCGCTATACTGTTTCAAAAGTGAATATAAAAATTAGGAAAAATAATGTCTCTTAAATTAGCACCCGGACAAACTTCGATTAAATCAAAAGCTGCCGTTGCATGGGCAGCAGGTGAACCACTTAAAATGGAAGAGGTTGATGTTCAATTACCAAAAGCGGGTGAAGTATTAGTACGTATTATTGCCTCAGGTGTATGCCATACTGATGCTTTTACCTTATCAGGAGAAGATCCTGAAGGCGTTTTTCCTTCTATCTTGGGTCATGAAGGTGGCGGTATTGTGGAGATGGTTGGTGAAGGCGTTACCAGTGTTGACGTGGGCGACCATGTTATTCCACTCTATACCGCAGAGTGCGGGGAATGTAAGTTTTGTACTTCAGGTAAAACCAATTTATGCCAAGCGGTGCGTGAAACACAAGGCAAAGGCGTGATGCCAGATGGCACTTCAAGGTTTTCTATTAACGGTGAGCCTATTTATCATTATATGGGATGCTCTACGTTTTCTGAATATACGGTGTTACCTGAAATATCACTCGCTAAGGTCAATAAAACCGCGCCATTAGAAGAAGTATGTTTATTAGGCTGTGGTGTTACTACTGGTATGGGAGCTGTGCTTAATACGGCTAAAGTACAACCTGGCGATACGGTTGCTGTGTTCGGCTTAGGTGGTATTGGTTTGTCAGCTATTATTGGTGCAAGAATGGCTGGCGCATCACGCATTATTGGTGTTGATATTAATGAGTCAAAATTTGATTTAGCGCAACAGCTAGGTGCAACAGATGTTATTAACCCTCAAAAAGTAGATAAGCCGATACAAGAACAGATTGTTGACATTACCGATGGCGGTGTTGATTACTCTTTTGAATGTATAGGCAACGTTAATGTAATGCGTCAAGCGTTAGAGTGTTGTCATAAAGGCTGGGGTGAATCAGTTATTATTGGCGTCGCTGGCGCAGGACAAGAAATTTCAACAAGACCATTTCAGTTAGTAACAGGTCGTGTATGGCGAGGTACTGCGTTTGGTGGTGTGAAAGGTCGTTCAGAACTACCTGATATTGTTGAAAAATATTTAGCAGGTGACTTTGGCTTACAAGAGTTTATTACCCACACCATGGGGCTAGCAGATATAAACACTGCGTTTGATCTCATGCATGAAGGTAAAAGTATTCGTTCAGTGATCCATATGGATAAATAAGGAGCGTTAATGGAACAAATTAGTCAAGCAAAAGTGTGTGAAGGTGTTCATCAGCAATTTACACATTTTTCAACTACCTTGCAGTGCACGATGCGTTTGGCGATATTTTTACCGCCTAACGCTAATGCAGACAAACCTGTGCCTGTTCTTTATTGGCTTTCAGGGCTAACCTGTACTGATGAAAATTTTATGCAAAAAGCTGGCGCTTTTAAGAAAGCGGCTGAACTAGGCGTTGCTATTGTTGCGCCTGATACGAGCCCGCGTGGCGAAAATGTCGCCAATGATGATGCTTATGACTTAGGACAAGGGGCTGGTTTTTATGTTAATGCTACGCAATCTCCTTGGTCTGAACATTACCAAATGTACGATTATATAGTGTATGAGTTGCCTAGACTGATCGAACAAAGCTTTCCAGTTACCGATAAACGTTCAATTGCGGGGCATAGCATGGGTGGGCACGGTGCCTTGGTTATAGGTCTACGAAATCAAGATCAATATCAGTCTATTTCAGCGTTTAGTCCGATTACAAATCCGTCACAATGTCCATGGGGTGAAAAAGCGTTCTCGGCCTATTTAGGTGACAATAAAAACGATTGGTTATCTTATGATGCCTGTCATTTACTGGCTCAAGAAAAATCAACACTACCGATACTAGTGGATCAAGGAGACGCGGATAATTTTCTCGCTGAACAATTAAAACCTAAGAATCTTCAACGTGCAGCGCAACAACATGGCTCTGCATTAGAGCTTAGAACGCGGGCTGGCTATGATCATAGCTATTATTTTATCTCAAGTTTTATTGATGAGCATTTAGCGTTCCATCACAGGTGTTTACAAAAATAACAGGGTGCACCTTCATGGTGCATCGTTGCGTTAAAACTAGCCAACTTAGCATGTTATTCTTTCTACAAGGTGTTTTGTAATAAACTAATATACTCTTAATTAACAACAAGATATTTTAAATTTTCTCTATATGCTTGATTTGGCACGAGAGTTGAAATAAAGATGTTAATGTAGGATATATTGATGGACAAAATGCTCAGCGAATTTATTGCCAAACACCAACTATCTGACGCGTTTCAAGAAACCGCATCACAGTTTTATGTGCCGTTAGCAAATACGTTACTTGAGCGTATTCATTGTGGTGAATCTCCTTTATTTGTCGGTATTAATGGTTGCCAAGGAAGTGGCAAGTCAACCATGTGCGCGTTCATCGCTGAGTATTTAGTGCAAAATTTCAATGTCAACGTGGTTAACCTATCACTTGATGATTTTTACTTATCTAAACAGTCGCGAAATAAGCTAGCCGAGAAAATACACCCTTTGTTAGCGACCCGAGGTGTGCCAGGCACCCATGATATTGACTTATTATCTAGAACATTATTGGCGTTAAAACAAGGCAATTCTGGCGTGCAAATACCTGCGTTCGATAAGGCCATAGATGATGTTAAATATGTAACGCAGTGGAAGTATGTGAAAGACCAGCCTGATTTAGTGCTTCTTGAAGGCTGGTGTTGGGGTGTTATGAGGCAAGAAAGTACAGCGTTAACCCCCGCAATCAATCGGTTAGAACAAACTAATGATGAACAATGTGTTTGGCGTACCTATGTGAATCAACAGTTAGTCGAAAACTATCAACCACTATATCAGTTGTTTGATTATTGGGTGATGTTGGCTGCGCCATCATTTAATGCGGTATTTCAGTGGCGGTTAGAACAAGAAAATAAACTGGCAGAAAACTCCGAAGATACAAACAATCAAATCATGTCTTCGGAACAGATCCGTCAGTTTATTCAGTATTTTCAACGTTTAACCGAACACGGTTTAGTAACACTTCCTCAGCAAATGAATTACCTGTTATTGCTTGATTATGATCGACAAGTTAAGCAAGTGGTTATAGGCGATTAATATGAAAAATACTTACCTAATATTTAGCGATTTAGATGGCACGTTACTAGATCATGAAACCTATAGTTGGCAGGCTGCTAAACCAACGTTATTGGCATTAAAGGCGGCTGATATTCCCCTTATATTAAACACCAGTAAAACCTTTGTTGAATTAGAAGAGTTGCGAAATGATCTAGCATTGTCTACGCCATTTATTGTTGAAAATGGTGCTGCTATTTATATCCCTATTAATTACTTTGATAAACAACCAGAAGATGCTTTTCAACAAGGGAATTATTGGGTTAAAACATTTTGTCAGCCAAGAAGTTATTGGCTTTCATTACTGAAAAATGTGGCGTTTGAGTATCAACAGTATTTTACGGGTTTTTCTCAGTTGACGGTGAACGAGCTCGTTGCGCTTACTCACTTAAGCGAGCAACAAGCAAAAAACGCATTACAGCGAGAATTTAGCGAACCGCTTCATTGGAATGGTACACATAAACAACGTAAGGCTTTCATCGATTTGATGTCAGATTATGGTGCAAATGTACTGCAAGGCGGACGCTTTTTACATATTAGTGGTGCTTGCGATAAAGGGCTTGCACAACACTGGCTTGCGGAAAGATACCGCGAACAATATCCCGCATCAGATATAACGACTATTGCGTTAGGTGATAGTGACAACGATATTGCCATGCTTGAAACGGCAGATATTGCCGTACAAATTCGATCACCTAAGCATGATTTTCCTGCATTAGAGCGTCAATCCAAAGCGATTCAAAGCGACGAATATGGCCCGAAAGGTTGGGCTGAAACATTAACGCATTTACTTCCTTTTATTCATCATCACGAGGTGCAACATGGCTGATTTTTATCAAAATGGTACGGTAACAACGTTACATAACTTAGGGCAACGTGATCAAGAAAGCCTAGAACAAGAGCTATTGGCGTTTTCAAAGAAAAGACCATTAGGGTTAATTTTACCGTCACTTTATTCTGAACTTGAAGGTAAAGCATTGCCTGAAATTATTGATAACATTGCACAAGTTCCTTATCTATCTGAGATTGTGATCGGGTTAGATCGCGCTGACGAAACGCAATATCGCTCTGCGTTGAAATTTTTTGGTGAGCTACCACAACATCATAAGGTGTTGTGGAATGATGGGCCAAGGCTTCGTGCCCTTGATGCCAAGCTTGAAGCTCTTGGCTTAGCGCCTAAAGAAATGGGTAAAGGGCGCAATGTCTGGTATTGCATGGGTTACGTATTGGCGTCGGGCAAGTCTGAATCTGTTGCTTTGCACGATTGTGATATTTTAACTTACGATCGCCAATTACTAGCTCGACTACTCTACCCTGTGGCCAATCCACTCTTTAATTATGAGTTTTGTAAAGGCTTCTATGCACGAGTGGCAGACGGTAAAGTTAACGGGCGTGTTTCACGACTATTAGTGACTCCACTTCTCAAAGCATTAAAGAAAACTGTAGGTCATAACGAATATTTAGAATACATGGATAGCTTCTTATACCCACTAGCAGGTGAGTTTTCCTTTAGGCGCGATGTGTTAAACGACTTACGCATTCCAAGTGATTGGGGTTTAGAAATAGGGGTATTATCTGAAATGCACCGTAATTTTTCATCGAACCGATTATGCCAAGTTGATATTGCGCAAACATACGATCATAAGCATCAAGATTTATCGTTAGATAATGCCAATGCCGGGTTATCTAAAATGTCAGTTGATATCAGTAAAGCGTTAATTCGTAAACTGGCAACACAAGGTGAAACCTTCACTGCCGAAACTATTCGTACCCTTAAAGCAACGTATTACCGTATAGCATTAGATTATGTAGAAACCTATCGTAATGACGCAGTAATGAATGGCTTAACGCTAGATATTCACATAGAAGAAAAGGCGGTTGAAATGTTTGCGATGAACATTATGACCGCAGGACAAACGTTTTTAGAAAATCCAATGGACACCCCGTTTATTCCATCATGGAACCGTGTGGTAAGTGCAATGCCAGATGTACTAGAGCAATTAAAAACCGCAGTTGAATTAGATAACGAAGAATTTTCTCAGGGGTCTATACATGGTAAATGTGCTTGATACGTTAACACAAAAGGTATGCCAGCAACTGGCGTTTATTTACCGCGATGTAGAGGGTGTTGATGATTACCAGGGGTTAGCGGATCAACTACTTGCTGAAATGCGTTTTCCCGAAGAGATGCATGAAGTTAAGCCCTATCAGAACTTATGGTCAGAGCAAGATGTGGTGATGATCACCTATGGCGATAGTATTATCGACACAGATGAACAACCACTGAAAACCTTACAAGACTTTATTACTGACTACATCGGTAACACAATAAATGGTGTGCATATTTTACCGTTTTTTCCATTTAGTTCTGATGATGGCTTTTCGGTTATTGATTACTCGTCGGTCAATGAAGCACTTGGTGATTGGCAAGATATTTCAGCGATTGCAGCGAATAAACGTTTAATGTCTGATTTAGTGATTAATCATTGCTCAAGTAGAAGCTTATGGTTTGAAAATTTCATCAATGGTAAAGGAGTTGGCCATGATTTCTTTTTTACCGCGTCACCCGATGATGATTTATCCTCAGTCGTCAGACCAAGAACATCATCGCTATTAAAAGAAGTTGAAACGGCAAACGGCAAACAATTTTCGTGGTGCACTTTTAGTCATGACCAAGTGGACTTTGATTTTAGAAATCCCGCGGTATTAAGGGTATTTGTGTCGATTATTCGGCAGTATCTTGATATGGGCGTTGAAATTTTTCGTTTAGATGCGGTGGCTTTCTTATGGAAAATTGTCGGTAGTAAATCTATAAATTTACCGCAAACTCATGAAGTCGTCAGGTTGTTACGTACGCTTATTGAACACGCAAAACCTAACGCTATTGTGATCACTGAAACAAACATTCCTAACACACAAAATTTAACCTATTTTGGAAATGCTAACGAAGCCCATGCCATTTATAACTTTTCATTACCGCCGTTATTGTTAAATACGCTAATCACTGGTGATTGTTTATACTTAAAACGTTGGCTGATGAGCATGCCACCCGCTCAAAATGGTACAACCTATTTTAATTTTATTGCTTCACATGACGGTATAGGGTTGCGTCCAGCGGAAGGTTTATTAACCGATCAAGAGTTAAACGTGTTAATTAACACCATGAAGCAATTTGGCGGCAGAATTTCTTGGCGAACCAGTGATGAAGGTCAACAAAAAGCCTATGAAATAAATATTGCGCTTTATGATGCATTACAAGGAACGAGTGCAGGGCCCGATAAATGGGGGAATGCACGCTTTATCTGTGCGCATGCCATTATGCTTGCGTTAGAAGGTATACCTGGCATTTATATTCATAGTCTTTTAGCCACCAGAAATGATGAAGAACGGTTAGCACATACCCATCACAATCGTTCGATAAACCGACATCGTTGGCAATATGAACAATTAAAACAGCGTTTAAGTGATAAGCAAAGTCATCATCAGCAAATTTTTAGTGCCATGAAAGAACTTATTGATATTCGTACACAACAGCCGGCTTTTCATCCAAACGCAGTACAGTTTACCTTGCATCTAGGATTACAATTGTTTGGCTTTTGGCGACAAAGCGTTGATCGAAAACAAAGTATTTTTTGTATTAGTAATATTAGTTGTGAACCTCAGCCACTGATGCTTAGCGAGTTAAACTTAGTGATAACTGAATCTTGGTTTGACTTAATCGCACAACAGGAAATACGCGATACCTTAGAGCGTATCACCTTACAACCTTATCAAACGGTGTGGCTCAGTAATCAAGTGAAAGAGTAACATTACAGCTCGCTAAAAAGGGACTTAATGAAGCGATGTTATCGCAACAGGCCATTGCTGATAAACACCATCACTGGTCATTGAGGCGATAGTGTTTGGGTTGATCATTTCAATGGCTAATACCGACGAGCGAAAGCGCTGTTCATGTTTATACGCCTGCCACTGTGCTAATAGTTCACCATCTTTTACCCGCCATAGTTGAATAACCTGTTTGGGGGAAGCTGATAATAACCACTTGTTATGATTAACAAACTGACTGTCGTTAAATTCGATGAACTTCACAAGACTGCCTAATTCTGCTTGCGGTTGTGGGTTATTGATACGCCAAAAAAAGCGGTCTTTTATCGCATCCAAGGTAAATGCAAACTTGCCAGTGGGTGACAATGCTACATGATTAACACGCGATTGATGAGTGTACGAATCAAGTATCTCGCCAGTTTTCGTATGCCATAGACTAGCGTACTTGTCGCTTGAACCGGTAAATGCACTCATACCGTCATTAGAAATGGCGATAGAGTTAATGTCTAAGCGGTGAGGTTTAAAGGTGTTAATGACATCGCTATGCACAGAAACAACGCTGGCTTGCCCACTACGAAAAGCAAAGATTAAAGCTTTTTCATTATTTGCCATCGCAATATCATTGATAATATTATCACCAGCAGACCAAACTCTGACAAGGCGTCCTGTTGCTAAGTCATATAAATGTACATTCACGCGATTTGAGGTATAAAAGTATCGTTTAGAGTGAGAGATACCTAACAACTCGATCAGTTTTGCATCAAGTCCTTGTAAACAATAGCTTTTTTGGTCTTTTATATTATCCCACACACAAACCTGTTCGTTGTCACTAACTATCGTTATTGTACCATCAGTACTAATATCTGCCGCTTTAAGTACTTTTTCACTATATTGCTGTGTGACGCTGGCTAAAGAGGTATACACCGGCTGCTCAGTGCAAGCGCTTAGCGCAACGCAAATTAAAAGAAGAAAATATGTACGCATAACCAATAACATTAAATCCAGCGCCGAACTTGATGACAATAATCAAGGTAAGCTTGACCAAAGAGCTTCTCTAACATTCGCTCTTCTGGTGATATTTGAAAGGTATCTAAGTAGAAAATAAACAGCACGACAAAACCGATTAACAGCGGGTTGGCGGCATAAAAGCACAATGCCATTAGCCAGCAACTGAAACCTAAATACATAGGATTACGGGTGTATTGGTAAACCCCTGAACTGACCAATGAAGCGCTTGATTCTGGCTTGGTTGGGTCTACAGTGGTCTTGGCTTTTTTAAATGCGATAACCCCCGCCGCGACCACAATTGTGCCCAAAAAGCAGAATAATAACGTCATTATGATGGTTAACTGTGAGGACAATATCATTGGTGTTGAAATGTCTTTACTCAGCCACATTATCGCAGCAAATATCATCATTAGTAATACTGGGGGAATTTTTAACTCAAGAAACTTCATGTAGATATTTACCTTGATAGAAGCCATTCAATTTATGAAAAAGTCATAAAACTAAGCATACTCAATTTCGGAGAAAAAGTTTAGTCAAAGTGAATAAAAACGTTTGAAATTAGACGTGAACGCGCGGGAACTATAATAACGGAATCACTTTGTGATGACGTACTCGCAGGCGAAGAAATATCGAGGAATTAGAGAAAAGTGGGGTGGCAAATGGGACGTGAACGCGCGGGAACTATAATAACGGAATCACTTTGTGATGACGTACTCGCAGGCGAAGAAATATCGAGGAATTAGAGAAAAAGTGGGGTGGCATATGGGATGTGAACGCGCGGGAACTATAATAACGGAATCACTTTGTGATGACGTACTCGCAGGCGAAGAAATATCGAGGAATTAGAGAAAAAGTGGGGTGGCATATGGGACTTGAACGCGCGGGAACTATAATAACGGAATCACTTTGTGATGACGTACTCGCAGGTAAAGCATAATTAAGGAATTAGAGAAAAGTGGGGTGGCAAATGGGACTTGAACGCGCGGGAACTATAATAACGGAATCACTTTGTGATGACGTACTCGCAGGTTAAAGCATAATTAAGGAATTAGAGAAAAAGTGGGGTGGCATATGGGACTTGAACCCACGACAACTGGAATCACAATCCAGGGCTCTACCAACTGAGCTAATGCCACCACAGAACTTGATAATCACAAAGCGTTTGCGTTTATCGAAGTGCGCGAATTCTATAGTACCTCGTAAACGGTGACAAGCCCAAATGAGAAAATATTGCAAAATTTGTTAGAATAAAAACAATGTGAAGCAATAAAATAGTGTTGGTATGTCATTAGAAAAGCTTGTCGAACAACTTAAACAGCAAGAAAAAGGTTATCCACCAGTTGAATCTTGGGATCCGCCCTATTGCGGAGCAATGGATCTGACCATAAAAGCGAATGGTGATTGGTTTTACATGGGTACTATTTTCAAACGAATGTCACTGGTTAAGTTATTGGCTTCAGTGTTGAAAAAAGAAGCTGATGAGTATTTTTTGGTGACCCCTGTCGAGAAAATCAAAATACAGGTCGAAAAGTACCCATTAATCATAACCCAATGGCGTTGGCTTGATGAACAATCAACGATTATGATGTTAACCACAAATGTTGATGATGAGTTTATTTTAGATGCCGAACACCCTGTGAAAATAGAAGATGACGGAGGTTTATCTGTTATTGTTAGGGGTAATTTACCTGCCACTATTCATCGTAATGTGTACTATCAATGGGTTGAATTAGCTAAAGAAACCGAGATTAAGGGTAAGGCAGCAATGATATTTAATAGTGCTGACCAATGTATTAACCTCGGTTTTATTGATGAATAAATACGTCAATATTTTTTGTTTTACGCGCTGGACTTGAGTGCAGAAATTAAAACACGTGATTTTTTTCTGCCGTTCAGTACCGCGCCTATAACTGTTGAGCGTACGAAAAGCTCATATAAGATTAACGATAACATCACGGTGATCATGCAGATACTCAACAACTTGAACGCCCAGTGAATATCCACTTCGGCAAAGGCAATCTGCAGCCAAATCACGATAGGTAAATGTATCAGATAAAGCCAATAGGAAGCATCAGCAAGATAGCGCATTGTGTGATTTAAGCGATTAAAAAAGCGAAAACATAATCCGATAAACAGTGATACCAGAGTCCACATCATTAATGCATAGCTCAAGGTGAAGCCTATTTTAAGCAATAAATAATCAGGGTGCCCCAGCTGTGACTGATAGTTGGTTAATAGCACGCTTAATATAGAAGCCAATAAACATAAGAATACTTTGCCCCAGGTTATTGTTGCAAAATCTGCTAAAGGTTGGCGTTGACGATTCATCAGCCAACCAAAACTAAAAAATCCAGTATAAATAAAAAGCACCGGCCAGTTTGGTATTAAACTTTTATCAGGCGTATCCATTCCCCAGTGCGACATAAACCATAAGCAACTCGCGATTGGCAACATGACCAAAAATGGCGCAAAAGAGGATCGGCAAAGCCAAGTTACCACGTGATCCATACTTGCTGATAATGTATGTTTCACCTTGTCATTTAACGACACCATACTGCAGACAACAAGTACAAGGGCAGGTATGAGTAATAGATAATATAAAAACCATAAATGTGTGCCTATTAGAAAACCATTTGGGAGCTCTTTAAAACTTGCAATACCTTGTGATAGTCCGTTTAACACATTTACATCGCCACGCATGCTCTCAGCCCCCATGACCCAACCTGACACCAACATAGGCCTTAGAAGAAACCAGCCGACCACCAACGGAAGTCCTATTCTGATAAGCCTAGATGATATGAAAGCTTTCATGCCTTTCTTTTGCAATGTCATGTGGCTAAAAAAGCCGGCAATTAAAAAGAATAGTTCCATACGAAAAGAATGATTGATCATCACAAATATCGCGACGATATTGCTTGTGGAAATATCCATCACCGCCCAGCCAATAAACATTGGCATAAATGATAAACTTGCGTGAAAAAAAATACCGAGTAGTAACGCTAATGCTCTCGCTGCGTCTAGGTAGTCGAGCCTATTCGGCGCTTGTGATGAACTGGCCATCTTAGTTACCCTTTTCGTATGTAGAGATGATAAATTAATAAAAACTGACTTCGCGAATGTGATAATCGAAAGAAGATCTTTGCATGGCATAAGCGACAATACTTACGCTATTAATCGTCTTTGTGTTCAAAGGCGTTTGCTCTGACCAAGCGCGTTTCATGGCGTTGAAAGGCAGCTTTACTTCGTGAAATTGTTCATCAGCACTAATTATTACTGGCGCAGCGTGATAGTCAAAGTTCGTCACTTCTGTGCTATTGGCAGAGACTGATAAGTTACCTTTTCGGACTTTTATTAATAACTTTATACCTTCATATTGACTCAAATTTATCGGCATGCCTTGCGCATCCAGTAACAATACTGAACTTGCCCAGCCTGGTTGACCTCTAGGAGGTATAATGTCACCTGATTGATGCATACTGCCATTTGAAATCGTTAAGGTTGTTGTTGTTTTGCCTCCGGCAGTTGTGTCATTGATAAATTGTCTTGGCAAGCCCAAGCTATTGTTAGTTTTATGATTAAAATCATCGACAAGTTTCTCTATGGTATGACTATTTGCTGCCCCTGAAAAAGCGATAACCGTGGTAAGCATCGTTGCGTTTACGAGTGTCTTTATTATTTGGCTTAATTTTTTCATCATCTTTCCTAAATATTGTAAAATTAACATCGGAGGTCATGAGCCGTGTTAGCTTCATCACCTTCTTGTGGATTAAGTACCAAGCACAGAGAAAAGGTGACAAAGAAATTTTATTTATTGTTAAAAGCCATAAAAAAGTCATTTTTTTTGTCACTTTTATTTTTTCAACGGCACTTATTTGGTATTCAAACAGGAAGTAAAGATGATGAAATTTTTTAAAAAACGAGTACCGATTATTGATGCCAGTGATGCACATCTTGTGATGCACTCATTAGGAGGCGACAAATATGCTTTTTGTGAGATTGTCTCTCGCTATCAAAACTTACTTTGCTCTGTAGCCTATTCAGCCATTGGTGATATAAAACAAAGTGAAGATCTTGCCCAAGAAGCCTTTATTGAAGCTTGGAAGAAGCTTGATACCCTTCGAGATCCTGAAAAGCTTAAATCATGGTTGTGCGGTATTTTACGGTTCAAGGTCAGTCACTTTCGCCGAAAAGAAAATAATCAGCCAATTACAAATGCCAGCGAACTTAATGTACAAGATGATCATGCACAAAAGAATGCTGAATTAGATACCGCGATGATTGCGCAGCAAGAGCAAGACTTGTTATGGAAAACACTGAATACAATGGAAGAAACCTATCGCGAACCTTTGGTATTATTTTATCGTGAACAACAATCTATCGAACGTGTAGCGAGTGAACTTGATTTATCTGAAGACACAGTGAAACAGCGACTTTCTCGTGGACGTAAATTATTAAAAACTGCTGTGAATTCATTTGTTGAAGATACATTAGAAAAAAGTAAGCCTGGGGTGGCTTTTACTACCGCTATCTTTACCATTATTAGCGATATCGCACCGCCCGCAAAGGCGGCTGTTTTTGGTGCAAGTGCGGTGAAAACCAGTAGTTTGTTTAAACTGGGAACCATACTTACGTTTCTCGCAGTGTCTTCAGGTTTTATTAGTTCATTTTTTGGCTTACGGGCTGGACTTGATCAATCACGAACGGTTAATGAGCGTCGCTTAGTGATCAAATCTGTTGTGTTATTTTTTACCTTTGCATGTTTGTTTGTTCTGGCGATGTTAGGACTAAAACATTATGTCTATGCAAACCATGAGAGTGCTAAAATGATGGCTATTATCTCACAACTTGTGGTACTGGCATTTGTTGCATGTTATTTGTACCTTGCCGTGGCGATGGTTATCGCACAGAAAACTCTACGTCAGCATGAGCGGTTATTTCATCCTGAAGCTTTCCTACATGAAAGTGACCAAGCATCATCAAAACAGCGTGAATATATCAGTAAGTTAACACTATTTGGCGTACCTTTGGTGCATATTCAATTTAGTATTCCAGAGCAAAATGATAAAGCGGCTTTTGGTTGGATAGCCGGTGGAAGTTATGCAAGAGGGTTATTATTTGCATGGGGAGGTGTTGCCATAGCGCCTATTAGTGTGGGCATTATCTCTGTTGGGGTATTGGCTATTGGCGCGATTGGGTTCGGTCTATTTAGTTTAGGTACTGTTGCAATAGGGGGTCTTGCGTTTGGTGCATCAGCAATTGGTTATCAAGCATATTCGTCTTTATCTTCTCTAGGTTGGGAAAGTGCCTTTAGTGGAGGTTTTTCAATTGCCAAAGAAGGTGCTATAGGTGCAATAGCCTTTGCCAAACAAGCAAATACAGAACTTGCCGCAGATATTGTTAAACTGCAATTGTTTGAACAGCATCATCATTGGATATTAGGTGCGCTTGCTATCATGGTTATTGTACCTGCAATCTATTATGCGCGACAGGTGAAGAAACGTATTAAGGCAATTAAGCACAATTAACAGTATAATCTATAATAATGTATTCAATGATTTATTGAATCAATGATAGGTAACTGATTGGGTATCATTGTTATCTGATGAGTCATGATGTATATGTAATAAATTGGGTATGAACTAAACCTCTGCCATTATAATAAGCGCAGTATTGAGAGCAAATTTTTATGGATAAAGTCGTTAATTCGGCGGTGAGAATCGCCTTTATTTACGCAGTATTTTCGGGTCTTTGGATATTGTTCTCAGATTTTGCCGTTGAAACCTTTATTGACAGTGCAAATTTACGCGCACTTGCACAAACGTATAAAGGACTCATTTTCGTTTTTGTAACTGCAATGATGCTGTTGTTATTGGTGTACCGAAATAACCGAGCATTAGAGAAAACCAATGACTTAGATGGTCTGACGGGGCTATATAGTATTAATATGTTCATCCGTTCTTTGGATAAATCTATACGCTCACTTCACTCTCATGAACAAATCATTCTCGGTTATTTAGACATTGATGACTTTAAAGCGTTAAATGAAACGATAGGTTTTGACCGCGCTGACATGTTCTTACGAGAATTAGCAGCTGATATCTCAAAAGCGACGCTTGCGGGTTCTGTGACGGCTCGGTTACATGCCGATCAATTTGCTAGTTTTGCTCTTATAAATACCGATGAAGCCTTTGATATGGATGATCATGTTTTAAGTTTTCAACGATTGTTTGCAAAACGTGCGAAACATAATGGTATTAATGTAACTTGCTGTATTGGCGTTGCACTATATCCAACAGACGGTAGGAATGCGAAAGAATTAATGGTGTCGGCAACAGAAGCGTTGGAAATAGCGAAAAAGCAACAAAATGCTATTCAATATCATGATCGAGTTTTGACAGAAAAGGCCATGCAACGACGGCAATTGGTACTAGATTTACGACAGGCGATTGAAAATGAAACCCTATCAGTTGTCTATCAGCCTAAATATAATTTAAAAACACTGGCCGTGAGTGGTGTTGAAGTGTTAGTACGCTGGGTTCACGAAAAGCATGGTTTTGTATCTCCAGCAGATTTTATTCCACTTGCTGAAGATAATTATTTAACGAGTGCTATATCTAAATTTGTTGTCGGTAAAGCAGCTAAAGAGTTAGCCGGAGCAGGCTTACTTAATGGAATTTTACAACATATTTCAATTAATGTATCAGCGACAGAATTTAATAATATTGATGAAATGCGTGTACTTGCAAAATTTATTAAAAGTCTTGAATATTTTGCAAATTATGTACGTATTGAAATTACCGAGACAGCAACATTAACTGATATGAGCCAAAGTGTTGATATTATTTCGGATCTACAACAAAGTGGTATTACCTTCTCTATCGATGACTTTGGTACTGGTTACACATCACTTACGATGCTAAAAGATTTAACCGTGGATGAAATAAAAATTGATCGCAGTTTTATTTCTGAAATAGAACATGACGAACGCTCAAAAACGATCGTCAATGCCATTATCGTTATGGCAAAAAGCTTCGGGGTTAATATTGTTGCTGAGGGCATAGAAACAGAGCAACAATTGTCTTTATTGCAAAATATGGGATGCGAAGAAGCGCAAGGGTTCTATTTGGCAAAGCCGATGCCTATTGAGGATTTAACGCGGCATATAAAACAGCTTAATCCTTGATTTAGAAATAAAAAAAAGAAACTACCTTATTGGTAGTTTCTTAACTAATTAAGGCTGCCAAACCTTTAGAGGTAATTTAATTTCACTATCGTTAAACCAAGTTAAGACTAATGGTTTGCCAGCATCAGCGATAGTTTCACTACCAACATCTTTACCTGACCCCATATTAACTTGTGCGTTGCGATTTTTATTCACATTTAACACGATGGCAAGTCGGCTGCCTTTTTTCAACAGCATTGCAGTCATTCTAGCGTTAACGATAGGAATATTTTTTTTCTCATTAGGGGTTAACAGCTCTCGCCTACTCATATTATGTGCGTAGCTTGCTCTGCTGATATAAGTTTGCAGGTGCATGGTTTTACCAGACCGATCAATGGCAAACAACGTGTAACCTATATCAACATCTTTTTTATTAACGGCCAATGATAAAGTACCATGTATTTGACCCGATAATTCCATGGGTTGCTCAAAAGGCTCGGTCATCAAGACGACGCCATTATCAACGTTAAATGATTCTGACATGATTGGCCAAGGAGAAACGTTGTGTTCTGTTGTGCGATCAGCCATATCTACGGTTTGTTTTATAAAATTCAGTTTTGAATCCATTTTATTACTTAGCAAATAATGCCCCTGTTCATTAGCGTTAGTCTGAAAATAAAACGATTGTGCGTTTTTATTCATCTCTGCTAATGACGCTTTATGTAGCCATTGGTTACTTCCCATTACTTGATAGTTCACTTTGTTCTTTAGCAACGTTGGCTTTGCTGTATTTTTTAATAAATAGTCAAACCATTGAAAAACGATTTCTTCCGTGTCTTTTTCTAGCGCTACGGCGTCAAGTTTGTAGTTGCTGTGATGAGTTCTTACCTTGTTTTGCGCTGTATGGTGATTATATGGTCCGATTAACAAAGTATGATCTGCATTTGGGCTATGTTGATAGTGACGGGTTAAGTAATCTAATGCAGAAATCTGCCCACCATCGAAATAACCTGTAATTGTTAATACGGGAATATCTATTCTTTGATATTCATGTTTTACTGGTACCATTGCTTGATAATAAGTATCAAAGCTTGGGTGCTTTAACCATTTTTGGAACCATGGATTATTTTTTCCGTCTAATTTGTCAATAGATGAGATTGATTTTCCACTTTCATACAGTTCTTTAACGAGTGCATTTCGCTTTTGCCAATTGGCGTAAACACTATGATCAACGGTTTTGTTATTGGTGACATGAAATGCCCATTCATAATTTGCCGTTAACATAATGTTGTTTTCATATGGTAAACCGGTAATTAAGCTTGCAGCTGCATAGGGTGCTATTGCCTTGAGCGCTTTTGGCATATGTTTGGCTGTTGCCCATTGGGTAAAACCATTATAACTACCGCCATACATGACTACTTCGCCATTACTCCATGGTTGTTTACTGATCCAATTGATGACTGCTGTCGCATCTTGTCCATCATGTTCGAATGGCGTAATAGTATTGCTGCTTAAGCGTTTGCCTCTAGTGTTAGCAATTAGGCCGATATAGCCATGTGCGGCGGCATGCATAGCTGTTTTTATATGGCTTTTTTCGTCGGCATAAATAGTGAATTGCATGGCTGTAGGTAAAGTCATTTCCCGATGTTTCGGCATCACAATAGTGGCTGTGAGTTCAATGCCTTCACTGGTTGTTATTAATACTTCAGGTTGAATATCAAATCGTTTATTTTGCTCTGTAACGAGCATGGGATTCACTCGCGGAATGACCTCAGTAAGCACTCGATAAAGATGTGCATTGGTAATTAAATTAATGGCTTGGTTTATCGACAGTGTTTCTTCGTTTTTTAATCCCTTAAAAATGTTATAGGCATAATCTTGCGCATTATCGATAGACCAACCAAGTGCTAAGCTTAAATTCACTAATGCTTCGTCATCAGCCTTATCCAATCGATGTGAAAACTGTTGACTAATGGCAGACCCAAGATCAGATTGTTTATCTTTCAATAATTGTAAAGCTTGGCTGTATAATTGGTAATGGCTATAGTTAATACCATTGGGGTGTTTATTGATAAGAGATAACAGTTGTTTGTGATTGCCTAAGAGTGATAGTAACGCAACTTTACTGAACATACTTTGTTCTTCTACAACACTCGCCGGTAATTGCTGTGCTAAAGCGAGCAACTGTTGGTGAAATATCGTATCAGTTAATAACGACAAAGCGTGATCTCGAGAAGTCATTGGAGCACCTTTTAGCTGACTAGGCATTATCAATTCATTTGAGTTTTCTTCTGCTTTGACAGGGGTAATGACGGTGAAAGTTATCACGATAAATTGAGTCAAAGGACGTCGGAAAAAACGCCCAATTGACTGAAAAAACGTTGTTAAAATAATCATTTTTTATCCTTATTAACGCAATAATTCTTAATGGTTATATGAGCGTTTTGATAGATTGAAGTTACGCAACAAAGATACTTGGTTTACAAAAAGTGTCGTGATTAAACCATGACTTTTGATGACTTTTCGTGACCAGCTAAGTGGTTTATGATAATTTACAATCACTTAACACGGTGTAGATACAACTATGCGCTGGCAAATAGCACACTTTATTTTTTGTGATCAACAACAGTCACTTGTCGATGAAAAACAGACATTACAGTTAGAGCCTATGGCAGTAGAGTTGTTGCGATATTTTTGTCAGCACCCAGATGTGATTATTAGTAAAGATGAGTTAATCACAAACGTATGGCTTGGAAGGGTTGTCAGCGATAATACGGTAAGTAAACTGATTACAAAGCTGAGGAAAGCGTTTGCAGATAACCCGAGACAACCCCAATTTATCGCCACTTTTCCGAAAAAAGGCTATAAGTTTATTGCGACTGTCACAAGGGTGGATGAGCAACAAACTACTAGAGAAACGACACCACAACCGACTGATAATATTTTAGAAGATTCTCTGCCACGAGTAATGCAGACAAATCCCCCTGTTGTTAATCATTCAGATAGCGAAGTGAATCATGCAGAGTTACTGCCAAATTCGTTGATAGAGAAGCCGAAGCGTCAGTTAATTATCATGTTATTGATGATTGCGTTTATACTTATGACTTACCTAATTTGGCCGGTAAATAATGAAGCGAGAATAACAACATCAGCTCAAGCATTAACCACAGATGCTGGTGATGAGCTTTTCCCTGAATTTTCACCAGACGGTACGCGGGTAGCCTATTTATCTAACATACAAGGTAATGTGTATTTAAGAATAAAACGAATTGCTGATGAAAAAGTGATCACGATTGATGATCATGGAGACATAGGTGTTGGCCCTGCAAGTTGGAATGATGACGGGACAAAACTGGCGTATTTAGTCGGAAATAGCAATCAATGCCAATATTTCATTCGAGAGATTAGTGGCTTGACGTTAGGAAAGCCAACACTCATTCATAATTGTACAGCTGGCAGTTTTGGCAAAATTTTATTTACGCATGATGATAAACGTTTAGTGTATGCTGAAAATAATGGCATCGCTACACCATATGCATTGTTTTCCATTCATAGTGAAACTGGTGAACAGAGGCGAGTAGCACAACCTGACATTTATTTAGGGGGGAATAGCCAGTTCGATTTGCACCCGACAGAAAATAAATTATTAATCTCATCTCCCGACCAACAACAATGGGAAGGTTTTTATCAGTTAGATATAGAACGCGATAAATTAACCTTTTTATTTAAACTAAACGCTTATGTTTGTTGTGCGATATGGAGCCATGATGGCAACCATGTCGTCATGATGGGCGAACACCCCGCTTATGAATTGATTCGTTATCGCTTAACGGGGAAAAAAGAAGGCGTTATTTATTCTGGCACACGTGTTATTCGTGCTCCAAGAAGGCACATTAATGGACAAGATTATTTGTTTTCAGCAGGTAATAAGAATATAGATATTGCGTTATTAGCGCTAGACACTAAACAACAAGTGATGATTGCTGACAGTTCGGTAAATGAGCAATTTTCTCGTTTTTCCCATCATTCGAATCAGGTTGCTTATATATCATTAGCGACTGGCCACGAAGAAGTATGGCTCACTGATCTTAATCGTTTAACTCGCCGGAAACTCACTCACTTTAATGATGATAGGCATTACTTAGATTTACGTTGGTCGCCTGATGACCGTTATTTAATGGCACTAACATTAAATGAAATTCACTTGATCTCGTTGGAAGATGGAACGTTTATTCGACTGAAAATACCTCAAAATGAAATTAGAGGGGTATCATTTAAGCGCAATAGTGTTATCGCTTACAGTGTTAAAGTCGATGAACGATGGCAAGTGCACTTTTATGACTTGAAAACAGATTCCGTATCTAAAGCTGAACGTCGTTGGCAGTATGTACATTTTAGTGATAAAGAACAAAATACTTTATGGCTAGATCAGCAACATCAACTATTCGTCGGGAATATGAATAAGGAACTAGTGAACAATCTTGAGCTTGCTAACTATGTGATGAATGGACGTCAATTTAATTTGCGTAAAAGGGGCCTGTATTGGTATTGGTTTGATAGCAATAGGCAAGAGATTCTATCGCTGTTAAGTGAAAATGATAGTATACAACCACTGGTTAAAACACGTATTAGTGACTTTGATATTGCAGAGGGACAGCTAAGTTACAGCCAAGCCAATCAAAATAATGTTGATATTTATCAAACATACAAAGCGACTAAATAACACGGGAAAAGCGTTGTTGATTCAAATGCTGTTTCATATATACATCGAAACTCATGGCAATTATTCGAATTAATAATCGTGCCCGTTGATTAATGTTAATGCGTTGTCTTGTTATTGATACTAAATCATCGTTGATGAAACAGGCGAGTGTTTGTAATTCATCGGCAAAGTATTGATCAAAACAAATGGAAAATTGATTTTCGATAGCTGTTTTATCAATATACATATTACACATTAGTGACTTGATTACTTGGCCACGAATGACATCGTCTTGTGTTAATGTTAGCCCTTTAGTTATCGCTTGCCCTTGTACATCAATAGCACGGTAATATTGTTTTAATTCTTTTTCGTTTTGGCTATAGCTATTTCCAATAGCGCTGATTGAAGAGACACCTAGTCCGAGTAAATCGCAGCTACCCTGAGTGGTATATCCCTGAAAATTACGGTGTAAGGTGCCTTCGCGCTGCGCTATAGCCAGTTCATCATCAGGCTTAGCAAAGTGATCCATACCAATAAATTCATAACCATATTGACATAATCGTTCAATAGCTAATTTCATCAAGGCAAATTTTTCTTGTGCATTAGGTAACCACTCATCACGTAGTTTACGTTGAGAAGCGAAACGACTCGGCAGGTGTGCATAACTAAACAATGAAATGCGATCTACGCTCATTTCGTAGACTTTATCGATAGTCTTACTGAATGTTCCTGGTGTTTGATGTGGTAAGCCATAGATCAAATCAACATTTACTGAACGAAAGCCTAGCCGTTTTGCTCGCGCAATAATACTGGCAATAAAGTCGGTTGACTGCGTACGATTAATTGCTTGTTGTACTTTACCGTCAACATCTTGCACGCCAATGCTTAAACGATTAAAGCCTAATTCGTATAAATGATCGATTAACTCAAGATCAATTTCACGGGGGTCAATTTCAATGCTCATCTCAATGTCTTCTAAAAACGAAAATGCTTTTTTTAAATGATATACAAGAAAGCTCAATTGATTTTTAGTTAAAAAGCTTGGTGTGCCTCCACCCAAATGTAATTGTTTAACCTGATATTTTTGGAATAGCGGCGCTTTTGTTTTTAACTCTTTTATTAAATAATCAAGATAAATATCTGCTTTATCACGTTGTCTCGTAACCACTTTATTACAACCACAGTAGTAGCATAATGAGTGGCAAAACGGGATGTGAACATAAAGCGATAACGTATTATTCTTTGAGTTTTCTATCGCAGAAGCCAAATCAATAGCAGTAAAGTGATCATGAAATTCAAGCGCGGTTGGGTATGAAGTATAGCGCGGTCCACTGGTATTATATTTTCCCAGTAATGTTTGATCAAAATACAGTTCAGTTTGCATTAGTTTAGCCTTTACGATGTTTGACAGTCGAGTGTTCAAAAGGGGTAGAACACTCGTATTTTATCAATGCAGGTAAAAAACTTTTTGATCAAGCGCAAGCTTTACATATAAATGTGGTTAGTAACTATGCTGCGCTGTTAACTTCTTCGTTAAGGGTTGAAATACGTTCATTAGCGTATTGGTGTAACAGCTCGATATCTTGATGAATGCTTGGTTGTAATCGACTTTCTGCTTTCATTCTGACTAAATCAAGTTTCATGCGTTCACGTTTTTCAAGCTTTTTACGTTCTTCAAGAATTGGCATGTGCTTAATTGCATTGTATAACTCAAAAATGCTTGGAAACTCACTAGCAAGTTTACTCGATGTTTTTAATGAGTCGAGTAATACGCTTAAACGCCAACAACCTTCTGATAACTCACATTGCTCCTCTTTCATTGCTCGGACAATGATCACAACACTATCGAGTATCTTCTTGTCATGCGCACGCAACTTTTCTTGTTGTTGTTTTTGTGCACTTTGTTGCGTTTTTTTTTGCTGGTTTACTTGCTTTAATAACATGCCTGCATAAAAAGCAAGCGCTGCGATTATTAGGCCGCCAATAACGGATAATTCGAGCCAATATTGTTCAAACATAATGTTCCTGTGTTATTGATAATCTGAAAAATCTTGTTTATCGAGGGTATCCCATAAAGCGTCATCATCTTTTGGTGACTGATGGCTCTCTTCTTCCTCATCAGTTAAGCCAAGCTGCTCGCTGATGGCTTGGTGCTTATCCATTAACTGATTGTAGTAATCAATTTCTTGCTCAGTTAAGGCCATGTCTTGTTCTTGCTTACCAAGGATAACCTGTAAAGCTTCGTCTTGTTCGATATTGTTTAATTCTTTGTTAAGTTCAGCGGTGTTATCAACATGATTTACCTCGCGAATTGGTGCAACACGAGGTGATGACTCTGGCTTATATTTCGGTTTAGCCGCCGACGGTTGATTGTCAGTTGTGCCTAACGCAATGGGTTTTTTACTGCCAATACGTGGGTCTTTATTATGCTGCGCTTGTTGCGGAGTATTTTTACTATCTCGAGCTTCTTGTTGTCGATTACCTGGCTTTTTGCCTTTTTGTTTCTTCGGTTTTTTATCTTTTAGCTCTGCAAGTTGCTGTTTTTCTTGCTTAGATAACCTTACTGGCGCGGCTGAAGGTTTTCTAGATTTCTTTTTACGTGTCATAAGGCTTACGTTAACGATGAATATTACCTACTATTTTACTGTAGATTTACGCTTGAGGGTAATTATTCTGATGATAGAAAGAAAAAACGATGGCAATGCCATCGCTTTAGGAGAATTATTGTCATATAAACTCGACAAAATGCATGTTCCAATTTAGTGTGATCCGTTACTTTGGTAACAATCCCTGTATGTCTCTAACAGTGTTCCCGTTTATTATTACTAGCTTCCCTTGGTGTTTCTACTTATCGGTCGTCCTGACTCTTTCTTAGGCTTTCCTTATTATCCTCCTGGACTTAATTGTCATCAATCCTGATGAAGATTAAACCATCCCTATTAGCAATAAAGTAATACTACAAAGAGTATTTTTTAGCTTCCTAATTGCGTATTCAGTTCCATTTTGTATTTGGCTACCAATCAGTAGCTTTCATTACTTTACCGAATTAAATCTGTTAAGCAAGTGTTAAATTGGTTAAAAATACATCATTTTAATGAAAATTCGTTAACTTAATGTTTTGCAAGAATATTAAAAATTGGAAAGCCATTAGCAAAAAATATTAATGGCAAATGTCTTACAAAGAAAGAAGGAACAAGCGTACAGAGATTCATTAATGGTGTTGGTAAATAAGAATTATAAAAGCGAGTAATGTTTATTACTCGCTTTTTTATCATATCAGTTGGTATCAAATCTAATCGTGTTCATGCAACCACGCAGCATGATTAGGCGCACGTTTGGTTTCAGCCCATTCATCTATCATGGCATGCGCCACGTCATTTAGTTGTTTATATTGTTCAGGTGTACCGATATCAGCAGCGAGCTCTAATCGGTGGCCACTGGGATCAAAAAAGTAAATCGATTTAAATACACCGTGATGAACAGGGCCCAATACATCAACCCCTTTACTTTGTAAGCTTTCTTTTGCTGCAACTAAAGCATCTACATCGGCAACTTTAAGTGCTAAATGCTGCACCCAGGCCGGTGTATTTTCGTCTCTGCCCATATCATCACTGTTAGGTAATTCAAAAAATGCCAATACATTGCCCATACCGGCATCTAAAAATATATGCATATAGGGATCAGGGGCTTTGGTAGAGGGTACTTCATTTTCTGCAATAGCTAATACAAGGTCCATATTAAGCTTTTCTTTGTACCATTCTACGGTTTCTTTGGCATCTTTACAGCGATACGCAACATGATGTACTTTCTCAATTTTGATCATAGCGACTTTCTCTTTTACTCGAATAGCATGATGATAAACTAAAAGTAACAAATGTTACTAATTGCGTTGATATAATGTCTTTATAAGGGTGTCTTTTTTTATTTACACCCTATGTCAATTAACGGTTTATTGCTCGCCATTGCTGGCTTAATGCTTCATCTTTTACCGTTAAACTTACCCCAGTATCGGGTGAGTCAATAAAGCTAATATCGTTTGTTATTAATTGGTCGTCTCTGAATAAATGACAGTCAACGCGTTGATTCGCTGGTAAGTAACTTGCCAATTGTTGAATGCTTTTATCGGTGATTTTTAAATGATCAATGGCCACTAATACATCATTAACCGCGATACCTGCATTAGCTGCGGGCGAGTTTTCAATCACTTGAGTGATCTGCACACCAAGAGGAAGCGCTTTATAGTGTGCTCCTAAATATGGGGTATAGTTATGGTCTTCAGTGGTGTCGACACTATTAAGCTTGGAGAATTTACTTTTTGTGAAACTAATGCCAACGTTCGCTAATAACGGAGCTATATCTACCGGAGATTTTGCAGTTAACAATTGGGTGAACACCTCGCTGATATCTTCACCGCAAAGAATATTGGCGATGTTGATAAAATCTTCTTGCTCAGTGCCAATGCCTGGACGGCCGAAATGTATCCATAGCTCTCGCATTAATTGGTCGAGTGAATAGCGCTGGTTAGATTTTTCTCTTATCGTTAAATCGAGCCATAAGGCGATAATTGCGCCCTTAGTGTAATAACTGACGATATTATTAACGGCGTCTGGTCCTTGTTTATAAAATTTTGTCCAGGTATAAAAACTTGACTCTGTAACACTCTGTTTGAATTGACCATTGCCACGGTTGACGCGTGTAATCGCTTTGCTGAGTACTGTTAAGTAATCGTCAAAAGAGATAATACCGGCACGATAAAGTGAAAAATCATCGTAATAAGAGGTAATACCTTCGTAAGCCCAAAGCTGCTCGGTATAGCTTTCTTGATCTAATTGATAAGGTACAAAGGCTTTTGGTTTAATTCGACAAACATTCCATGCGTGGAAATACTCATGAGAACATAAGGATAGAAAGGTTTTATAGTCGTCACTGAGCTCGTCCTTTTGCTGAGGATTTGGTAAATCAAAACGACTTGCTTGTAAAATGGTTGAATTTTTATGTTCTAAACCACCAAAACCATTTTCTAACAAATGGGTGATAAACCAGTATTCTTTGAAAGGCGCTTCACCAAATAAATCAATATGATGCTGACAAAGTTTTGCAACATCTTCTGCCATACGCTCTGTGTCACCATAATGTTTGCTGGTAAATACCATATGGTGTGTAACACCTTCTACGTCAAACTCAATACTATCAAACTCGCCAATTGCAACCGGGCAATCGATTAATTCGGCGTAATTGTCAGCGATGTATTCACCAAAATGGTATTTTTCTGTGTTTTTAGCTCGTTGCATACCTGTGGCAACACGCCAATGGGGCTGATTGGTAGGTGCCTCTATCACTAACTGACATGGGTCATCTTTTAAGTTATCAACGGCAAGAAACGTTGAACTACCGTTAAAAAAGCCTCGTTGATTATCTAAATAAGCTGTTCTGACCGATAAGTCGAAAGCGAAAACTTGATAACTAATCGTTATGTTGCCATCACAGCGAGCTAGTTGCCAACGTTGCTTATCAAGTGCTGTGAGTTCAATTGATTGGTTTTGTGCATTAGTTGCTGAAATTGCTATGATATTTTTAGCAAAGTCTCTGATCATGTAACTGCCTGGAAGCCATGCAGGCAATGACAAAAAGTAATCTTGATGTTGTTCAGCAGTAAAGGTTAGCGAAACATCGAATAAATGATGATTAACATGGTTAGCGGCAATACGATATTTTATAGTCATGAGATAAATTGCTAAAAGGTTTTAGCACCGTTATACCTAAAACCTTTAAAAGATCAATAAAACCGCGATTAAATTAGGATAACGGTTTTATCTTTGTTCAAACAAACGCGTTGTTCTGCATGCATTTTTACTGCGTGACTAAGTGCGGTAGCTTCTAAATCATGACCTGCATGTACCATTTGTTCTATGGTGTATGTATGGTTAATGGGCTTTACTTCTTGCACGATGATAGGACCTTCGTCTAGATCAGCGGTAACATAATGCGCTGTTGCACCAATCACTTTTACGCCACGGGTATGTGCTTGATGATACGGCCGTGCACCTTTAAAACTGGGTAAAAAGGAATGATGTATATTAATTGCTTTGCCACGGAGTTTCGTACACATATCATCTGACAATATTTGCATGTAGCGGGCTAAAATGAGTAAATCGCCGTGATATCGTTCGAAAATAGCCATCATTGCTGTTTCTTGTTCATGCTTTTTACCTGGCGTCATTGGCAGATAATGGTAATCAATACCGTGCCAATCAACCAATGATTTGCACTCTATATGGTTAGAAACAACTGCTACAATATTGACGGGTAATGCGCCTGCTTTCCATTTCGTCAGCAAAGACACTAAACAATGGTCATCTTTCGACACCGCAATGACAACGTTGGGCACATTGCTTTTTTCACGCAAGCGATATTGTAAATTTAGTGGTGTAGCTAACTTTTCAATACCTTGAGCGAATTCCTCACTGCCAACCGTCATATGACGATCATCAAAGGCAATGCGTGAGAAAAATGTTTCAGTGTAAGGGTCACTGTATTGAGACGTTTCAGTGATAAACGCACCATGTTCAAATAAATTTTGTGCGACTTGCGCGAGTACCCCTGTCGTATCAGGACATTGCCAAGTCAGTATGTAATGGTTAGCGCTGCTCATATTACCTCCGTGCTGCATGAGTAATTAGTGTGCCAGTTTTTATTTAGCTTGTATCAGAACTTTTTGTTGTTTGGCTAGAAATACTCGGCATAAGAAGGGAGTAACTTTTGTTCATTAAGTTAGGCTAAGTATGGATTATTTAGTTTACAGATAATTTTTTATATCTATTTTTCAATTAGATAGCTTTCTATAGATGAAATTTTTTACATTGGACATTTTATCAAGCAATGGTAAGGTACTATGGTTGCTTAATAATAATAACAAGAGAATTAATTGTGTTTCCTTTAAAATTTGCCCATAAAATTATTGCTGTCACGGTATTTTTATTAATTTTAGCGTTAGCAGTATCAACCTCGATTAATTACTTTTCACTTAAACAAGATACAGAAGATAACTTAAATCGAGCCATTGATGAGATCGGCCATTCAGTTTCTGGAAATATTGCGAATTGGCTTAACGGTCGTTTGCAAATCATTGAAGCGATAGCCGAAAACGCAACGTCAGATGACGACACCGAGACTATGTTAACCGCAGTGCAACAAGCAGTTAAGGCTGGAGATTTAAAAAATACTTATATAGGTGTCGAGAAAACAGGGCAATTTATTCTTGATGATTTAACCATCGAACTTCCTGCCGGTTTCGACGCTCGTCAACGTCCATGGTATTTATTAGCAAAATCACAAAGTACACCTTCGTTTACTGAAACATACTTAGATGCCACCATAAACCAACAAGTGATTTCTGCGGTAGCGCCAATTGTAGAAAATGGTGCGTTTATTGGTGCTGCAGGTGGGGATATTTTTCTCAGCGACATTGCTGAAATACTTAATATGATTGACTTCTTAGATTTAGGTTATGCGTATTTAACTACTGCAGACGGTAAAATATTAAGCCACCCTAACAGTGAAATGATTAATAAGTCTGTGAAAGAGCTACTTGACCTTCCTTCTTTACCTGCTTTTAACAGCAAACTTCATGAATTTGGCGATAATATTGTCTCGTTTATTCCTATCGAAGGTGTGGCGTCTGTCAAGTGGTATGTGGGTGTGGTGTTGGATCGCGAAAAAGCCTATAAGCCGTTAATTTCATCACGTAATTCAGCCATTATTGTCGGCATTGCTAGCTTGATTATTTCAGTGTTGTTATTGCATTTCTTATTTAATCATTTAATGAAGCCTATCTATCGCTTAAACGATGCTATCAAGGATATTTCGGAAGGTGATGGTGATTTAACACAGCGACTTTCTGTTGATAGCCAAGATGAAATTGGTCAACTATCAGCAAACTTTAATAATTTTATTGCAACTGTGCATGAAACTATGCAGCGAGTGCATAGCTCTGCTGGCAGTCTTGAACAGCATATTGAACAAGTTAGAAGCAGTGCACATTTCGGTATTGATATGGCACAACAGCAACTTAGTAGAGGGACGAATGTATCGAGTGCGATGACAGAGTTGAACAGTTCTTCTGGAGAGATATCGATTAACGCAGGTAACGCATCTGATTTGGCTTCAGCAATGCGCCAGCAATCTCAACAAGGCATGGAAGCACTCAATGAAAATATTCGTTCTATACAAGCATTATCAAACACGATGGAAAGCTCTAGCGGTGATGTAGAAAAATTACGCGCCGAAGCGAAAAACATTGCCAGTATTTTAGATGTGATCATGGGTGTGAGCTCACAAACAAATTTATTAGCACTTAATGCGGCGATAGAAGCAGCGCGTGCAGGTGAAGCCGGACGAGGCTTTGCGGTTGTTGCCGATGAAGTGCGTCAATTAGCTCAACGCACACAAGAAGCGGCGACTGAAATTGAAAACATGATAGAAACCTTACAGCAAGGCACTGTATCTGTAGTGAGTTCGATGGAACAAAGTCAACAAAACAGTAGTTCCAGCGTAGAAAAAGCGAACATTGCTGATGAACGTATGCAAGCAATCGTTAATTCATTACAAAATGTTGATAATGAGAACCATGCTGTTGCCGAGGCAACCAAACAACAAAGTGATGTTATCAAGTCGATTGATGAGGACATTTTGCAGTTAATGGAATTAAATAAGCAAGGTGAAGAATATCTTCAACAGACTCATCAAGCATGTGACAGCTTGCAAGCTGAGTTTAGCAGTTTAAATGCACTTGTTGGTAAGTTTAAAGTTTAATAGGACGGTTGTTAACGCAAAAGTAACCCCTTTAATATTTATAGTCTACAGTGAGTGTTTTTTGTGTAGTTAATCACCCTTTTGCTTTTCTATCTTTATTGCTTGTAGTGCTCGATAAGCATGGTTCATTTTATTGGTGATTTCTTCTTGTGGGCAGGGTTTTGCCATATAATCATTAAAACCTGCATTTAAACACTTCTCTGCAGCACCACTTAGTGCATCAGCAGTAACAGCAATTAACCAAATAGGGTGATTGTTTTGTTGATTAATTGCTTTAACTAATTCAAAACCATCCATATTTGGCATATGACAATCAGAAATAATAATGTCGTAGGGGGATTTTTTATGCTTTTCAAGTGCTTGAATCCCGTCGTAAGCGATATCAGCTTCTATACCTAAACGAGCAAGCTGAGCACAAAGTACCTTAACATTGACTAAGTTATCTTCTGCAATAAGTACACTAATATTACTAAACCTATCATCGGTAGGCTCATTAACTACACGGCTATTTTTACGTCTATCTTCAGTTTCACGTTTAAATTTCACTTGTTTTAAATATAAGGTGAAATAGAATTCACTTCCTTCTCCAGGCGTAGACTCTACGGCTATTTCACCGTTCATTGAGGCGATGATTTCTTTGCAGATACTGAGTCCTAAACCAGTGCCGCCAAATTTTCGGGTAATATCAGTATCTGCCTGAGTAAAAGGAGAAAATAACAAGCGTTGGTTTTGCTCAGAAATACCAATGCCTGTATCTTTAACAGAGATGCGTATCTGATCATAAATATCTATTTCTTGAACATCTTGCGCAATTTGTTCAACTGCGACAGTAATGCAGCCTTTTTCAGTGAACTTTATCGCGTTACTGATCAAATTGTTTAGTACTTGATTTAATCGAGTCGGATCAGTGAAGTAACTATGAGTAATGTTTTCATCAATATTCAACTTCAAACGTAAATTTCTTTCAGTCTTAATATGATGGAAGCTTTTTAATAAGTTCTTTGCCAATAAATGTAGATTAACAGGCACTGATTCTAAGGTGAGTTTACCTGCGTCCATTTTGGAAAAATCAAGTACGTCGTTTAATAATGCTAATAAGTGCCGTGCTGAGCCTTCTAAGGTATCAAGTAACTCGCTTTGTTCCTTATTTAAAGCAGTAAAAGAGAGTGCTTCTGCCATACCAAGTACACCATTCATTGGAGTGCGTATTTCATGACTCATTCTTGCGAGAAAATTAATTTTAGCTTGTGCAGAACGTTCTGCTTCAGCTCTTGCTGCTTCGGCAATAGCTAGTGCATGTTCAATTTTCTTTTGTGCGATTTTACGTACTTGTAGTTGTCGGAAATACACCCAAAAAATAATCAACGCGATTAATAAAATGGCAAAAAAAACATAACTTGCCTGACGGTAAGCATCAGCCACTTTCCCTTGCACATCAGCGATAGGAAAAGCGGTTTGGCTCCACTTATTGTAAAGCGTGTCTAATTCATCGGCGGATATTTCATTTAATGATTTATTGATTAAAGAGATCAACATATGGTTTTGTGGCGTAGTGGCAAATGCAATTTGGGCATCGGGGCGAAAATCTGATAATGGAATTGAGGTTAAATTAGCATGTCCATGTTGCTTTATCGTTGCGGCAGCCAATAGTGAGCGACCGATGAATAAACTTGTTTCACCTTTGGCAACTGATGCAATAGCATCATCTATCGTTCTATAAGTGATAAACTTTGCTTTAGGAAAGTGATCTTTTATGGCTTGCGATATAGCAAACATTTCAACTAAGGCAATGGTGTGGTTATTTGCGTCAGTCAGTTGAGTAAACTCTGAAATATCTGGATTATAAATACCACTATAATGCGCATCAAGAAATGGTTGACTGAATATGTAGCGCTTTGATAATTCTTCATCAATCTCAAAAAATGGAAATAACTGTGTTGTATTATTATTAACGCTTTTAAATACACCCAAATAATTTTCATACCTAACGGGTTTAAATACAATACCTAATTTCTTTGAAATCATATTAAGTAAATCAATTGAATAGCCACGATCGGTTATATTGGCGTGATTACGCGTAATAATAAAAGGAGAAATTCCCGTTTTAGGCACTGGTATGTGAATGGTGTTATGGTTAATAATAAAGTGCTTTTCAGCTTCAGTCAGCGGTGTGACATAACTGCCTAACAATAATGAGAAGTTACTCTGTTCTGTTAAAAGGTATTTTTCACTCCAAATGTCAGCTTGAGCAAGGCTTATTTGACGAATACTATCGTTAATAATATACATGAGTTGGCGATCAGCTTTCCGCGTTGCAAAGTGCAACGTCATCTCAGGTACTTCATTTTGATTCACATAAAAAGTTTCATTAATTTTGTGTTCCTCTAGCGCCTTCTCTAACATCCAAGGGTGAATAGAGTAAAGTACATCAAATTTCTGATATTGTTTCACTAATGCATCAACGTTATCAAAGTAGGTAATGTTAATATGCTCAGGTAAATAGTTTAGCGCGGCATGGCTAGGATCATGAATGGCGACGTGTGTGTTTTTCTTTAGCTTTTTATATTGATTACGAAACACGCGTTGCTTAAATTTTGCATAGGGAATGCTGTATAAAAACGCTGATAATTTGGGTTCAAGGATATTAATCGCAATAATATCTATTGTGTTGTTGTTGAGTTGTTCCATTGCTTCTTTGCCAGAAAGCATGGAAAATTGCACCTGTTTTTGGTGATCTAAAGCCCATATCTGCCAGAACTCTTTGAGAAAAGCTATTAATGCTTGCATGCGTTCTTGTGATGCTGAATCAATACTTTTTTGGTCAGGTAATGCGATTCTAATCGTTTTTCGTTGCGATAATGGTTGCGCTTCTTCTAAGTAGGTAGCGCCTACTTTTATGGGGAATATCAAAGTTGTAAGCAATAAAATGGTTACGTTAAGGCGAAGCGATGTGCACCAATGATATTTGTCCTTAAATTTGAACACATATATCCTTAAATTTTCACGAAATGATAAATACAATAAATGTAGTACGTTAACCATATGGGATCAGCTAAATTCTAGCAAATATTATTTGTGGTAAAACGTTAAACCAAAGTTATAGCGATATGGCAAAAGTAAATGCGGTTAGACATTAGTCGTAATTTCACGGGTTTCCAGCGATTTTGTCATAAATGTTTTCACCAGACGGCTACAATACGCAATATATTCTATTTTTTGAGAGATGTTATGTTTATTAGTCGCGCATTTGCAGTATTCTTTTTGGTCTTTACACTTTCAGCTTGTCAGCAAGAACAACGTGACGGAAACCTTAGTTTACCGGTTGAAACGTTGAAAAATGTTCGATGGCAACTTGAATCAGCAGAAGGTTTTTCATTGCCAAATAAAACAGAACTTATACCGTTTATAGAGTTTATCGAAACAGGAAAGGTATCAGGTTTTTCAGGTTGTAATCGTTTTCAAGGCAGCGTGAACATAGATGATTCGACGATACAATTTGCACCACTTGCTATGAGCAAACGATTTTGCATGGAAACGGCTGAGGTTGAGTCGTTATTTGTGCAAGCGCTTGAACAAGTAGCCAAAGGTCATATCACCGAGAATACACTCATGTTTTATGATCAAAACGATAAGGTAGTATTAACCTTTGTTGGTCAGTCACGATGAAATACTTCAAATTAACCTAATACTAAAAAGCCAGCAATTAATGCTGGCTTTGTTAGAACAGTGATTGAAGCTAGAAGTTAAATTCCGTACTGCTCACGGTACGCTTTAATCGCGTTTAAACTTTCTTCTTGCCCTGTTTGTTCTTCTAAGAATTGAATCAAATCACCTAAGGTTACAATTGAGATAACTTGTGTAGAAAAATCACGCTCAACTTCCTGAATAGCTGATAGTTCTCCGTTACCCTTTTCTTGGCGATCTAGGGCAATTAATACACCTGACAATTCAGCGCCATGTGTTTTGATAATTTCCATCGATTCACGTATCGCGGTGCCAGCGGTAATAACGTCATCAACCAACATAACTTTACCTTGCAGTGGTGATCCCACCAAACTGCCACCTTCACCATGTGTTTTTGCTTCTTTTCGGTTAAAGCAATAGGGAACGTCTTGACCGTGATGATCAGCCAACGCTACGGCAGTTGTTGTGGCAATTGGAATACCTTTATACGCAGGGCCAAATAATAAATTATATTCAATATTGGCATCTGCAAGTGCTGAGGCATAAAAACGACCTAAACGAGCCAAATCTCTGCCCGTGTTAAACAGGCCAGCATTAAAAAAATAAGGGCTTGTTCGACCAGACTTTAGGGTAAATTCGCCAAAGCGTAATACCTGCTTTTCTAAGGCGAATTCAATAAATTCACGTTGGTAATCTTTCATCAACGTTCTCCTTAACTTAATGCCGCTTTTTGAGCATCAAAAAGCTCACTGGTTGCATGTTTAGCTAACGTCATCATCTGTTGCATTTCTTCAAAAGAGAAAGGTTCTTCTTCGGCTGTGCCTTGTACTTCAATTAACTTGCCAGTATCCGACATAACAACATTCATGTCTGTATCTGCTGCAGAATCTTCTGGGTAATCTAAATCTGCTACAGGTTCACCTTGATATATACCAACAGAAATAGCGGCAATCATGTGTTTTAAGGGATTTGTGCTTATAATATCCTTAGCGCGCATATAATTAAGTGCATCAACTAAAGCAACACAAGCGCCTGTGATAGATGCAGTACGTGTGCCGCCATCGGCTTGAATAACGTCACAGTCAACGGTAATAGTATTTTCGCCAAGTGCTTGTAAATCAACCGCAGCACGTAAAGAACGAGCAATTAATCGAGAAATTTCTAAGGTTCTACCACTTTGCTTGCCGCTTGCCGCTTCACGGCGCATACGTGTATGTGTAGAGCGCGGTAACATGCCATACTCAGCAGTAACCCAACCTTTGCCTTGACCTTTAAGAAAACGAGGAACGCCTTCATCGACAGAAGCGGTACAAATTACTTTGGTATCGCCAAATTCAATAAGAATCGAGCCTTCAGCATGGACTGTGAATTGGCGTGTAATTGTGACCGGTCGAATTTGGCCGGGAGTTCTTCCACTAGGACGCATAGATTATTTCCTGTTTGATCGAATGACGCGGCAATTATATGTGTTAGTGATACATTTTGACACCGTAATTAGTGAGTAATTACAACAAATTTTTCATTCAAGCAACTTAATTGCGAAAGCGAGGGGAACACGCTAGCATCAATTAATGAAAGAAAGCTAAGGAAGCTGAGGTCTTAATGATTATTGATGTGATAAAAGTAGAAAAAATATGCTGAAAACGTTGCTTGTTATGCTGTTTATACTTTGTAGTAGTTCGAATGTTAAACCAGTTTTCGCGCAGGCAAGCATTCATTTACCTGCCTTTAGCCAAGGGTATGATGCGTCAAGAAACCCTTTCGATGATGCGAGAGCTGCAATTGAATTAGCGAGTAAAACACAACGTAATATTTTAATAGAAATAGGAGGTAACTGGTGTGTGTGGTGCCAGAAAATGGAGGTATTTTTAACTAAAAATCCAGACGTAAATAACGCATTACACCAAGCATTTGTTTTATTAAAAATTAATGTCAGTGAACATAATGATAATAATGATTTTCTAAAGTCTCTTCCACCAGTGGTTGGCTATCCGCATATCTTTGTGTCGACGAATACAGGGAAAGTAATGCTCTCAAAAGATACTGGAGAGTTTATTGATGCAAATGGCGAACATTCTCGTAAGGCTTGGCTTATGTTTATTGATACTTGGCAAATGAGTCAGAATTCACAGAACTTAAAAAGGATTTCGGCAGAATGAGTGAGTCTTTTGAACAACGTTATCAACAAACGCCATCGTGGCTGTCAAAGAAGCTTAATCGTCGTAAATTATTAAAGTCAGCCGCTGGTGCAAGTGCTTTAGTTTCTACTTTTCCTATGTCAGTAGTAAGTGAAGACTTACTTGATAAATATCAGCAAGATAAGAAACAGGGTGATTGGCAAACGTTAGATTCGGTACAACAACACCTTTTACCAAGTTCGGCTTCTGGGCCAGGTGCTAAGGAGATTAATGCGTGTTTGTATTTATATTTATTAGTTTATGAGCAACCAACCGATAAAGAAGAAGTTGCTTTCATTTTTCAAGGCGTACAATGGCTAAATGGCTTTACTAACAAGCGGTATGATCGATTATTTATTGCCTTGACGGATGATGAGAAACAGCAGGTGTTGACAGGAATTAGTCGTTCAACGGCGGGGAAAAGCTGGTTGAATATGATGATTTTAAATATTTACGAAGCCATGCTTTCACCGCCCGCTTATGGTGGAAACCCAAAGGGTATTGGTTGGCAATGGTTAGCACATCAAATGGGCTTCCCCTTACCGGAAAAGGGAAAACGGTATTATGAACTGCCCGCAAGAAGCACTGTTGCAGTAAATTCGACTGTCATTCCCACCAAAAATGTAACCGAGAACATTGTTAAACGCCCACCTTCTTATAGGTCTAATAAAGCATGAAATATGATATTTGTATTGTCGGCAGTGGGGCTGGCGCATCCCCTATTGCTTATACATTAGCAAAAGCAGGCGCTAACGTTATTGTCTTAGAAAAAGGCCCTTGGTTGACAGAAAAAGAGTTTTATAAAGATGAACTTGCTGCCAATGTACGCGACAGTTACAACCCTGCGCTTACTGATGAACAGCATGTGATTGAAGAAAGTCATGTAGAAGATGGTGAAACTCATTGGCATAAAGAGGCGACCAGCGAATCGGGTTGGACATTTTGGAACGGTAATGTGGTAGGCGGTTCTTCTAACTTTATGAGTGGTTATTTTCATCGCTTAAAGCCCGTTGATTTTGCGTTACAATCATCTTTTGGTGATATAGCAGGTGCTAACATCGTTGATTGGCCGATTAGTTATCAGGAACTTGAACCTTTTTATCGCCAAGTTGATCGTGAAATTGGCGTTTCAGGAAAAGTGGTTGAGCATCCATACTTAGAACCTCATAAAGAGGATTACCCATACCCCCCACTTATTGATCACCCAGTAGCTAAATGGATTGATAAAGCAGCCGATTTACTGGGTTACCATGCTTTCCCCATTCCACGCGCAATACTATCGCAACCGGCCATGGGTAGGAAAAGCTGCGAATATTCAGGCTATTGCAGTCGTTATGGTTGTTCTACTGGTGCGAAAGGTAGCGGTAGAGCGGCATTACTCAACCACGCTGTTGCCACGGGGAACTTAACCATAGTGCCGAATGCGAAAGTTTTTTATTTAGCAAGTGAACAAAAAAGCCAAGTGAGTGCTGTTCATTATTATGATGCTAAAGGTCATAAAAAACGCATCATCGCAGATACTTACGTGGTTGCTTGTCAGGCTATTGAAACCAGTCGACTTTTGCTGAGTTCAAAAAGCAAACACTTTCAACAAGGCTTGGCAAATAACAATGGTCAAGTCGGTAAAAACTTAATTTTCAGTGGCGGTGGCGGTGGTCGAGGTGATTTCTACTTTGATGATTTAACACCTGAACAAGCACGTGAATTACAAACTGAAGGGCCATTCATTAATCGTGCGTTACAAGATTGGTATCAAATCAATGATGAAAACTTTGAGGGTGTAAGCCAAAAAGGGAAAGCCAAAGGTGGCACGCTTGATTTTCTGTTTTACCATAACCCGATTGCTCGCGCTTATGACACAGAATATGACGAGGAAGGCGATCTTATTTGGGGCGAACAACTAAAAGAAAAGCTCTACAACAAGTTTACTTCTCATAAAACCTTACGCTTTGAGGCTTTTACCGATTGGTTACCAAATGATGATTGTTTCGTTGCTTTAGATGAAGAAGTGACCGACCAATGGGGCGATCCTGTTGCAAAAGTGCGTATAGGTGCTCACCCTCAAGATATTCAGGTAGCAGAGTATCTGGTGCAAAAAGGCGCTAAACTACTTGAAAAACTTGGTGCTAAAAATATAACAACATCCGTTAGTAGCGCGCCACCGACTAACTTAATGGCTGGGGGCTGTCGGTTTGGTGACGATCCAAATACTTCTGTACTTGATAAAAATTGCCGAGCACATGAAGTGACAAATCTTTATGTGACAGACGGTTCTTTTATGCCAACAGGTGGTAGTGTTCCATATACCTATACTATATATGCAAATGCTTTTAGGGTTGCTGAGCATATTAAACAACAATGGTTGAAAGCCCAAAATACCGAATAATGTGAAGATATCGCTTTCACACACACTACACTTTATCAATTAAACGTGGCTGATTAAATATAGGTAAGGCATAATCTTCCAGTTCATTCTTATAAAATTAGTTAATAGGAAAGATTATGATCCACAGTATGACGGCATTTTCCCGCGCAGAAGTTAAAGAGTCTTGGGGTAATGCAATTTGGGAAATTCGCAGTGTTAATCAACGCTTTTTAGAAAACTACTTTCGCTTGCCTGAGCAATTTCGCAGCATTGAACCCGTATTACGGGAGCGTTTTCGTAAAGCATTAGCACGCGGTAAAGTTGAATGTAATTTACGGTTTAATCCTAATCCTTCAGCTAAAGGTAAGTTATCACTTAACCAAGAACTTGCCACACAGCTATTAGAGCATGCAAGTTGGATAAACGAACAAACCCTTAACAGCCAAGTAAATCCTGTAGAAATTATGCGTTGGCCAGGCGTGATGGAAACAGAAGAAGCTGATTTAGATGTGATACAAACCGATATTCTAAAAGGCTTCGATCAAGCATTAAAAGATTTCATTGCCGCGCGAGCAAGCGAAGGCGAAAACATGAAGAAACTTATAGAACAGCGTTTAGACGGCATCACTGCTGAAGCTGAAAAAGTGAAAGCATTCATGCCAGAAGTTATTCAATGGCAACGCAACCGCATAATTGATAAATTTACTGACGCTAAAATTGAGCTTGAATCTACCCGTGTAGAGCAAGAATTAGTATTACTTGCACAGAAGATGGACGTAGACGAAGAAATTGATCGTCTATACAGCCATGTAAAAGAAACCAAAAATATACTTAAAAAAGGTGGTGCACAAGGCCGCCGTTTAGATTTTATGATGCAAGAATTTAATCGTGAGGCAAACACATTAGGCTCAAAATCAATTAATGCAGATATTACCAACTCAGCTGTTGAATTAAAAGTGCTTATTGAGCAGATGCGTGAGCAGATCCAGAATATAGAATAATGATCGTTACGCTCCATTGGTACTCAGTATTGTTTGTTTTTAAAGCTTATTGAAACCTAGTCCGTAGATTTCTATAACGGTACAGTTTAACTAGAGACCTCGTTAGGGATTAAGTTATATTAATTAACGAGGGAACATACCAAAGAAAAGATTAACAGCTGAGTTTAAACGTGAATGTGCAGAGCAAGTCATCATTCATAGTTCCATACATACAGATGCCGTAGCAGAGATGAGTATGAGATTATCATCATTTTAATGCTAAGGATGTGAAGCACCCTTTTAATACTTAGGTGTCATGAATGATGAAATTCACAAAGATTAAAGTGGATAAAACTTTATCAAAAAACTAACAACGCTGGTTTCTGTAGTAGCTCATAATGAGCGTGTTCTACTATCAAATTTCAAGAAAAATTTAGAGATCGCAAAATTGAAATGATCTCTATGAATGACACAACTAAACTAACCCAAGCTCTCTTTGCAAGATTAGAGTGTTGAAGCTTCTCTAGCATTTTGACTATAAGAGCCATTATCTGAAATACCTTGTATAGCAACTACTTTCTGGTCTTCCACTACGACTTTAATTCTGAAGTCATTTTTCCCTTCAACCATGAACAAATGATCGTTGATCGGAAATAGTTTCAATTTATTATTTCCTTTACGCTGATAATATAAAGCTCCATTTTCAAATGTTAAGGTACGAACACCATAATTACCTGCGTATTTTATGAGCACTTCACTTGCAACTTGAGGTTTTTCTGATCTAGCTTTTAATGCTGTTAAGTACCATTGATTGATTTGTTGGCTTCCCTTGTTGTTCGAGGTTAGTGATTCTAATGCCATAATATGAGCAGTATTTAAGGCAGTTTTAGCTGATTGCTCTATATGTGGTTTTACACCTACCCCTTCCCAGTTCCCTCCTGTTATTGGATTAATGGAACGTGCGGTTGGTATCCATACCATAAACCTATCGGTAGCAATTTCCCTTCCACCTGGGTGAGCACCTCCCCCCGTTGTTTCGCCAATAATTGTTGCTCGGTTTAAGTGTTTTAAAGTATATGAAAAATCTTCAGCAGCGGAAAAAGTACTTCTACTTGTTAATACATATACGTCAGTATTAGGGCGTCGTTTACCAGGCACTGACGCTAAACTCCAGTATTGTTTAGTAATATTCAAGTCACGCTTGTAAATATCATTGAGTTGGATTGGTTCTGCATCTAATAAATAACTCACAAGTAATTGAACCATTGAGGGTGAACCCCCACCATTGTGTCTAAGATCAAAAATTAGAGCGTCAGTGTTTTCAAGGAATGTCATCGCTGCAGTGACAGTGTCAGAAGCTTCATCGGGAAAGTCGAAATGTCTTAAGTCTATATAACCGATATTACCATCTAGTATAGAGACTTGTTTAAAACCATGGTTTTTTGTCCGCCGTATTAGCCTCTCTATTTTTTCTTTAGCGGGGTCTACTGCTTGTTTTTCTTGCTCACGACTTTGCATTATACGTTTAGGGTCAAAAAGTACTCTTAAATGACGATCATGACTAATTGATTGCATATCTTTAGTTAACTGTTGGGCTAACTCACGAGCATTATTGAACTTTTTGTAATCACCCTTTTTTAATTTAGTTTTAAACAGCTGATCTATTTCTTTAGATACTTCCGGAAATATATATTTTTTATCAAGTAAGTCGCATACTGCTGATATAACTTGATTAGTTTCATTTTCATTAAGCTTTTCGTTAAGCACACTCGGATTACTGTGCACGAGAAAGCTGAATAACCCACCAAATATAACTACTAAGTTGGCGACTTTTCTACCTAGAAGAAATTTCATTCTGCTCATATACCCTTAATTATTATTTTATTGCTTTATTTAGCCGTTGTGACGACACTATTTATATAGGTTGTAAACATCAAATAGTGTATTTCCCAGCTTTCAATGAAGTAATCAAGTTCAGGAACTTGAATGATTTTCATCCATTGGTGTATGTAATCATTTTTTTGATTGCGTCTATTATGATATCTGGGCGGTCTTCATTTATATAGTGGCTACTGTTTGGAGCCAAAATTTGTTCACTCTGAGTTGAGAGCTTTAATAGATCTTTTTGCATTACTTCCAGCGCATGAATTAATTCAGTTTTTAACTTTTCATCACTAAAATAATTATCATACCTGTTTGTATCTGTAGCAGTAATGACAATAAGAGGAATATCCCCAAAAGACTTTATATCGCTAGCCTCCTTGTAGAGTTGCGGTATTTTATTTTGTTCCTCAATAATTGCATTAGCACTTTTATAAAGGAGCGCAGGATAAAGAGAGTTTTGATAATCATACTCACTATTATCTGGAAACGAATTTTTAAACATTAGACGTAAAAGACCAACATTATTTGCAAACTTAAGTAAACTACCAGGTATTTGTTCGTTAATTGTACTATTCAATTCAGCAGATATGAATTTTTGTGCTTCTGGATGCGCACTCTCAACCAAAATTACCCCAGCGACATCTTGTGGATAAGACGCTATAAAATTTCTTAAAATTATCCCTCCTAATGAATGTCCAACTAGAATGTAGGGCTTTGAAACCCCAGTTCTTTCAAGTAACGTATGTAGCTCTTTGGCCATGAATTTGCCAGATTTCGGGTTGGCTCCTCGTTCGCTCCACATCAAACCAGCTCTATCGTAGGAAACGGTAGTTGCAAAGCCAGATAACTGTTTCTGCAAATTGAACCACTGTAAATGACCAGCAGGGTCAAAAGCTGATTCGAATACTACTGTAGGTCCCTTTGTCCCTTGTTTATAGTAGTGTAGTTTGTGCCCACCTACATCGAGTAATTCTCCATGTGGTTGCAGATTTTTTTCGGCGTTATAACGAGAATATTGCTCGTAAATAACGCCAAAGATACTTCCTAATATAATTAGTGAAGTAATTACCAGAATTAACTTTTTTATCATGTTAGTCATTTTTATCCATACCAATGATTTTTTGGCTACGTTACAAAACACTTTATTTTTCGAGACTTAGTTTTCACCATAACTCTTTAATCAGTGATATTTTTCCTTCAGTGAAAGCAAATATCACAAGCAGTGGCTCTGTTGCTTCCCATTGCTCATTGTTTTGAATAATCCCGTGAGAATACTCTACGGCGATATAACTTTTTCCGGATATATATTTAATAATTCGTTGTTCATTTTGATCTGTATTTTGATACATACCTCGGTCTAAGTTTCGTAAAAATGCTTCACGCCAGTTAACCAGATCAAACTTTGCACCATATTCAACGTGAACGTATTTCACATCGCTATGCATTAGCGCGAGAAACGCATCAATATCTTTGGCTGTAGAGTCTTTTTTAGCAACTTTATCGAGTGCACTAAAATAGGCAGTAACGGCGTTGACTTGGCAAGTTTCATTGCACTCCTGAGCGATTGAAAAATTTGAATAAAATAGCAGTGTTAATAAATAAATCGTACTTAGGGTCAGTTTCATTATTATTTTCCTAATGTATAACGGGATCAGTAAAGTTTTTACAAAGATCCTGAGCGAATAAATCGTGTGAAACATCACATGCTTTAATTTTAATATAAGCTTCGTCGTGATTTTGTGAAGAACAATAAATATTTTTAATGTCAGAGTTTATTTAGTGGGGAGTTATTTTCTACAGGATTATACTTCGATTTATTTTAAGAGATAACTATTCCCTAAACCTAATGCTAGGCTCAGGGAATGGTCAGCATAACTTAAAAAAATATTATCTTTGCTTCTTTTATTAACATTGCTGCGAGTATTAGCCATGAGAATAAGAATAGATAAAACCTGATCAATACGCGGTCTATGGTGATTTGTATTAAAGAATGGATCACTCGAACTGCAACATAACTCCAAGCACAAATCACACTTAAAGTATCAACATGCCCTAATAAAGCGATTAAAAGTACTACAGCATAAAATAATGTGGGCTGCTCGAACAAGTGATTATAATTATTTGATATTCTGTTAACTTCTGCCGGTAACAATAACTTTAAATTACTAGTATCCTGACCTTTTTCTGGGTGTATTTTCAGCTTTTTCATCGCTGAAATTCGAGTGATAAACATATAGATTGTAATTATTAGGGTATGCAGCCCCATAATAATTATGGGTTGTAATATTTTAATGGCGTCCATAACTTCCTTAAAAAATAAAATGATTAATAGTTGTATAAATCACAAGTCAATTTACTTGTGGCTCGTTCTAGTTCATAGCTCGATAAATCAAGTTGCTTAGATATTACTAAATGCCTAGTAAATCTTTTGTTACTTTAAATTCAGGGAACGTTTTTTGTAAGTTTTGCCTTTCTGCCCTTGCTTTATCGTTATAACCTTGCTCTAAATACACTATCGTTTGTATTTCTGAAAATAATAATTAGGATGAGAAAAGTAATGACTAACACGCTGTATACACGTAACTCAATTAATTTATCTGCTTGGTCCTCGGCCAATCTATATGCGTAAAAAACATATAAAGCTAAGTATTGTAATTTGTAATTTTCCTGTGAATTCAGATAACGCCAGATCAATTAAATAGGCTCCTTCGACTGGAGCTTGTGAAATAGACCGCATTGTCGCTTCACCTTTAAATAAATCTTGTATAAATTATTTTCCTAATTTTACAATTAATGCATTCTGCTGCTTTGGCTACTGACATCGGGTTTTGTGCCGTAATTAATAACACATCTTCTGCAAGGTATGGCAGCATTGGCGAGTTAGCCACAAAATTTACTCCACGCTCTTTCAATATGGGATCTAAGATAAACGAGTATTTATCGAGTAACTCTGCTTTAAACGCTTGATCTTCTTTTAATATGAACTATTAACTTGTTTACCTTTTAGGCAGACGGACAAGCCTTTGCTAGCTTTATGTTTACAAGCGCTGCAGGCCAATGGCATAGAGCTGCTATAACGCTGGCGTTAGGTCACCTTTTTTTATTGTGAACTAAGCTGAATCGCCTTTGGGCTAACGATATTTAGCGTGATATCATTGTTACTTAAGGCCAAGTAAACCTATGTTAACTCCTCTAAGCCGTAATTTTGTTTGTGTTCCTTTCATTACCATGCTCAGAAATCAGCTAGGCGCACACGTTTCCGCTAATGATTTAGGACAAATTAAAAAAACGGCTAATGACAAACCAATAATTAAATTTTCACAATAATGCAGAGTACCTTTAATCAATGTATGTCGTTTTCTTGTGAAGATTTTTTTGTAAGTTAACAAATACCCACCGAATAGAATCTTTAATGTAGGGCTGATGATTTGTTAATTATTCTCAATAAATATTTCTAAGAGTGATCGAGATCTTAAGCTTTTGTCGCTTTCTTCACGAAACCTTCACGAAATACATGTTAGAAAATGTATAGTTACTTGTACATAGACACAGTAGTTGTGGAGTGAAAAGCTTTGAGTATAAATAAAAACATTGCTTTAAAGCTTAAGATTAAAATAAAAGCTCGTATTAATAGTGAGTTGGTGAGTTTTAAAACATTAATGAGTCACTACCTTTTAGTAATGGTATTGTTAGTTTATACAGTGCCTGTATCTAGCGCTTCACTGCCGCCGACTATTATTAATGTTGCCGCTATTGATTGGTGTCCGCAAATTTGCCCTAATAACTCATCCAAACCAGGTTATATCGTTGAAATATTGAAGCTTGTCTTTGACGGTGAAAATATCGAGTTAAAGATAGATAATTACCCTTGGTCCAGAGCTATAATGTATGTCAAAGATGGAAAATATATGGCGTTATTATCACCCGCTAAGAAAGAGGCGCCGGATTTAGCATACCCAAATACACCTATTGGGATTCAAAAAATGTGTTTTTATAAGCTGAAACAATCCCTTTGGACTTATTCAGGACTCGATTCATTAGAAGGGGTTCAAATTGGTATAGCCACAGATACATCAATACCAGAGTTAAAAAACTACATAATTAAAAACCCATACCAGTTTCAATCTCAGTCTTATCATGATCGATACATTAAGCAAAATATCGGTAAGTTAATAAAAGAAAGAATTGATACTTTCATTTTTACACGAAATTCAACGAAACTTGAAGTGAGTAGGCTTGGTCTTTCGGAAAAAATAGTAGAAGCTGGGTGTATATCTGAAGAGGGTGTTTATTTGGCATTCTCACCTGTTCAGGCTAAACGAAAAACTGTTAATAGGCTTGTAAAGCTGTTCGACAGGAAACTAAAAAAACTAATCGACGAAAATAAAATAGATCCAATTTTAGAAGATTATCAAACCGAATTTTTGGGTCATAATTTAATAGGGCATAAGGCATTGATAAAATGATGATAAGAGAGATTCAAGAAAAAGATTTAACGGCTGTTTTATCGTTAATTCAAGCAAAAGCGGAATTTGATGGCTGTATAGACTCTTTAATTCTCGATGAAGAAATACTTGCAACAATGTTTTTTTCCCAGCAACCCAAAGTCAAAGCTATTGTTGCTGAAATTAACAGTCAGTTAGTAGGAATTGCTACATATTACGAAATTTATTCAACGTTTTTAGCAAAACCTGGTTTATGGCTTGATGATTTGTATATATACGAAGAATATCGCGGATATGGCTTTGGGAAGGAACTCATTAAGCGCCTTTGTCAAATATCGAAAGATAACGATATGGCACGTATTGATTGGATCGTAGCCTCAGATAATGATTCTGGTCGTCAATTTTATCAAGCTATAGGGGCAACTATTGCAGAAGACATCAGACATACCCGATTAGACAAAAACGCAATAGAGCAAATCATTTTGTAGCGTCCTTGTTAAAATCAACAACACAGGCTATGAAGCGTTTAAACTCGCCCTTTGGGCTGACGGATCCCCATTTTTATATAACTGAACATATTTGATAATAAGCTAAAAAGTTTTCTCGACTTTTCTGTAGATAGTGATTTTTAATTTTGTGGAGTCTATGCCGAATTACTTGCTTCGCCAATGTAAGAAACGATAGAACTCTGCGGTGTTTTATCGTATTAGCCTGAAACATTATTTGCCAATTGCGCTGCTCCGCTTCAAAGCCAACAAACCAAAGTAATAGACTGGCTAAACATGCAATTAAGCACAAGGCACTCATTCGCCTTACGCCTTGTGTTTTACTAAACCGCCACGAAAAGCCATATTGTTGGCTTTTGTCATCGCGAAAGTTTTGCTCAATTTGCATCCTTTTACTGTACAACTTAATTACTTGATCACTAGTGAGTGTATTATCTGATGTTGCGAGTAACCATGGCTCATGAGCATGCCGTCGATACATGCGAGTATCTTTAGTAAAACGGCTATTCCCTTTTCGTCCTTTGTATTTTCCTTTGTACAAATGGAGAAATGCATCACATGCTGTTGGACTGTGTTGAGTAACCCTCGCTTTGCCAAGTCGAGTTGGTTGACAGCTCGCTCCCTGATGAAAGGCAGGGAGTTTTTCCCAAGTATTTTTACCTTCTAACTTACATGTCATCGTGCCTCTGAGACGGCCAATAAAGTGCCATCCTAATGAACGGACTTTAGTATACCAAGGAGTAAGAAAACCACCATCTGACAAAATATAAACGGACCGGTGTTCACCAATAACTTGAAGGAGGTTGTCTAAAAATCTGGCATTGGTTTCTGGCGTATCAAAATCTTTTAATTCAACAACCATGTTGTAAAGCACTAAAGAACGACCATCAACGAGTAAACTCGCTCTAAGCAGGTGGTAATCTGAACGACAACAACCACTCCAGTCCACTGCAATGGCTAAATAAGGCAAGTTGCTAATGATTGGTTTGGCCAACGAAGCGTATATTTCAACTTGTTGGTTAAACAAATGCTCGTTATTAAGAAAACGATCAACCCTTTTTATTTTATGCTTAATGTTCGCACGCCCAGCTAAGTAACGCCCCAAACTTGTTAAGGTTAATCTATCAGACGCTATAAGTGCTTCAGAGCATGCTTTAAGTGTCTTCATTCTCGCTTGATTGAAATTCGATAAGGACTTATCAAAGAAGTTATGGCAAAGTAAGGATTCAGGCATAGCATTTTACTCTTATTTTTGTTTTGACGAACTAATAAGATCATAAAATGTTGTGCCTGTCATTTTTTGGGGATTCGTCAGCCCTTTGGGAGCGTGTTAGAGGCGCGATAATTGCGCAAAACGTAACAACTATACCTGCCACGTTTTGCTTATTCTCCCACCTCTGACATCGCTCTGAACTGACTTAATCTTTATGCGAATTGGTATAAACTGCTGCAAAAATAAATGCGAAAGATCAACAGACCCTAAATTAGAGGCAAGTAATTTTTATGATTATGAACATGTACCTCACTACACTTATGGCTAACAACATACAATGCAATACCACTTTCAATCGATACCAAATATGTTGTTGTCCCCTCATTTCCATACTCAGAATTCAGTGGGGTGAAACGCATCTCAGCTAATGATTGATTAATATTTTATAAGACGGCTATTAATGCGCGAGTAGATAAGTTTTCATGAAGCGCTCCTCAATAAAGAGAAGGTACATTAATTTAATACTTGTATAGATAAGCTAAAATGAAAATTAAACTAATTTACGCCGTAACTACTGGTGTAACCTGAGGATTGAAATAGATCTTAAGCTCGAACATTCCTTGCTGGTAATCAGCCCTCATTTTCCAGCCATTTGTTTCACAAATTCGCTCAATTAAATTAAGCCCTTGTCCTATGCCTGTACTGGAAAAACTTTTAGTGCCACTTCTTTGTGGTTGGTTTGGCACCAAATCTGCCGTCTGATTTCTAAAGGACATACCAACGCTGGAGAGCAATATAGCAACATGAGTTGCAGTGGCGTATTGCACTATATTGGACAGTATATTATTGAGTAATATTTGGACTAAATTTTTATTGACTGTTTGAAAGACATTTTCTTCTAATTGTAGTTTTAATTTCAGTGCTTTACCTTTCTCAGAATGATTTAGCTCAAAATGTTGCAATACTATATTTTCAATGAGCTCAGTTAAATTTACACTGGTGGTTTCACTTGATTCATTTCTTGCTAAAGCTAATAATGTATGAGTGATTTTTTCAAGTTCAAAGTTAGCCTGGTAAATCTGTTCAAATTCTTCAGAGCTTAAAGTTAGAGACTTCTGGTAATTACTAAGTACATTTTTCACGATGCTAATCGGCGTTCGAATTTCATGACTTACGTCACGGGTAAAGTTCACCTCTCTTTTGAGTGCGGCCTGTAATTGACTGAAGCTTTGCTCGATCTTCGTCGCCAATATTCTAAGCTCATTATCTGGGTAGGAGTGGGCAAAGTCTTTCGGAATGTAATTCACTGAAAATTTGCTCACATCATTAGCAAGTATCTTAATAGGATTAGTGATTCGTTTTGCAATTAAATAAGCTACCATAGAGACAATAAACGCAAGAAAAGTCGCGAATGCCACTAACCAAACAATAATATTAGGTAGGTAATCTCTGCTTACCTCAAAGCCTGCCACATCGGCTAGCAAGGTGTAAACATTTCCACCGAGTTCAAATACTTGAACATGTACGGAACGACCATCATCAAGCGAATATTCAACCTGTTTGGGATTAATAACATAACCTTTGGCTATTTTAACTGGTACATCATGCCAATTTTTATGTAGCGTAATAAACCCTGCACGAGGGGGAGAGACTTTATTTGTTAGTAAAAACTGTTGTTCAATGTAATTCGCTTCAGAAGCTACTAAACGGTTGAATATATTATCTTCAACTATCCATGAGTAGGTTAGAATTAGTAGGCTGTAGATAACAGTATATGTCAGTGCCAACCCAACCACAAGGTAAGTAATTGCAGAGGGTAAACTACGTTGTGTATTATCCATGTGCCACTTTAATCTGGAACTTCTAACTTAAAGCCAATACCATGTAAAGTTTTAATCATGGCATATTCAAAAGGTTTGTCTACTGCATTTCTTAAAGTGTATATATGACTGCGGATGGCATCTGTTTTAGGCAACTCATCACCCCATATTTTTTCTGCTAAAAATCGTTTATTTACGGCGTTTGGATAAGCTTCCACTAACAACTTCAAAATAGCAAAGTCAGTACTTGATAACGAAATGGGTTGGTTATTTCTGGTTACCTTGTGTTTGAGAAAGTCGATATTTAATAACCCGATACTAATACTGCTAGCTTTATGAAGCTGATTACGTTTACCTAGCGCTAAACATCGTACATAAACTTCCTCAAGTGCAAATGGCTTGGTTAAATAATCATCGGCACCTGCACCAAACCCATCGACTTTTTCTCCCAAACTATCTCTTGCTGTTAGCATGAGGACAGGAATGTTTGTTTCAGACGTTTGTTTTATATGTTTGCATATCGCAAGGCCATTGGTATCTGGCAACATAAGATCTAATATGACTATATCAAAGCGCTCTTTAGCGAGTAAGTTGATTGCGGTCTTACCATCATGGGCGAAATCAGTTACAAAGCCTTTTTCACCTAAATAATGACCAAGTTGACCTGCAATATCTATGTTGTCTTCTACAATCAATATTGTATACGTTTCTGGCATAGTTATTTTATCCCTATTAACGACAAAATACGCTCGATACCAGCATCTTGTTGAGCTTTGATATCATCTGGAGAATTATAAGCAATATGATGTGGAACAACGCCTTGACGAGTTAAATCACCGCTCGGACGCACTAAACTACGCGTTGCAATATAAGCGCGTAATTGAGAGTTTGGCAAGTTAAATAGATTACCTTGCGCTGTTTGATTCGCAAAACCGCCTGTAACTTCACCAACTAGAGTGGCGAATTGGTTATCTTTTAATGTTGTAGCAAAAACTATTGCTGAAGAGTAACTTACAGCACCAATTAGTAAATAAGTATTACCAGTAAATTGATATCCGTTTGCTATCGGTTTTTCCATATCTGTCCATTCTTTAGTGATGATTTTACCTACTTCACCTTTATAGTCAAACCAACCACGATTATCTTGATTTAACTTTTCACGTACAGACGAGATTAACCGAAATGGCTTGTCCGCTATATAGCGAGTTAAATAAGTAACTGTGTCGGTATTTCCTCCTGAATTGTTACGTATATCAATAATAAGAGAGCTAATTTTTTCTTGCTTGATTTCAGTGAATGTTTTATCAATGAACTCTTCAAATGTATCGGGATCAATATCAAAATGTTCTAGATATAAGTAGCCAACACCAGGCTTAATGACTTTGTAATAGTATGGTTTTTTGGTTCCTGCAACTATATTTTGTTCCCACTTTTGCCCGGTGCTTACTAAAAGTGTAGACGTTTTGTTATCTAAGGAAACTTCTAGCTCAAATTGGCTGATGAAACCATAAACAGCCCAAAGTACTAGACTAAAACGTTCTGCAGCAATTTGCTCTCTTAGTCGCTGCGTCTCACCACCTACATACTGTTGGAGAGCGCTAATCAGTTCTTTAGATGGCACTCCGTTGATTTTATTTATGGTTGTTCCAGCTATAAGTTTATTATTAACGTCGCTATAAGTATTTTTGATAATAATCTCTGCAGACTCAGAAATTACAATATCAAATGGAAATATTAACTTTCCTTGCTCTTTTATGATTTTCCACTCGTTGTAAGGCCAAATTAAGAAAGAATGTCCGTCATTAAAAAGATGGTTAAGTTTACCGATATAACGATAAAACTCTGCTCTGATCATAGGCTTGGTAATTTCTTGTTTAACTTTATGTATTGCTCGACTTAGTTCTTCAAGATTGGCATAGGCAGAAAAGTCTGGGTGCCTTGCTAAAGCACCTTCAATTAAGTAATCGATGTCTTGGTGCATTTGATTCACAGTAAGCTGTTTATTAACAATGGTCGGATCTTTTAAGTCAGGCATAATATCCAGATGCTTGCTGTTACACGCAGTTAAAAAAAAATTAAAAAGAAGTAGAGAACTCTCATGTTGCTAACTAAATAAATGGTTGAATAATCCAAAGGTAGCAATCTAGTTGTGAAGCTTCTGTGAAGAAGATCTATTGATGCACGTAAACTCATTAATACCAATTCGCATAAATATTCGGTCATTCAGCGAGAGTTAAACGCTTTAGAGGCACGGCGTTGATTGCAGAGAATGGTTATTCAGGAGAACGTGCTCCTGCGTTCTCTAATAAGCTACATCCTTGTAGCGTCCTTTTCAAAATCAACAACACAGGCTATGAAGCGTTTAAACTCGCCCTTTGGGCTGACGAATCCCCAAAAAATGACAGGCACAACATTTTATGATCTTATTAGTTCGTCAAAACAAAAATAAGAGTAAAATGCTATGCCTGAATCCTTACTTTGCCATAACTTCTTTGATAAGTCCTTATCGAATTTCAATCAAGCGAGAATGAAGACACTTAAAGCATGCTCTGAAGCACTTATAGCGTCTGATAGATTAACCTTAACAAGTTTGGGGCGTTACTTAGCTGGGCGTGCGAACATTAAGCATAAAATAAAAAGGGTTGATCGTTTTCTTAATAACGAGCATTTGTTTAACCAACAAGTTGAAATATACGCTTCGTTGGCCAAACCAATCATTAGCAACTTGCCTTATTTAGCCATTGCAGTGGACTGGAGTGGTTGTTGTCGTTCAGATTACCACCTGCTTAGAGCGAGTTTACTCGTTGACGGCCGTTCTTTAGTGCTTTACAACATGGTTGTTGAATTAAAAGATTTTGATACGCCAGAAACCAATGCCAGATTTTTAGACAACCTCCTTCAAGTTATTGGTGAACACCGGTCCGTTTATATTTTGTCAGATGGTGGTTTTCTTACTCCTTGGTATACTAAAGTCCGTTCATTAGGATGGCACTTTATTGGCCGTCTCAGAGGCACGATGACATGTAAGTTAGAAGGTAAAAATACTTGGGAAAAACTCCCTGCCTTTCATCAGGGAGCGAGCTGTCAACCAACTCGACTTGGCAAAGCGAGGGTTACTCAACACAGTCCAACAGCATGTGATGCATTTCTCCATTTGTACAAAGGAAAATACAAAGGACGAAAAGGGAATAGCCGTTTTACTAAAGATACTCGCATGTATCGACGGCATGCTCATGAGCCATGGTTACTCGCAACATCAGATAATACACTCACTAGTGATCAAGTAATTAAGTTGTACAGTAAAAGGATGCAAATTGAGCAAAACTTTCGCGATGACAAAAGCCAACAATATGGCTTTTCGTGGCGGTTTAGTAAAACACAAGGCGTAAGGCGAATGAGTGCCTTGTGCTTAATTGCATGTTTAGCCAGTCTATTACTTTGGTTTGTTGGCTTTGAAGCGGAGCAGCGCAATTGGCAAATAATGTTTCAGGCTAATACGATAAAACACCGCAGAGTTCTATCGTTTCTTACATTGGCGAAGCAAGTAATTCGGCATAGACTCCACAAAATTAAAAATCACTATCTACAGAAAAGTCGAGAAAACTTTTTAGCTTATTATCAAATATGTTCAGTTATATAAAAATGGGGATCCGTCAGCCCTTTGGGAGCCTGTTAGAGGCGCGATAATTGCGCAAAACGTGTTTGATGTAGAACAAATGTTTCGCTTATTCTCCCACCTCTGACATCGCTCTGAACTGACTTAATCTTTATGCGAATTGGTATAAGTACGAAAGTGCAGGCGTATAGTTTGTTTTTAAAGTTTCACTACAGGTTTTTTCTTTACATTGCATAATTCTTCATTATTCGTGCAGGAACAACTATTATTGCTGTGCGCCAATGATGGCTGTATTGGGTGAGTATCGTGTGGAGTGTTTAAGAAGAGTGTTGTTAAAGTTAAGGCATTAAAAAAGCCACTCAATGAGTGGCTTTTAAATTTCTTATTTAGTATTAAGTAATTATGCTTTGCGCTTGCGTGAAGCAGCGAAACCTAACATACCTAAACCTAATAAAGCGATTGAAGCTGGCTCTGGAATTGAATTACCAGTTAATTCGAAACCACCTTTAAGAAGACCGTTAGGGCCACCAGGTTGGAATGAAGAAGAAAGTACCATGTCAGTACCGTTAAATTCACCGTTAGTATCGAAGTTACCTGCAGCTAAACCACCCGTTACGTTTAATAATGCAGAACCTGTACCAGTATCACTACCAGTACCAAAATCGGTCGCAGAACCTGTTAGGAAACCATCTGCTACTAAAGATAACCATAACTCGGCTGGTGTTCCTGAAGCAGACGCAGCTGTAGCACTATAATCAGGGGTATGGTCAACAAAAATATCGATAGCTAAATCTTTAAATTCAAAGTCACCATCATTGCCAGAAGTTGGTGTGAAACTTACTAACTCCATAGAGAAAGTAAAGGTTAATTCACAACCTGGGCAGAATGAAGCGCCATTTGGTGAATCACTGTTCATTTGAGTAAAAATACCAAAACCATTAACCATGTCACCCGGTTGAGTAACGAAATTTTCGAAAAGGTTACCGCTGCTGAAAAAGTCTTCTGCAGCTGGGAAAGAATTCACTGAATCCGGATCCCAAACTACACCACCAACGTTGATATCCGAAGCTTGTGCTGAAAGTGATAAACCTAAAGCTGCTAAGCCAATTGCTAGTCCTTTTTTAATGTTCATAGTGTATCTCCTGTTATAAATCTTAAATTTTGTAATCATTGATTTGACTGACCTGTATAATGCCAATCTTGTGCCAACTTTAAAAAATATTTTTAACTTACTGATTTTATTTATGTAAATTCTTTTTTTTTAAATGGCCGATTTGTTTAAAAACATCGATTGTAAAAATTCTCGACACTTTTTTACGAGTCTTTCTGCTTGGCTTTTTCATCTACTTTGATGAAAAGCTCGTTAGTGTTATTGATAAACTGGTCAACATTACTGCTACTGGTAAATAAGAAACTCGGGGTCAGCAGTGTTGAATTGAATTCAGGCTTAATACTAAAGTCAGGCTTTTTACTCACTTGTATTAAAAAGCTGCCTCCTACTAATAGAATTGTTAAGCCACTGGCAATTGCCATGCGGCGTTTATTACTGACATGAAAACCAACATAGATATTCAACCAAAATAAACAAAAAGCGATTGCTATAGGTGTAAAAGAAGCTAACAGCACTAAAAACGAACCACTAGCCGTATTAAAATTAATAAATGTTTCTAGGAAGTCTGTGACCCAAGAGATATTATAAAAAACAAAACAAATACCAAGCTGGGTCCAAATGCGAGCATCATGTTTGGTTAACAATGACACGATAGCAACACCAATAGGCCAAACAGCAAACATTAAGGTTAAGCCGGCAGCTGATACTAACAGTTGAGTGAATTTTACTTCTGTTGGGTTATTAAGGAAAAATAACCAGCCGGTTATTAAGGCAAAAACAACTATGTTGGTGATTAATATCGCGGGAGACTTGGTTAGGTTAATTAAATTTTCAAAAGGGCTAAGGGTGATGCTTTCTTCTACCGGATGAAAAGGAAACAAGATACGAATTTGGCTTTTTCCTACGCGAATAATATCGCCTGAATGAACAATGTGGCCGTCGGCCGTTTTTTTACCTTCACCAAGAAAACTACCATTAATGCTGTCTAGATCTTGTATCCGCCAATGTTCACCATCAAAAGAAATCGTTATGTGTTCGGCGCAAACGTGAGGATCAGATAGCATTACATCGTTATGATAACCTCGGCCAATGTCGACTTTGTTCTGGCCGAACTTCTGTCGGCTTATCACTTTATGTCCTCGGCTGATTTCTTCAATAATTATTTCCATGTTACCGACTCCATAAACTGCTTAGTAAATCCTTGGGCGCTTGATTGAGAAACACCCGCCAACGTAAAGTGGCTAATAAGGGCTTGCTGATGATGGTCGACAGAAATCGCGAGGTAAAGTACATCATATAAGTTGGTAAACTTTTTATAGGCGCGAGTACAGAAAATGGCCTTGTTATTGATTTGTTGGTTAGTTGGCATCACGATATCGTGCTGACATTCAAATTCTGTAATATCTTCTTTACCTGCTGTATTTCCTGGCATCACACGAGCTATTTGACGTTGAAAGAGTTGATAAAACTTTATATCACTTAGTTTTCTAGCGTGTAGATAGCGAAATTCCATTTCGACTGAGCCAGTATAAAAATTATTCGCAATAAATACGTTCTCTTCTAATGAACAATTGGCCACCGCCATTGACATTAGTGCATCCTTTTTGTCAGCGTTAGATTCGCCCCAGCAACGAATAAAAGGTACGTCAATGGTGGGTACAAGCCCTTCACCAAGGTTTTTTAATTGCCAAGGGCTGTTTAATAACGTGGTAATTAACTGTTCTTGATAGTTATTAAGCTGTTCTTGCATTTGTTGTGCAATAGCATCAGGAGCCTGTTGATTATGCTTATCAAGTAATATTTGTAGTTTGTCATGTGGTACTAAAAAGCCAATTTGATTGCCAGATGTGGCGACATTTATTCCTACAACTTTCGTTGCTTTATTGACCACAGGACCACCGCTCATGCCAGAGTTAACCGAGCCAGTAAAATGAATACGATCACTAAAAGATTCTTTCTTTAAGCCGTTATATGTGCCCGGCACTACTATCATGCCAAGATCATGCGGGTTTCCTAAAGAAAAAATTTCTTCACCTTTCTTTGGTGGCGCATCAGAAATATCGAAAAAAGCCATTGGTTGTTCAACGTCACGTTTTACAATAGCAAGGTCGTTTATTACATCAATATTCTGTAACGTTAACTCGGCTCTATTTCCTTTATTATCTAGATATTCAATCCGATATTTTTTAGGGTGACGAGCATAACTTGAAATTACATGGTAGTTGGTGGCAATTAAACCATCAGCACTAATTTGGAACCCTGAGCCAATGGAAGATTTTTCACCGCTAGCTTTGTCAATAATCCTAATTTGATATAAAGAGGGGGCGAGTTGTTTAAAAATGGCTTCGGCTTGCTCAGTGGCGCATACAAAACTACTAAGGCCAACAAGTAGTATGCTTAACAAAGCTTTCATTCAAAATCCTATGGTGAATGCTCAAAAATAGTTCATTCATTGTATTGTGCCACCATGAATTCATTTGTCATCAATTATCCTCGCAATATTTTCTGAGAAGTTTAACTAGGTGTAACAGAAAGTACGCGCTCTGAATCATACGTTCATACTGGTAGTGTCATATTGTTAATAGCTAGTGTTGCTTTTTTAGAATGTACAAATGTTGCTATAGGCTTAATGTTGCTTTTTAATATGATGTAGAAATTAGCAAATCAGTGAAATTTATATGGACAGTAAAATAGTTGAACAATACTTATTGAGTAAACCACACGTATCCATAGGTTATCCCTTCGGTGCTGATGTAAAAGTATTCAAAGTGAAAAACAAAATGTTTGCGCTTTTATCGTTAGGCACTGGAAATGAAAAAGATACTCACGGAAAAATGAAAGGGCATTATTGTGTTAATTTAAAATGTGATCCTGAAGAGGCGATAATGTTACGGGATATATTTCCTAGTGTGATCCCTGGCTACCATATGCATAAAGCTCAATGGAACACCGTTATTTTAGATGGATCAGTTCCTGAAGGTGAAATTGAGCGCATGATCGATAATTCGTTTAATTTGGTGGTGAGTAAAATGACCAAGAAAGATCAAGCATCTATCTTGGTACATATAGAATCACGTTAGAAAGTGCTGTTTCATCTATTGGTAACTTTGCTAATATCTTTAAACAGCAACGCGTCTTTGACTCTGCTTGAGCAACCGTTGTAAAACCCTATTTCGGGTGAAAATTCTTTCGGGTTGTTAAACGTTCCGAATAAAATATCAAAAATAGGCAAGTCTGAATAATTGTATCTATGAATACCTTTTTGATGATGAACGGAATGACTCTCCGGTCTTTGAATTATATAGCCAAGCCATTGTGGCGTTTTAATGTTTGTGTGTTGGAAGATCGCTAAAAACATAGTGATGTATAAAAACCATGAAATTGCTTGAGGCGATAAACCAACAAAAATACTTAACGTTAAACTCCCAATAAATGTAAAGCCAATCATATCTAACGGGCTAAAATAAAAGGCGCCAAATGTATCTAAACGTTCCGCACTATGATGCATTTGATGGAATGTTCTCCATAACCAATTATTACTATGCATTGCTCTATGCCAAAGATAAATCATCAATTCAAATACTAAAAGGGCCATTAAGGTACTAATATACGGATTAAGCTCTTGAAGATTCATCAGTTGATATGGCAACAAATACTTATCCCAAATTAAAGGTAAATAGGTTGATAAATAAAAATAAATGATAAAAACAAACATGGCTTTTGGGATCCAGCCTTTTACTTTTTTTTGTGGTTGTCCTGGGTGTATTGTTTCGACAACAATCAATGTTGCGTAAATTGAGAGTAACATAAGAGAAAGCGGGTCAATGAGTATCTCTATAGGCGTAGGCATAATATATTTCCTTTTTGATTAAGCTGGCGTTTATTATTGACAACCAAGAAAATAAAACATGATGGTTAGCTAACGATTAGGTAATCAAAAGGTAATATTTCTCCAATACAAACCCAAAAGCATCAACCAAGCAACGGAGAGCAAATAGTGATTTATCGGGTGAACAATATCGACGTTGATGTCGTACAATTTGAAATACGTTGTGATGATTGTTCGGTGAAAATTGAACCGAAAGTATTCGACTTAATTGTGTATTTAATTGAGCATCGGCAAAGGTTAGTCACAAGAGAGGAGCTTTTCCAAAAGGTCTGGCATGGCAGAGAAGTTTCAGATACTACGTTAAGTAACCACATAAAATCAGCAAGAAAAGTGCTGGGAGATAATGGGAATTTACAACAAATTATTAAAACCGTTCGCTCAAGAGGTTACCAGTTTATTGCTGACGTTGAGGAGCGTGCTAACACTGAGTCTCAAATCACTAACAATGTGTTAACTCATGAATCGTCAATAGACGTGAGTGATATTCCTAGCGTGAATTACGCACACAAACTTCCCTTAAGTTTGAGCAAGTTAATACTATTATTGACTGCGATTATCAGTGCTCTTTGGTTTTATAATACAACAAAAACACCTAAGGAATTACCACCTTATTTACTCGTTGTACCATTTTCTGTGTCGAGTTTACATAATGCGAATTTAGCACCATTTGCGGATCAAATCACCAGAGAGCTTATTCAAGGGTTAAGAAAAGTATCGGGTATTAAAATAGTTCCACCCCCTTCATCATTTATTTTTAAAAACAATAAAGTACGTTCACATATTAAAGAAAAACTACCTGCGGTAAATTATGTGCTAGATGGTGTGGTAAGTGAAGGTAGCAATGGCAATATCCGTGTTACCGTTGAATTAGAGAATCTACAAAATGATCAATTATTGTGGGATGGAGATTTTGATATTCAAATACACAGTCCTAATCGTTTTAATTTCCAAAGTGAAATAGCTTCATCAGTATCAGAGTCACTTAAAGTAATAATACTTGAGGAAGAAAAACAAGTACTTAGAGAAATACCTACCACTAATGTTCAAGCCTATGATTTATATGTGCAAGGACAGCATCAACTTTCGTTAATGACACATGATTCTGTTTTATCTTCAATCGCGTTTTTTTCTCAAGCTATTGCCAACGATGCTAATTTTGAAGCGGCTTATATCGCCAAAGCAAATGCGTATCGGATATTAATGGTATTATACGAACAACCGAAAAAAGTATTACCTAAAGTGATTTCTTCTGCCATTGATGTCTTAGAGATCAACCCAGAGTCGGCGAAAATCATGTCATTACTTGGCGTTGCATATGTACATACTTGGCAGTGGGAAGATGCATGGAAAATGTTAACTAAGGCGCATAGGAAGGATCCGAATCTGGCGCTCACAGAGCTAGGCTTTGCACTATATTACGCAGCGATAGGCGACGCGAAACAGGTTAAAAAAGCGTTACTTCGCGCGGAGAATTTAGACCCTCTGAACTTAGAAATTGCTGATTGGGGGTTATGGGCATTGTTGATGGTTAATGAAGTGGATGCGGCTATAGTATGGGGAAAAGATAAAGTAAAACTGCATAATACGTTACCCTACCCGATCTTAAACTTGTCTGTTGCAGAATATGTAAAAGGTAACCATGACAGAAGTATTCAATTGGCTGAACAAGGAGTGAAATTAAGTCAACGAGGTGTATTTCCATTGATTATTCTAGCGCAATCATATGCAGCAGCAGGAAATCGTTCAAAGGCCTTAGCGTTAATAAATGAAGCAGAGCAAAGTCAACAATATATGTGTCCTTATGAAACCGCGGTGGTATATGTTTTATTGGGTGATGCCAATAACGCTTTTCCTCTGTTTGACAAAGCAATTAATTATCAATCTAATTGTCTTATATTTACCCGTAATGATCCTAGACTAGTTCCACTTAAGAACGATGCGAGGTATTCCGCACTCTTGAAAACATTGGCGCTTGATGATAAATCGATAAAGCGATTAAAAACACAAAGATAGTGAGTTGATTTGAACAATGGTGAAATCGTAGAAGGCAGATCAATAATCTACCTTCTGGTGACAACAAAATTAGCTTTTCAGTGTTTTCATATCAGCAATCAATTCGTCTAATTTCTTGAATTGACGTCCGTAAACTATATTGAGATCTAAACGGTACAATGCATCAGAATACTTTATAACAAGCAGCAGTAGCATTGTTAATATGATGATTAAATAATATGGAATGCCTAACAGGACTAAATCTGTTGGGAACTTTTGCATGATTAAACTGATAATTTTCCCACCCGCTTTGCTAACGAGCGCTTGAGTCACCATGCCAATAAAAAATAAAGGGTAAAACAAGCGGTAATACTTGGCATAGGTGTTAATCGAGCTTTTTAGCCAGTGATCAAAATTGAGTAAATAATCATAACTCGATTGGCCTTTCGATAAGGATGTGCTTTTGGCTAACTCTTTTTTGGCAATGATCACCAGCGGTATGAGTAAACAGCAAATATATAAACCTAAAAACGGCGCGCCTATAAGTGACATCATAATCATCATGATGATACTACCTATGATTAGCGCTTTAATATTGAGTGCGAACATGCTTTGTAATTTATCTACAATATTTTGAGACTTTAGGTTATATAAGGCATTAATCTTCGGTGCGGCAAGATTAGGCTCATTGATAAAACCTTCTTTCCACATGGCTTCAATGGATCTATTCATTTGTTACTCCTTGTTGATTCAAGTGTCTGTGCAATCTTTCTTTTACTCGGTTGATTCTGACGCCAATACTATTCGTATTTGTACCGGTAATTTCGGCAATCTCCGCATAGGTTTTTTCTTCCAAATAAAGCAAAATCAACGCTCGGTCTATTTCTGACAAGTGCTTTATTGCATTGTAGAGTTGGTTTATATCGTCATTGATAAAGGCTTTACTGTCGTCAATCACTTCTTCGGGTAACGCATCGGACGATATATCCGTTATACCTGACTTACTCTTTTTCAAATGCGTTAGACAAACATTCAAAGAAATGCGGTATATCCACGTTGACCACTTTGATTGCTGATTAAAATTATCTTTACTACGCCAAATTTGCAGGCATACTTCTTGATAATAATCTTCAAAGTCTTCTTGGCTATTGGTATACGCCCGACAAATTTTGATTATGATCCCTGAATATGGAAGTATCGATAATTGATAAAAATCACTGCCCATTGAAAAATAAGTTCCTATACATGCTTTGCCTTGTTAGTGGTTTTACCTTGAAGTTTATTACACCCAAAATACATTTTTTTAAAAATATCACTATTCACTGGATGAACGGGCGATCGAGAGCAGCTAATCAATTGTCTTAACTACATGATGGTTTTTAAAAGGGACTGCATACGTAAGTGATTTATACTAATTCGCATAAAGATTAAGTCAGTTCAGAGCGATGTCAGAGGTGGGAGAATAAGCGAAACGTTTGTTCTAAATCAAACACGTTTTGCGCAATTATCGCGCCTCTAACAGGCTCCCAAAGGGCGAGTTTAAACGCTTCATAGCCTGTGTTGTTGGTTTTAACAAAGACGCTACAAGGATGTAGCTTATTAGAGAACGCAGGAGCATGTTCTCCTGAATAACCATTCTCTGCAATCAACGCCGTGCCTCTAAAGCGTTTAATTCTCGCTGAATGACCGAATATTTATGTAGTAGAAAATCAAAAATTTACCTGTATGTGGAATGATAATGGCTCTTTCGTGATAGGGTGGTTGAAACTAAGCGTCTCGGCATGTAAGTGGAGCCTGTCAGCGAGTGTGCCGTAAAGACCATCGCCGGTAATCGGCGTATTTAATCCGTCGGGGTGTGCACAATGTACACGTAGTTGATGTGTACGGCCGGTTATCGGGTATAGCTGAAGAAGGGTTTTATCATTAAAGCGTTCAATGACGTGCCATGTAGTTTTCGCGAACTTTCCATGTTCAACACATACTTTTTGACGAGGACGATCATTAATATCAAGTATTAGTGGTAAATTTATATTGCCCGACTCTTCTGCAATAACACCATCAACTAAGGCGATGTAACGCTTCTCTACTCTTTTTTCAATAAACTGCTGTTGTATTGATTTATGTGCTCGTTCACTTAAAGCGAGCACTAACAAACCAGATGTCGCCATATCTAACCGATGAACTATTAATTTTCCTTGTGCATGCGGAAATTTTGCTTTTATTCTTGTTTCAACTGAATCTTGTATATTTTTGCCGGGCACCGACAATAACCCCGCAGGCTTGTTTACTACAACAATATGTTGATCGTGATATACAATCTCTAATGATAATTGTTCGGCAGGGTTGGTTAACAATGGGTTAATATCTACCGCCAAACCTTGAAGCATATGGGGTAATATCGGCCCGCACTTTCCTTGGCATGCAGGGTAATAATAACCGTGTTTACGTATTTCAGAGGGATGAGACTTCCCCCACCAAAATTCGGTAAAACAAATCGGTATTAATTGCTGGCTAAAGGCATATTGCAATAGCTTTGGCGCTGCGCAATCACCCGTTCCTGCGGGTGGCTTTCCTTTGTCTTGTTCTGCAAATAATTCAAGCACCTCTTTTTTGTTTCCGTCAATATTGAGTAACTGATATTGTTGAAATAATTGTTTTTGCAATTTATTCGATAGTTTTTTTCTACGCTTTTTTAATACTGAGATCACGTCTAGTTTCTCAGTGACTTGTTCACTGAGAGCGGCTATTTTTTGTTGCCAGTATGTCTTTAGTGCTTGTAGCGCTTTTTTGTGTGTCACGCTTTCTCGTGATAGCGATATACTTAACGCTTTCGCATGAGCAAAGGTGTCAGGGTCATGCGTCTCTGTCCAAGTGGAAAGCTGCTCTGAAATGGCATGTCGGGTTATTTTTCGTTGTTTTTTTTGTTCAACCATTGCTTGCTGTTTTAAGCTAATCGCTTTTTCAGCTTGGCGTTTCAATGTTGCAACTTCTTCTTGCAAGTCGACAAGTGTTTGACAGCTACTTAAGGCCTCTATTTCAGCGTTAATCTGATTAATAATAGCTTGATGCGTTGAAAAATCACTGTCTTGTGAAAACCCTTCAAAAATATTAGGTACGAAGTGTTTGTTAAATGTTTCTTTTAAATCAGATAACGCGATAGTCGCACCTGAATAAGCGCATAAATAACCAAGTTCACCGCGTTGGCTTTTTACAACAAGTACGCCATACATTTTTCCTTCATGTTGTTGTGCATCGGGTGTATGCAAGCTTAGCCATTGTTGTAACTCAATTGCAGCTTGTTTTGCCCAAGGATCAGGCTGATAACAGAAAGGGTAGGTAAATGTCTCTGGTAACAAAGCTAATTGGGGCTCGTTTGAAAATGGAATGACTAACCCCGGTGGGTGCTTGGAGATCATAACCTTTGCGACTGCTGCTTAATAAATTGAATGGAAACAAAGAGAATTTTACGGAAAAAGTCGGTTAAACGCTATGATATATTTAGATGAAGATTACCTCGTAAAACAAAAAGCTCCTATGAAAGGAGCTTTTATGTCGCGTAATTAATCGTTACATTACTAAAACTGGTAATGAATCGCGGCTGAAACACTTCTACCTGGTTCAGTAACATTGTTTAAGGTATTACCGCTTGCGTGTCCTGCACCATTTAAATAACGTACGTATTCTTTATCGAATAGGTTCGAAATTGCCACGTTAACACGTAAATCATCTGTAATTGCGTAATGCCCTAGCATATCGATAGTCACGTGACCGGCAATTTCAGCATTACCACTGTTAACTTTTGTCATACGCTTCGCCCAATTAACAATAATGTCGGAAGAAAAGTCACCATACTGCATATTAAACCCTGCACTCCCTGATAGCGGGCTGATGCTCGTTAGGTAGTCACCTGTTTCGTCGTCTTTACCATCTTGATAGGCGGCATTTGCGAACATGGATAAATGGTGATTGATATCATAGTGTATCGACGCTTCAATACCTTTGATGGTGACCGCATCTATGTTTTGATATTGATACACTAATACGGATGATTCTTGGCCTGTATATGGATTTATAACACTTTCGATATCAATTAACTCAGTGGCTAAAAAGTCGTCATATTTACTGTGAAAAATCGCACCGCTAAAGGTTAAATCGTTAACTGTGCCACGTAAACCAAGTTCATAGGTATCACTTTTTTCGGGGGATAAATCATTACTGGGTACCACTTTATAGCCATAAATAGAATTATCATGGTTAATATAAGCAAGATCATAAGCAGGTACTTTAAAGCCCTGACCATATTGGGCAAATACCGCAATATCATCACTAAACTTATATAATGCACCAAGGTTTAATGAGACATGATCTTCATCATAGGATTTATAATCAACGCCATCGTCATTTTTCGCGTTATTTGCTTCCATCTTATAGGTATCAAATCGCACTCCAGGTGTGATTGTTAAGCGATTATTTAATAACGTTATTTCATCGTTGATAAATAATCCGGTTCGTTTTACTTCCGTCGTTGGGAATTTTTCATTCTCTTGTGGATAACCTGGTTTGGCTACGCCTTCTACTTCGTAAAGTTTTACCTCTGTACGCAATGACTCTGAATGCTCTATATCAAGACCATAACCAATCGTATGAGTATCATTCAGCGTTAAGCTTGCGTTAGACAATAACCCTTTGGTTTTTTGTTTGTACAGTGAAGTGTTCCACATATCGCGAATTTCAACGACCGGGAAACCAAAATTGGCGTTGATATCTAATTGACCGTATTCAATATCTTCTTGCTCTGAATTGTTGGTATAGATAGCGATATTAAGTAAATCATAAAGTGCGGTAGGGGTTTCACTATAATAACGAAGTTTGTATGCTTGGGTATCTTGCTTGCTAGTATTTTTTTCGGCAACGACATTGTAGCCATCAAGAGTACGAAAGTATTCAAGAAGCCCGAGAGCGTGATTGCCAATAACGTCTTGTTGCCATATGTCTGCAGAGAATGACAGAAAGTCAGTTTTATTTAAATTTAGTTTTGCTTTGTATAGGTAACTCGTTGATTCAATATCAAGATCAGGTTTAGTACCGTCGAAGTTTTGTACTTCTTGTCCATCACGAGCACTGGCATTTAATAAGTGTTCTACTTCGCCTGTTTTAAAGGCTAAGGTGCCGCCGAGGTTGGTTTGTTTGCCAAGTTCATTGTAACCAAGCTTTACTTTACCTGCGATTGCTTCACCTTTTTCTAAATAATCAGAAGCATCTTTGGTGGTAAAAACAACAATACCGCCTAACGCATCTGAGCCATAGAGTGAAGAAGCTGCACCTTTAGCAACCTCTACTTGTTTTAATGTGTCTGTATCAATAAAACCACGACCTACAATATCATTTAACCCATTTGCGCCGTACCCTTCGTTCATACGCATGCCATCTTTAATCATCAGAACACGGTCACCACCCATGCCTCGAACAATAACATTCTGAGCACTACCTGCTGAGCCGCTTACTTGTACACTAGGGTCATATTGGAATAACTGACTAAAGTCAGTCACGACTTGTTTCTCAATATCTTCTGAAGTAACAACCGAAATACTCCCAGCAACGTCTTTAAGCGCTTTTTCAGTTTTGGAACCACTGATCACGATAACTTCTAAATCATTGGTTAAATCTGAATCAGGCGTTTCATAGGCAAAGGCAGGCGTTGAAGAAACTGCCAATAATAAAGCAGTTGATAATAATGTTCGTTTATACGGTTGTTGATGCAAATACATTGCAATGAATCCTATTACTTAAAAATATGTGTTCAATGATGTAAATACCGCACCCGCATACTTGTTTTAGGTTGGCGAGAACGGGGGGATGTTCTGTGCAAGTTAAAACAAGTAACCACTACGGGCCGGTATTTTCTTGGGCTTTCTAATCAATCGTTTTTTACTCTATAGGATCAAAACGCTAAAGTAAACACAAATGAGAATAATTATTATTTGATTGTAGTTTTGGGGTTATGTACAATGTTTTCATTAAATCCTAGGGGGATAAAATTTAGTGAACATCCAATTATTAGAAATCACCATGGCGCAAGTTTCAGAGTTACTGATGACGCCAGTTATTATTGTTATTTGCTTGTTAGTGGTATATGCCATTTATGCATTAGGGAAATTTGCTTCTCAGTGGTTACAACGCCGACAACATAAACTGAATTATGTAAAACAGATACACAATAACGATGGTTCAATGACAACCCTTCCAGGTTTCCCTGTTCATAATTATTTTATTAGAAATCCGTTTGCCAGTGATGATGAGTTAGAAGTCGTTGCGTTAAAGCAACTGGAAACCTTACGTATTGTTACCAGAATAGCACCAATGCTAGGGCTTATCGCGACAATGATCCCAATGGGGCCTGCATTACAAGCATTAGCCGATGGCAATATTCAAGGCATTAGTGAAAATCTAATTATCGCTTTCGCAGCAGTTATTTGGGGCTTAGTTATTTCTACACTGACCTTTTGGCCGGCGTCAGTTAAAAAACGTTGGTGTGCTGATGAGCTTATCAATGTACGCAAACTGAGGTAAGTAATATGCGCTTTTTAGATGATGATGAAGAGTTAAACCCAATCGTTAGTGCGGTAAACCTCGTTGATGTTTTTTTAGTGATTATTGCTGCGTTATTAATTGCATTAGCGCAAAACCCATTAAGCGTCTTTTCTGCTGATGATGTAACGGTGATTAAAAATGCCGGAAAACCAAACATGGAAATGATCGTGAAAAAAGGCAAAGAAATTAAACAATATAAATCTACTGGTGATATTGGCTCTGGTGAAGGTATGCGGGCGGGTGTTGCTTATAAAATGGCAGATGGCAGCTTTGTGTATGTGCCAGAAGGCGACGAAAAAAATAATAAAACAAAGAGTGATCAAGAATGAAAAAAATAATCTTAGTCGTGTTGCTCACGTTATTTATTGCCACACCGTTATTTGCTAATGAAAAGCCTCAAGTGTTGTTGATGATGTCTTCACATGCTTCAAAACCAAAAGGTGATTTATTACAATTGCTAGCAAAAGATCAACCTTTTGAATTGGTCATTTACTCAACGAAAGGTAAATCAGAACAAGAAATTAAAGCAGATTGGCAAAATGCGGCGTTGGTCATGCTAGATGGCATCAACCCAGCATTATCAAAATTTATGTTTGCTAAATATCATGCTTATCTTATTGAATTTCCAAATGTGCCAGTCATTTCATTGGGAGATTTGGCAAATACAAAAACAAATCAAGGCCTTACTGAAAAACAACAACAAAGCATTGGTCGTTATTACAATAATGCTGGTCGTGATAACTATCGCAACCTGATGTTCTATATTTCAGGTTCATTATTAGCGTTATCATCTGTTGAGGCCGAAATGCCAAAGTCAGTACCTAATGTGGGGTTGTACCATTACGCACTAACACCACAAGTAACCGATGACGAAACGGCATTTTATCAATTCTTAGCGCCAACGCCTCAACAACCTGTTGTTGCGATTGGTATACATAGAAGTGTTGTTGATTATGAACAACAACAAATCGTAGATGCATTGATCAAAGGGCTTGAGGCAAAAGGTGCAAAAGCGTTTGGTTATTTCTTTGAAGGGAATGACGAGGCGTTAAATTATACCGATTTACTGCTTACCGAGAACGGTGATCCTCGTGTTAATTTGCTGATCAATTATCGTTCGTTACATTATGTAGAAAAACGTCGTGCCGAGTTTGAAAAAGTGGGTGTACCGGTATTACATGCACTAAATTACACCGAAGGTGATGAAACCGATTTCTCTGAAGACCATGCTGGCATTTCGCCGTCATTAACGCCTTTCTTTTTGGTGATGCCAGAAGATACGGGTAGTGCTGACCCAACTATTATTGCTGCAAACGAAAAAGGTGCAAAAGTGGTGATTGATTACCAACTCAATGCATTGGTTGAACGGGCATATAACCATGCTAGTTTGGCTATCACTGCTAACAATGAGAAAAAAGTCGCTACCTTTATTTGGAACTATCCTCCCGGAGAGAAAAACATTGGTGCCGCTTTTTTAGATGTTCCATCGTCTATTGCGAATATTGCCAACGCGATGCAACAAAGTGGCTATCAAGTCACGCCAAAAGACAGTGATTATTTAATAGAATCAGCAGGTAAACTCTTACGTCCTTATTATCGTGGTGAAGATGCAGAAGCACTTATTGAACAAGATTTAGCGGAATATATGCCATTATCAACGTATTTGTCATGGTTTAATAATTTACCTGAAAAGGTTACAGCGCCGATAGTTGAACGCTGGGGTAAACCTGAAGATAGCGGTATGTTACGCAATACCACGATTAATGGCGAACAAGCAAAAGCGTTTGTTATTCCTAGAATGCATTTAGGCAATATGATCGTGTTGCCTCAGGGGGTACGTGGAGAAAATGCGCAAGAACACGCGTCGTTATATCACAGTACAAAAACGCCGATTAATCATAGTTATCTAGCTATATACCTATTCGCACGTAAAACCTTTGGTGCCGATGCATTTATTCATTTAGGTACGCATGGCTCACAAGAGTGGTTAACAGGTAAAGAGCGTGGCCTTTCTGTGTTTGATGCGCCAAACCTTGCCATTGGAAATTTACCGGTTTTTTATCCTTATATTATCGACAATGTTGGTGAAGCGATGCAAGCAAAACGACGTGGTCGTGCCACCATGATCAGTCATTTAACGCCTGGGTTTGCAAAAGCAGGATTATATGCAGAAGTGGCGGAACTCAATGAAAAAATCGCTAATTATATGATGCTCGAAGAAGGGCAGACAAAAGCGAATACACAAACTGAAATTATTACCGCAGCTGAAAAATTAAATATGTTAAAAGACTTGTCGATTGAACAAACTGAGTTTGAACTAAATTTTTCAAAGCTGTTACCGAAGGTACAAGATCATTTAACGACCTTAGCGCAAATGAGCCAACCTTTAGGTATTCACATTTTTGGTGAATTACCGAAAGAAGCGCATCTATATACCACGATATTACAGATGTTAGGTGATGACTTTACTCAACGTGCCGGCGTGTATGAAGCGGATAATAACCTAACCATTGCTGAACAGTTTGATCATCGAAAAGTGAGGAATTTAGCCGCACTAGAAGGTTATCAGTTGCTTAATACTTATTTGAAAACGCCAAATAAACTGGCGAACCTTGATACGCAGCTATCAGAAGACTTAACAACCGCACAACAATATTGGAACAACTTTCAAGGTATTGCTGAAACGGAAAACTTACTGTTAGCGCTTGAAGGCAATTATATTCCAGTCACTTATGGTAATGATCCTATTCGTAACCCTGACGCGGCACCTACTGGGCGAAATATTATTGGCTTTAATCCTGCGAAAGTGCCTTCGAAAGAATCGTATGATGCTGGTGTAACCCTCATGAATCAAACGATTGATGCCTACGTAGAAAAGCATGGGCGTTTTCCTGAAAAATTGGCTTTTTCATTATGGTCATTAGAAACAATGCGCCATCAAGGCGCACTTGAAGCGCAAGTGCTACATGCACTTGGCATTAAACCTAAGTGGAATCGCCAAGGTAATGTTGTTGGTACTGAAGTTATTCCGATGAGTGAATTAAAGCGCCCACGAATTGATGTCGTTATTTCAGCGACGGGGTTATATCGAGATGCGTTCCCTAACGTTATGCTTTGGTTGGCAAAAGCGATTGATAAAATTGCAACAATGAAAGAAGAAAACAACTTTGTTTATCGCCACGCAAATGCGTTAAAAACTGAATTGTTAGCACAAGGAAAATCAGAAGCAGATGCTGATTATTTGTCATCAATACGTATCTTTTCAAATGAAACTGGCAACTATGGTACTGGCTTAGCTGGCAGTGCATTAGCTTCTGATACTTGGGAAACTGATGATAAGCTGGCTGGTTTGTATTTAGACCGTATGGGTTATGCTTTTGGTAAAGATGAAAAACGTTGGTCAGAAAATGTCGGGGACGTCTTCGGTGATGGTGAAGGTTTATATAACAAGGTGCTTTCAGGTACCGATGGGGTGATTTTCTCACGTTCAACTAATTTATACGCTTTGATGACAAATGATGATCCGTTCCAATATTTTGGTGGTATCGGTTTAGCGGTACGCCACCTTGATGGTGAAACACCGGAAATGTTTGTTTCAAATTTACGTAAAAAAGATCAATTGAAAAGCCAAACCCTTGATGAATTTGTTAACCAAGAAATGCGTAGTAGATATTTTCATCCTCGTTGGATAAAAGCCATGCAAGATTCAGGTTATGCTGGCGCTACGGCGATTCTTGATCGCATGAATAATATGTGGGGTTGGGAAGTAATGACGCCAGAAGCGATTAGAGATGATCAATGGCAGGAATTTTTTGACGTCTATGTTGAAGATAAATATCAAATGGACATGCGTGAATTCTTTGAACAAGCCAACCCGGAAAGTTTGGCACAAATGATAGAGCGTATGCTTGAAGCAGTTCGAAAAGGGTATTGGCAGGCCGACCAAGCAACGATTAAGAAAATGGTGGAAACCTATACTGAAATTGCGAGTGAATTTGATGTTGCAACAAACAATGACAAATTCAACGAATATATGGATTCAACAGCTGCTGGTTTTGGCTTAACACCACTATCGCAAGCATTGGCAGAAGCCTTAGCTAAACCGGATGTAGCAGCCGCTTCACAAGCGCAACAAGTCAGTGGTCAAAAGTTAGAAGAGCAGGTGAAAACAGAACAAATAGAAGACGATTACACGGCACTTTATATTCTATTGTTGATCTTCTTAGCAGGTTTTTCTCATAATTATATTTGGTCAGCTAAAAAAATAACGATTGAAATAGCAAATAAATCGCTCGCTAAAGCGGCTTAGTGTCATCAATTAACACGATGGAGGGAGCATGAATTGCTCCCTTTTTTACTTTCGTTAATGGATAGTTATTATTAAAAGGGAGTGGCTGAAATATCTATTCATGGTTAACTTTCTTTAATCTTTAATCTTTAATCTTTAATGTACCTGACCCCATTAATTCATTTAATCTTTAATCTTTAATCTTTAATGTACCTGACCCCATTAATTCATTTTTACACGGTATTTAATGCGGTTTCTACTTACCTAAATGTCAAAATTAGCTATACTGAAAAAGAACGTTGTATTTTGCTATGTTCGGTTTTAGGCAGTAAATAGTGACGAAAAACAATAAACCACTCTCATCTATCGCCCAACAAGTAATGTTGTTATCAGAAGTGTTAAACAATGTTGGGGCCTGTATTTTCGCCAAGGATCTTAACGGCAAATATCTTTACGCCAATGATATGGTGCTAGAGCTTTTTGATACGTCTTTAGAAAATGTTATTGACAAAGACGATAGTCATTTTTTTGATCTAAGCATTTCTCACCAATTAAAGAAAAACGATAAAAAAGTAATCAATGAAGGTGTCATTGTAGAACAAGAAGAAACAAACTATGTTAAGTCGAGAGGTGAATTTCGTATTTATCACTCAGTGAAAAAACCCTTATATGATGAAGAAAGAAATATTATTGGTTTATGTGGTATTTCTACCGACATTACCGAGCAAAAACGATTAGAAGGTCTTGTTAAAAAGCAAAAAGATTTACTCAATATTGTACTTGATAACGTCGATGCGCACATTTACATGAAAGACAATCAACGAACGTTCAAATATGTCAATAGTCGCGTAGCTGCCTTATTTGGCTTGCCAGCTGAAGAGGTTGTTGGTAAGAAAGAAACCGACATTTTACCTGAAGAAGTGGCCGAGCATTTTTATCAATCTGACAAAAAATTGTTTGAAACTGGTGAGCGTCAAACCATAGATGAAACCGTGATTGATGATGACGGCAATGAGCATCATTACCTGAGTGTGAAAATACCATATTACCCTGAAGGTGAAGCACCGGTTTTAATTGGCTTCTCAACAGAAGTCACAGAACTTTATAAATTAAAAGAACAGTTTAGAAAACAAGCAAATACTGATTCGTTAACTAACCTATTTAATCGACGTTATTTTGTCGAACACGCTGAACGTGAATTTAAACGAGCGCAACGTAACGGTAAACCCCTCACTGTGATTTCAATTGATATTGATCACTTTAAGGATATTAATGATCAATATGGCCATCAAGCAGGCGATGAAGTGTTAATAACCGTAAGTAAGCATTTACTTCCTAACTTGCGCAGTGAAGACGTACTTGCTCGAATTGGCGGTGAAGAGTTTGCCATCGTACTACCTGATACTAACTTAGAACAAGCAAAGCATATCGCTGAAAGGATCCGTCAACAGCAAGATAGCATAAGACTTACAGGTCATTGGCAAGGTGAGTTAAATGTTCAAGTGAGTGTAGGAGTAGCCATTATGCTTAATGATGATAGCACTTTTGATATGTTATTTTCTCGGGCCGATAAAGCGTTATATATGGCGAAAAACAATGGCCGAAATCAAGTCTATTGTTTTAGCTAAAGTGCATTCAAAATGCTTGAAGGCTTGCGCACGAGAGTAGGTATTTGAATAATACATAGTCATTGTTCTGATGGCAGGTTTACTGTGGTTTATCCATTTAATCATCGTTAATAAGCTGTTGTCCTTCCCTTAGTCATTAACCTTTACATTTCGTTTTTGTCTTCAAGTTGTCATATTACTGTTACCCAAAATTAATGGGTTAGTCATATTCATTCCATCTAAGTGTCATTTTTCATCGCTAGTATCTGAAAAATTAATGTCGTTGAGCATTAGGTCCTAAAGTTAGTAAAATAATTTTTATGGCGAAAGTAATCCATCATTGATCTTACATAAAAGCATGAATTGTATGGGTCGCTCAATTATATAAAACAAATGAAATTACGTTAGCCACTTCCCTGAAAACCCTTTTAAGGTGTGCTCCTTTGCTTAAGCAGTGTTAGTTTTTTGTTAATATTATTTATAGCATTAACAAGCAGATTACATAATCACTACTCTTGTTAGCAATGTATATCTCATTAATAATGTTATTAAATATGCTAGGTTGTATGGAGAATGTATAAAAGCGTGTCTTTACTTTAGTGTGCTGTACCAAAAGTACAGTTGATAATGAAAACGATTTCTATTTGTAACTTTATTGTTACATATGTTAACCTTGCGGCAATTAAAATTTATACGAATAGCTTAATTGAGAAGGTTAATACTATGAATGCTAAAAAAAGTACCGTGGCAATTGCGTTATCTGCAATATTTGCATTGTCTGCTTGTGGCGGTGGCGGTGGTAGTTCTAAAACACCAGACACTGATACAACACCAACAAATAGTGCCCCTACAGACATAAGTGTTTCAAATTCATCTGTTGATGAAAACACTGCAGGCGCAGTAGTAGGCACGTTGTCAGCAACTGACGCAAGTGGCGATACGCATACTTTTAGCGTTGATGGCGACATGTTTGTTGTAAATGGTACTGAATTAGCGTTAGCCGAGGGCGTTGAGGTAAACTATGAAGCTGTGCAATCTTATACTATTAGTGTGACTGCGCAAGATAATGGTGGCCTTAGTTTTACCAAAGAAATGACAATTGAAGTAAATAACATTGCTGGCTATGACTTTGAAAGTAAGTTTGAAGAAGGTTCAAGTGTTTCATACAGCGGTCAAATTGCACGTCATGCTTTGATCAATGAACTTAATTACTACATTGCAAATGAGTTAAAAACAGACTTAGACAACGGTGTTTTAGCAACCAAACAAGATGTATTAGATAAGTTAAACTTATATTTTCGCACGTCAGAAGGGCAATATGACAATTTTTCCCTTAAATCGTTTGGCGATAATGCTAAGCAAAAATTTATTGCCAATATCTCTGGTAGTGCAAAAAGATTAGGCGGCGAAGGCGGTAAAATTGCTGGGCGTGATGAAAAAGGTCAACATAAAACTTGGGGGCATACCGACTCAGCTTCAAATGCATTTATTGGCTGGGGCAACCAAGGTGATTACACGCCTGAGGGCTTAGTTGACATGTTTTTTGAGCAACTTGCCGATAACGCGATGACATACATTAATGGTGCTGCTCGTTTTGATGTAAATGGTGAAGCAATTACGAGCATCTATGTCAATGAAGACGGTACAGACCTTAAACAGCTTATTCAAAAATTCTTATTGATGTCTGTTACTTATTCACAAGCTGCTGATGACTATTTTGGTCATGAAACTGAAGGAAAAGGTTTGTTAACTGATAACACGAGTGCTGTTTCAGGTAAAAAATATACTAACCTTGAGCATCAGTTTGATGAAGGCTTTGGTTATTTTGGTGCTGCACGAGATTACTTAGAATATTCAGATAATGAAATTGCAGGTAAGGTTGATGACGAAGGTACTAATGGACGAACTGCTTGGAATGGTAAATTTGATTCTAATGCAGATGGTGAAATAGATCTTCTTTCTGAATATAATTTCGGTGCGTCTGTAAATGCGGCTAAGCGAGATCGTAAAGCAGTGGTTGCTACAGATTTTACCGGTGATGCTATGAATGCACTCATTGCTGGACGTAAGTTAATTAATGACAATGCGCCAAATGCGTTAACTGATGAGCAAATGGAAACATTGAAGGGCCATCGTGATCAGGCATTATTAGCGTGGGAAAAAGCCATTGCTGCTACTGTTGTACATTATATTAATGACTCTTATGCTGATTTAAACAAGCTAAAAGAAGGTTCGACAGAATTTAGCTTTACTGATTTAGCAAAGCATTGGTCAGAATTAAAAGGCTTTGCTTTAGGGTTACAATTTAATCCGTATTCACCATTATCTGACGAAGACTTTGCATTATTTCATCAGTATGTTGGTGATAAGCCAGTGGTTGATATGGCTGATATTGAAGCATATCAAAACAACTTAATTAAGGCGCGTGATATTTTTAAAGAAGCTTATGAATTTGACGCAGAAAATGCAGAGAACTGGTAATCTTTTGATAATAAAGTAAATTGTAAAAAATAAAAGCTTGGCTATTACTAGTCAAGCTTTTGCTGTTTTAATTGATAATAAAAAACAAGGTGTTACATGTTCACTAAGTTTGATAAAAGTACTTTATCCATTACAGTGGCTTCAGTATTATTAACTAGCGCCTGTGGTGAAAGCACCAGCAGTAAAGCTGGCGAAGATTTTGGCATAAAGCCACCTCCAATAACTACAGATTTTGACAAAGCGGCGTTGGTCGTTAACGTTGTTGATAACGTTATCACGCCAACTTATCAGGCATTTGAAGAGAAAAGCGTCGAACAAGCACAAGCGGTTAACGCTTATTGTGATGTAGAAAGCCAATACGCTGATGGTTTTGGTAACTTAGAGGCTGTTAATACTGCAAAAATGACTGCTCGAGATTCATGGCGTGAAGCAATGTCAATTTGGCAACAAATTGAGGTTATGCAACTTGGACCATTAGTTGAAAACAGTGGTTATTTAAAAGCGAGTATTTATTCTTGGCCAACGGTCAACACATGTGCGGTCGATTACGACATCACATTTTTTAAAGCTGATACTGTAAATGGTCAACCATATGATATCAGTAAACGTACGCCAACACGTCGAGGTATGGCGGCATTAGAATATTTATTATTCAATGACAACTTAGCCGATAGTTGTGAAGCTAGCGCGCCAGATAACTGGAATAACCAATCAGAAAGTTATCGTAAAGTCGCACGTTGTGAATTTGCAACGGTTGTTGCAGACGATATTAATAACAGTGCTACAACGTTAACAACTCACTGGTTGGCAACCGAAGGCTATGCAAATCAATTAAAACAAGCGGGAAGTGATGATAGTGCCATTGAATCGGTACATGCAGCGGTTAACCGTATTACTGATGCAATGTTTTACATTGATAAAAGCACCAAAGATGGCAAGTTAGCTGAACCTTTAGGGTATGCTTTAAATGAGTGTGGTTCGGCAGTCTGCCCAGAGTCAGTTGAGTCAATTTATGCACATGCTTCTATCGAGCATATCACTCAGAACTTAATCGGTTTTGAGGCATTACTTTCAGGTGCCCAAGGAGTGAACTTTTTTGATTTTTTAGAACAGTCTAATGCGGCAGACGTTGCATCTTTGTTGAAAGAACATATCGACTTGGCCATTGCACAATCGCAAGAATATCAAACTAGCATGGCTGACACCTTATTAACCGACGAAGAGAAAGTGAAACAAACACATGCCAATGTAAAAAATGTCACTGATACTCTGAAAACTGATTTTATCAATAAACTGGCACTTGAGCTTCCTAAAACGGCAGCAGGGGACAACGACTAATGATGAAATTATTTGCTAAACATACATTGGCATTGGTTATCAGCGCGATCTGCGCACCAGCACTTGCTAATACCGTTAATGACTCCGATAAAAAAGACACAGATAAAGAATATTACGAACGTATTCAAATATTAGGTCATGATGATCAATTAAGAACTGAATCTGGCTCTGCTACATTAATTGATGAACAAACGTTAGAGAAATTTAAATTTGATGATATTAACCGTGTTTTATACAGCGTACCAGGGGTTAATATTCGTGAAGAAGATGGCTTTGGTTTACGTCCTAATATTGGTTTTCGTGGTGCGACTCCTGAACGCAGTAAAAAAATTACAGTAATGGAAGATGGTGTTTTAATTGGACCTGCTCCTTATTCTGCGCCTGCAGCATATTACTTCCCAATGATGAATAAGATGACATCATTAGAAGTATTTAAAGGTCCGTCAGCTATTAAATATGGTCCGAATACGGTAGCTGGTGCATTAAATATGACCACTCGTCATGTGCCAAGATCAAGTGAAGGCTCGCTTGACCTTGCCGCAGGTACCGATGGTTACTTAAAAGCGAAAGCATATTATGGTAATACTAAAGGTAAATTAGGTTATCTAATCGAGGGCGTACATCTGCAATCAGATGGCTTTAAAGTACTTGATGGAGGAGGAAACACTGGTTTTGACAAAAATGATATTATGGTTAAATTTAATTATGACCTTTCTAATAATCATTATAGTCAACTCGTTGAATTAAAATTAAGTTATGCTGATGAGTTATCAGATGAAACCTATTTAGGGCTAACTGATGAAGATTTTGCTACAGCGCCTAACCGCCGTTATGCAGCAAGCCAGTTAGATAAAATGGATTGGCAACATCAGCAAATTCAATTTACTCATTTTATTGGCACTGAAAGTTTTGATATTACAACGCGACTTTATCGTAATCAATTTGACCGTTCATGGTTTAAATTTAACGGGTTTAAAGGCGGTTTAGTCGATGCCGATGTGCAAGAAGTCATTGCAAACCCTACAGACGAAAAGCATCAAGGTTTTTATCGATTACTTACTGGAGAAGCCGATAGTCAAAAGGAGTATGAAAAAATAATAGTTGGTGATAATTATCGTGAGTACTATTCTCAGGGAATTCAATCAGAACTGTATGCCGACTATCAATTATCCGGGTTAACACATGAATTTAATATTGGCGTGAGATTTCATCAAGATCAGATCAAACGTTTTCATACCGAAGACTCATTTTTGATGCAATCGAGTAAACTTATTAGTGATGGTAATGATACTGTTGCGACCACGACCAATATAGAAGAAACAGATGCAATATCTATCTTTTTAAAGGATAAAATTAGCTGGCATCAGTTAGATGTAACGTTAGGTATTCGCGGTGAATTTATTGATGCCAACTACCAAAATAAAGCAGTAGGAAAAGCGAATGATTGGTTGGACAAACAAACCAACATTTGGTTGCCCAGTTTAAGTGTTTTCTATAAAGCTAATGAGTCTGCTGGTTTTTTCTTTGGTGTGCATGAAGGGTTTATTCCAACTAGTCCAAAAGAAGATCCTGCGGTTGATGTTGAAAGCAGTGTAAACTATGAATTAGGAGCACGTTATCGTAGTAACGGAACACAATTTGAAGCGGTTTACTTTTATAATGACATTAAAAACTTAAAAGAGAGCTGTTCATTTTCTGCTGCTGCAAGTTGTGGTGACAACCTAGACGCTGAATTTAATAGCGGTAAAGCAACCGTATATGGCATAGAATTTACAGCGGGTCATACGTTTACAATTAATAGTACTTTTGATTTACCTGTATCTTTAGTATATACCAATACACAGTCAGAATTTGACACTAGCTTTACCTCTGACTTTCCTATGTGGGGAATTATTGAAGAGGGGGATCCGCTTCCTTATCAACCAGAAAACCAGTTAACGTTATCCATGGGTTTAGCGGCGAATAATTGGGATATAAATTTGGTGGCGCGTTATGTTGATGAAATGATGGAAGCTTCTGGGGAGGCAGTAACACTTGCTGGTGAAGCTACTGAAGCTTATAGTATTCTGGATATTTCAGCTAGCTACGATTTAGGTAAATTAGGTAGTGTTTATTTGAAAATTGATAACATTCTAGATGAGCAAGAGGTTATCAGCCGTCGCCCATATGGTGCTCGTCCAAGTAAGCCGCAACAAGCGTATTTTGGCTATCAATATAACTTTTAGTAGACAGTGGCTGGTTGTCACTTAAAGCCAGTCACTATTTTTTGAGAGATAACCGATGATTGATTTTCTATATACAAATCTAGATGAATTATCAGGCTATCTATTTGATGCAAATAAACGCATTTACTGGGGATATTTGCTTTCTTCTTTGATGCTTGCTGTTCCTGCCTTCATATGGGGAGCGGCAAAAAGTACTTCACAACGCTCTGTGATTGGTTTTTTGAAGTATGTTTTTCCTAGAAATATTTATTTTTCAAGCTCCGCACGCCATGACTATTACTTATTCTTGATAAATAATCTGTTAAAAGCTGCCTTTTTTCCTTTCATTGTTTTAACAATGGCGCCCATTGCATTAGGCGTATCTGACGCGATTGAACGGATATTTGGTACGATTGAGCATTTAACTTGGTCAGCATCCACTATTATGTTTACTTTTACCTTTTTACTCTTTATTTTTGATGATTTAACGCGATTCTTATTGCATTTGGCATTGCATAAGATCCCGTTTTTATGGGAGTTTCATAAGGTACATCACTCGGCGAAAGTGTTAACGCCGATGACTATTTATCGGTCACATCCCGTTGAAAGTTACTTATACGCATGTCGTATGGCACTTACTCAAGGGTTTGTTGTAGGCTTTTGTTATTACTTATTTGGTCCTACGTTAAAGATGGTTGATATTGTAGGCGCCAATTTATTTGTCTTTGCATTTAATTTCATGGGCTCTAACTTACGTCATAGCCATATATGGTTATCATGGGGTGATAAGTTCGAGAATTGGTTAATTAGTCCTGCTCAGCATCAAGTGCACCATAGCGACAATCCAATGTGGTTTGACGTTAATTTGGGTTCTGCTTTGGCTGTATGGGACAGGTTGGCAGGAACATTGGTTAAAGCATCAACGGTTAAAAATTTATCCATTGGTATTGGCGGAAAATATGCTCAACATTCAAATTTATTTGGAATTTATTGTTCACCTTTTGTACAAGTTTTTGTGATGATAAGGAATAAAGTTTATCAAAAAAATATAAAAACAAAAGTTAATAAAAATAATTCTCATTTGTATTGACTGTGAGGGAATGCATTGCTAGTATACAAACAACTTGATGTTAACCCTTAAGTATTTTTACTCATATAGCCAGAGTAAAGGTATTAACAGCAAGTGTTTACATTAAAGTCAAAGCAAATATTTGCCCTTACTTATGTGTTTTGAGTCTTTAATGGTTGATGTACCTGCATGGGTACTTCTTTCCGGGAGTACGTGCGTAGAATTGCTCTTACTGCGTAAACGTATTGTTAGCCCCGCTCGTGAGAGTGGGGCTTTTTTTAGTGGTTGTTCATGCTCGTGCTAAACGTTAAGTGCCACACACAAGCTCTTTTACTGTTACTTGGCTGAGCGATAGTGCTGAATTATGTGGTATCGTTTGATGACCGGCTAACAAATAAATGATTTTCTGTCCTTCTTCTGCAAGCTCTAATGCATGTTGTGCATTTATTAATACATCAGCGTTGATTTGTTGAGGGTACTTATCTGCGTCTCTTCGAATATACTCAATAAAGGCTGGGTTTACTTGTTCATCATAAAATACTGCATCGGCAAACTGCATTTCTCTGTGAGCGGCCAACGTTAAATTATCAGGATTACCTAGCAAGGTATGGATGAAAATAATTTCCCCTTCTGGCAAAGAAATTTCCCGCTTAAGTTGTTGAATAAGTTGTTTTTCAGCTTGTTCGATATCACCATCGAGTACTCGTTGTCCGATACGCCCGCGTAATATATCTTCCCAGAATGCACGGCGGTTTCTCACACCTTTAATACGGGCTTTAACGTGATCTCTAAATTTATAACTAAACTCAGCAAGTTTACCGTAACCATCAGGCAGCGTTTTTTCAATTTGTTCACGCAACATACGTAAAAGAATTGGGGCTGAACCTGAGCTCGATAAGGCAATAAGCATCGGATCTCTATCAATAATACTTGGCGTTATCCAACTACACAGTGCGGGCTGATCAACAACATTGACGAGAATATCAAGCTGATGAGCGCGCTCTGCAACCTGTTGATTAACCGTTTCATTATCAGTCGCAGCAATCACTAAATTGTATTGCTCAAGAGTATCTGCTTGATATTGATGCGCTAGATAGGTAAGTGATGCGGTGTTAATTAAACGCTCTACAGCCATGTTGCAATCTTCACTCATCACGGTAATCTTACAATTAGCTTTTAGCAGCAATTCAATTTTTCGCGCTGCAACGTCACCGCCGCCTATTATTAATGCATTAATTCGATCTGCGGTTAGAAAGATAGGAAAATATTTCATTGGTCTTTAGAATAATTGCCATTGTTTAATAATTTTATCATAACGTCCGTCAGCTTTAATTTTTTCTAATGCTAACGTCACTTTTTTAACCAGTATAGGATCTGTCGTTTTACTTGAGGCTAAATACATATCTGAGGCATAGTCTTTAATTTCAAAAATAAGTTTTATGTCTTTAGGGTCAATACCCGCCTCCGCGACTTGTGGCCCCCAAATAATATTATTGGTAAAGACCAAGTCTGTATTGCCATTCAATAAATTGCTCCATAGCGCTTTATAGGAAGGGTTAGCATAAATATTTTTGTTATCTTTAAAGCCAAGTTGTTGTAAATAACTTTGTGCAAGTGCATTGCGGATTACGCCTACTTTGTATGGTTTGGCATCTTCGATTGAGTTAATCGTTATCTCTTTTTTTGCTAACGAAGCAAGATGTGCGCGTATGGTATATATTTTTCCAACCCATTGAAAAAGTGATTCTCGATCATTACTGCGCAACATAGAAAAAATAAATATGTTTTCAGTATTTTGGGCAATATTATAAGCACGCGCCCAAGGCATAAAGACAATGTCGGCATCTAACTTGAGCTCTTTTATCAACTCATTAACTAGTTGAACCATAGCGCCTGAATGTGCCGTGTGAGGGTTTTCTATCTGCAACGGCGGTAAATCTTCAGTTACAAAGGTTATTTTATTTGCTGATGACATGGTGCTAATCAAGCATGTTGCGATAAATAAGCATTTGATTAATATTTTGCACACATCACTATAACCTTATCATGATATTCTATGAGTATTATTGACTCTCAAGTGAACAAATAGCAATCAGTTTTTCTTCTCAATAATGTTAAAATATCGACAAATTAAGATAAAGAGAATAAGTATGCCTTGGATACAACTTAGATTAAGTGCCAATGAAGAAACGGCAGAGAAGTACAGCGATTGGCTAATGGCTTGCGGTGCTCAAGCCGTTACTTTTATAGATGCAAAAGATACACCTATATATGAACCCCTTCCTGGTGACGAAGTGCTTTATTGGGCAAATACGGTTGTGATGGGGCTTTATGACGCTTCCCATGACATGGATGCTGTAGTCAATTATTTACAAGGCATTCACCCTGATAAGAAGAATATGAAGTTTAAACTTGAGCAACTTGAAGACAAAGACTGGGAAAGAGAGTGGATGGATAATTTCCATCCCATGAAGTTTGGTGAAAAACTTTGGATTTGCCCAAGTTGGCGAGAAGTACCAGAGCCAGATGCCGTCAATGTTATGTTAGATCCTGGCCTAGCTTTTGGGACAGGAACACATCCAACAACTGCATTGTGTTTAACGTGGTTAGATAGCCTTGATTTGACGGGTAAAACTGTTGTCGATTTCGGCTGTGGTTCAGGTATTTTGTCTTTAGCGGCATTAAAACTAGGAGCAAAAGAAGTTATCGGGATCGATATCGATCCACAAGCACTACAAGCAAGTAAAGAAAATGCGAAGAGAAACGGTGTCGAAAATAGACTCTCATTATATCTTCCTCAAGACCAGCCGACACTTAAGGCTGACATTGTTGTTGCTAATATTTTAGCCGGCCCTTTACGTGAGCTAGCACCAACCATTACCGCGTTTTTAGCGAGCAGTAGCAAGCTTGCATTATCAGGCGTTTTAGAAGCGCAAGCAAAATCATTACAAGAAATTTATAGTCAATGGTGCGAAATGGATCCAATTGCTGTGCAAGAAGAGTGGGTAAGACTATCGGGAACTAGCCGCTAACATTTTGTAATAATTGAGTTAAAATTTGAACAGTATCGTTATACATTTTAAATCAAAATCATCTGCAATATTGTTTTGCCAAAAGTCAATATAAAAAGATTGAAAAAAACTCACATTTGTTCAATTTATATGCTTTTCAATCTTACTAAAAACGCGTAAACTTAGCGCCCTTTTGAAAGGTAGCTCAAAAAAACAGCAACGTGAATATTGGTTCTTATCGATTAAATAGTCAAACTATGCTTGCCCCTATGGCCGGTATTACTGATCAACCAATGCGTCAGATATGCTGTCGAATGGGGGCTGGGTTAGCAGTATCAGAAATGGTGTCTGCCAACCCAAAAGTTTGGAATACCGAAAAGTCAAAACGACGTTTGATTCATTCTGCTGATTCAGGTATTCGCTCTGTTCAAATCGCAGGTTCTGAACCTGAAGAGTTAGCTTTTGCTGCGAAAGTCAATGTTGATAACGGTGCTCAGATCATCGATATCAACATGGGGTGTCCAGCAAAGAAAGTGAATAAAAAATTGGCCGGTTCAGCGTTGCTGAAAGAACCTGCATTAGTGGAACAGATTGTAAAATCTGTTGTTAATGCTGTGTCTGTACCTGTCACGTTAAAAATTCGCACCGGTTGGTGTGAAAATAGTAGAAATGCTGTCGAAATTGCAAAAATCGCTGAGCATAATGGTATTCAATCTTTAGTTGTTCATGGCCGTACACGCAATGACTTCTATAAAGGCGATGCCGAATACGACACCATTAAATCTGTTAAAGAATCGGTAAGCATACCTGTTGTCGCTAATGGAGACATTATCGATGCAGAAAATGCAGCGCAAGTGCTTACTTATACAGGTGCTGACGCCATAATGATTGGCAGAGGAGCTCAAGGTCGACCGTGGATCTTTAGAGAAGTGAATCACTTTCTTGAAACTGGTCAACATTTAGCACCACCTTCAATAGCAGAAATTCGCTCAATTGTGATTGAGCATGTAAAGGATTTACACACGTTTTATGGTGAGTTTATGGGCGTTCGATTTGCTCGGAAACACACCTCTTGGTATACACAAAGGTTACACCAAGGAAAACAGTTTCGTTCTATATTTAATGTATTAGAAAGTTGCGAAGAGCAACTCGATGCGTTGAATAAGTATTTTGATCATTTAAATTAACTTAAGAGTCTGAACTATATGTTTGAACAAAATATTTCATCTCCGTTTGTTACCGGTAACGTACAAACACAAGCTGAAGCTTCTCCATTACGTACACAAGCTAAAATTGCTATCAGCAACTACTTATCTCAATTAAACGGCAATGACGTTGATGATATGTACGAATTGGTACTGTCAGAAATTGAAGCACCTATGCTGGAGGAAGTGATGAAGTATACACGCGGAAACCAAACACGTGCTGCTAATTTACTTGGCATAAACCGTGGTACTTTACGTAAGAAATTGAAAAAGTACGGTATGAACTAAGAACATGCAGGCTAGCCTGCAACAAAAAAGCACCCTAGGGTGCTTTTTTACTTATAGCCAATGAACAATGTTTACGTTAACGAAAACTTTCATTGATGAAAACAAGATGGATGAATCGCCAAGGACATGTGTCAAAGGCCAGACAAAACAATATTTACATTAAGGTAACAGAAACAACAATGGATACCCCACGCCCAATTAAACGTGCACTATTAAGTGTGTCTGATAAAACCGGTATTGTCGATTTTGCCCGTAGTTTAGCGCAAAAAGGTGTTGATATTCTTTCAACTGGCGGTACTGCGAAATTGTTAGCAGATAATGGTATTAAGGTGACAGAAGTGTCTGATCACACCGGCCACCCAGAAATAATGGACGGACGAGTAAAAACACTTCATCCAAAGATTCACGGTGGTATCTTAGCTCGTCGTGGTACGGATGAAACCGTGATGGCTGATAATAATATCGCTGCAATTGACATGGTCGTGGTTAATTTGTACCCATTTGCAAAGACTGTTGCTAAAGAAAATTGTTCGTTAGAAGATGCTATTGAAAACATCGATATTGGTGGTCCTACAATGGTGCGTGCTGCAGCAAAAAACCATAAAGATGTAACGATTATTGTTAATGCTAGTGATTATGACCGTGTGCTAGCTGAAATGGACGTAAACAATGGTTCATTAGCTTACAAAACACGTTTTGATCTTGCTATTGCAGCTTATGAGCATACAGCATCGTATGATGGCATGATTGCGAATTATTTTGGTCAAATGTTATCTGCACATGGTGCAGAAAACCAAGAAGTAAATTTCGAAGAGAAAAACAAATTCCCACGCACTTTTAATAGTCAATTCATTAAAAAGCAAGATCTACGCTATGGTGAAAACTCACACCAAGATGCTGCTTTTTATGTTGAAGCAAATCCTGAAGAAGCGTCGGTATCAACGGCTACACAAATACAAGGTAAGGCGCTTTCGTACAATAACATTGCTGATACCGATGCTGCACTAGAATGTGTTAAAGAGTTTGAAGAACCCGCTTGCGTAATCGTAAAGCATGCAAACCCTTGTGGTGTTGCTATTGGTGATAATATTTTAACGGCATATGATTTGGCGTTTAAAACAGATCCAACTTCTGCATTCGGTGGTATTATTGCTTTTAACCGTGAGCTAGACGCAGACACTGCGGAAGCTATCGTTTCTCGTCAGTTTGTAGAAGTTATTATCGCGCCTTCTATCTCAGAAGCTGCAGCACAAATTGTTGCCGCGAAACCTAATGTGCGACTGCTTGAGTGTGGCCAATGGAATAGCCAAACTAATGGCCTTGATTACAAACGCGTAAATGGTGGTTTGTTACTGCAAGATCGTGATCAAGGTCGTGTAAGTGATGAAGATCTTAAAGTAGTGACAAAGCGTCAACCGACAGAAGATGAGATGCGAGACCTTAAATTTTGTTGGAAAGTTGCCAAATTTGTTAAATCAAACGCTATTGTTTATGTCAAAAATAGTATGACAATCGGTGTTGGTGCGGGTCAAATGAGTCGAGTGTATTCTGCGAAAGTTGCTGGTATTAAAGCCGCAGATGAAAACTTAGAAGTGAAAGGCTCTGTGATGGCATCTGATGCATTTTTCCCTTTTCGTGATGGTTTAGATGCAGCTGCAGAAGCTGGTATTACTGCAGTCATTCAGCCTGGTGGTTCTATGCGTGACGAAGAAGTTATTGCTGCGGCAGATGAGCATGGTATTGCGATGGTCTTTACTGGTATGCGTCATTTCCGCCATTAAGAGTAGAGCGTGTGAGCTTTAGTCGAATTTAAGTTTAAAAAGCGTTGAAACTTGTTTTCGCGCTTTTTTTTAATTTTTTTATCGGTTTTGAATATTGTTTTCGCATATTTTGTTCTTATATTTTGATATAACTACAACAGGTCATTCAAAGGAAGAAAAATATGAAAGCATTAAGAAATAAATTAATCAGTGCTGTAATAGGTTCAGCAACGCTTTTTGGTGGCACAACTGCTATCGCAGAAGAAACATCTGCTGAGTTGATGTTAATGAAAGCAAAAGAAGCTTCAGCACTTGAACGTGCGGTAATGGCGAAACACCGAAGCGATAAAAACAAAGCGCGTGATGAGTACCGTAACCCGATTGAAACACTGAACTTCTTTGGTTTTGAACCAAACATGACTGTGGTGGAAATTGCGCCAGGCGGTGGTTGGTATACAGAGATATTAGCACCAGCGCTAAAAGAAAAGGGTACACTTTACGGTGCACATTACCCAGATACAGGCGGTGATGATTATTACAGTAAATCTCGTCGTAGCTTAGAAAAAAAATTATCAGGTAATGAAGTTTTTAGTAAAGTGAAGCTGACTAATTTCACACCAAAACAACCAAGTGAGCTAGCGCCAGCAGGAACGGCCGACTTAGTGTTAACTTTCCGTAACCTACATAACTGGGGTGAAGAAGGTGTTGCGCAAATATTCAAAGATGCATTTACCGCGTTAAAATCAGGCGGTGTGTTAGGAGTGGTAGAGCATAGAATGCCAGATACTCAGTCATGGCCAGAAGATAAGCGAAGCGGCTATTTTCCTGAACAATTGACAGTAAAATTAGCAAACGAAGCGGGTTTTACATTAGCTGAAAAAAGTGAAATAAACGCGAATGAGAAAGATACCGCAGATCACCCTAAAGGTGTATGGACATTACCGCCATCACTACGATTAGGTGAAGAAGACAAAGAAAAATATTTAGCAATAGGTGAAAGTGATCGTATGACACTTAAATTTGTAAAGCCTTAATTGCACACTTTTAGTAATCAGAAAGAGTGACTTGTCGCTCTTTCTTTTTAACCATTTTAGGAAATTTATCAATGAATGTATTAGTTATTGGCAGTGGTGGACGTGAGCATGCATTAGCATGGAAAGCCGCTCAAGCAAATCAAGTTGAAAGGGTATTTGTTGCACCAGGTAACGCGGGCACAGCAATCGAACCTAAATTAGAAAATATCGATATTTCGGTGGGAAACATCGATGCCCTAGTTAGTTTTGCTAAAACCAATAACGTCAGTTTAACTATTGTTGGCCCAGAGCAACCATTGGTCGACGGTATTGTTGATGTCTTTCAACAAGCAGGGTTAGCTATTTTTGGCCCAAGCGCCAAAGCTGCTCAACTGGAAGGCTCAAAAGCGTTCACAAAAGATTTTCTTGCTCGTCATAATATCCCAACAGGGAGTTACGCTAACTTTACCGAAATTGAACCGGCATTAGCATACGTACGTGAACAGGGTGCACCTATTGTTGTTAAGGCTGATGGCTTAGCAGCAGGTAAAGGTGTGATTGTTGCGATGACACTTGAAGAGGCAGAAGACGCGATTAAAGATATGCTCGCTGGTAATGCGTTCGGTGACGCTGGCCACCGTGTGGTTATCGAAGAATTTTTAGCCGGTGAAGAAGCAAGCTTCATCGTGATGGTTGATGGAAAAAATATTTTACCTTTTGCTACAAGCCAAGATCATAAGCGTGCATACGATGGCGATAAAGGGCCTAATACTGGAGGCATGGGAGCTTATTCACCTGCACCCGTTGTAACACCAGAAATACATAAACGAGCAATGGAAGAAGTTATTATACCGACAGTTAAGGGCATGGCGAAGGAAGATGCCCCTTACACTGGCTTTTTATATGCAGGTTTAATGATTGCTGAAGACGGCACCCCTAAAGTGATTGAATATAATTGTCGTTTTGGCGATCCTGAAACTCAACCTATAATGATGCGTTTACAGTCCAACCTTGTCGATTTATGTTTAGCTGCTTGTGATGGTAAGCTTGACACTCAAGACATTAGTTTTGACCCTCGTGCAGCGGTAGGTGTTGTACTCGCTTCAGCGGGTTATCCAGGAACATATCCAAAAGGTGATGTTATTTCTGGCTTGGATACAAACAGAGCTGAAGATCGTAAGACTTTCCATGCAGGTACGGCATTGAAAGATGGCCATGTTGTTACTGCTGGTGGCAGAGTGTTATGTGCTACTGCGCTTGGAGAAAATGTAACGTCTGCACAAAAAGCTGCATATGAACTACTACACCAAATTACTTGGCAAGGTGTAGAGTTTAGAACGGATATTGCTCATCGCGCTATTGCACGAGAATACTAATATTGGTAAAAAGGTAAAGGGAGTGATTACTCCCTTTAATCTACGATAAGGTGGTTGTAAATGGATTTAAACTTTGATTTGATGAGAAACTCATATTTGAGTTGTTTATTTAAGCTTTGTATCATTTCACTTTTATCAAGCTTACTCTTTTCCATTTCTGGTTGTTCACAAAAAGCAATAAAAATAAATAAGGTAGTGTCAGTTGATCTTCTCCCTCCAGATAACGATAAGTCACTTCCAAACTTGCCTCTATCGGAGTCTAACATTTTTTCACTGTCGAAAAGTCAAGAGGATCACTTTTTAACATATCTAGCTCGTTATAAAGCAAATGAAATTGGCAGCAACGAAGCAATTAAAAAATATTTGGAGGAAGAGTTACCACGTTTTGACTATGATTTATTCACCTATTCAGCTGAAAAAACATATGCTTTAAGAAAAGGAAATTGTATGAGCCTAGGCATACTTACAACAGCCTTGGCAAAATTGGCAAATGTAGATTTTAGCTTTCGTTTGATGCTATCTAATCCGGTATATGATGATGCTGGAGGGATTATAACTTCCGCCCGTCATGTAAAAACACTTTTATTTGAAAGTGCCAAAGATACTGAAGAAGGTGAATCAGTATCACCGCCGCCTCTCATTGGTTTTCGCGATGCTATTGTCGTTGACTATTTTGCGACGAGAGAGGCTTTTAACGGCCTATATATAGGATATAATGATTTCTTATCACTTTATTATCAAAATGCTGCATCTGAAGCCTTACAACTAGGAGAAGTAGAAGTGGCTTACAACTATGCGTATAAAGGTTATCAAGTAGAGCCAAAAAGCTTAAGCGGTTTAAATATATTGGCAGTCATCTCTAATAAGATGGGCTTTAAAAAACAGGCAGAAAACATTTATCGTGCAGTGATAACTTTTGATAATACCAACTATATTGCACTTAAAAATTATAGTATCCTTCTAAAACAACAACATAGATGGCGTGAATATAAGGTGTTACAACAGCGTTATATTAGTGCCAATGATCCTAACCCCTTTTTGCTTATCGCGGAAGCAAAGGAGGCCGAAGCCAATGAAAGATATGAACTAAGTAAACGGCTATATCTAAAAGCGATAAAAAAGGCTCCTTACTTGCTTGAACCCTATGTGTTACTGAGTAAATTAAATGATAAATTGCAGAGAGAATCGCAACAAAACTACCACCTTTATGATGCATTAAAATGGATTGATAACCCAGAAGATAGGCTAACTATTAAAGAAATGCTTTATACAAATTTAAAATAATTGGTGTGAAAACGGTAAGCTTGATACACAAGAGATTAGCTCTTGTCCCCGTGCAGCGGTAGGTGTTGTACTCGCTTCAGCGGGTTATCCAGGAACATATCCAAAAGGTGATGTTATTTCTGACTTGGATACAAACAGAGCTGAAGATCGTAAGACTTTCCATGCAGGTACGGCATTGAAAGATGGCCATGTTGTTACTGCTGGTGGCAGAGTGTTATGTGCTACTGCGCTTGGAGAAAGTGTAACGTCTGCACAAAAAGCGGCGTATGAACTACTACACCAAATTACTTGTCAAGGTGTAGAGTTTAGAACGGATATTGTTCATCGCGCTATTACACGAGAAAGATAAAGTTAATAAAAAAGGAGCGTAAAGCTCCTTTTTTATGTTAGTTATTGAGCTTAATAGCACGGTTCAGTTTTCCAAATTAAGCTTATCCAATGTGTCCTGATTTATACCACTGCTTAGCGCAACACTCATCGCATCTTTTTTTGTCATGCCTGCTGACATTGCTGCATTAAATACATCTTCTAAGTGTTTTTGTTCTTTTAAGGTGAATGTATTAGCTGCTGGTTGTTCAGTTGTCGAAGTTGACAGATTAAATGCCGCTTTCATAAAGCTTGAGATATCATCAGGTAATTCACGAATGGCACTGAGTAAAATCGAAAATAACTTTTCTGGATATGCTTCCATGGTTTTATCGACGATGCTATCAGATAATAATGGTTCTGTTTTTAGCGTTACACGTAAAATATTATCAAAGTTATCTGGCTGTACCTTAGCAGCGGTAACCATTAATTCATGAGTATATGCTGGTTCTAGAGTGATAGCTTGTGCTAGCAATTGTTCAGTTGTAGCAACATTAGACGCCATCATAGCTTCTAGTACACTACAAGATAAAACAGGCTCAGCTTCCATTGCCCCCTTCATAATACTTTTATAATCATTGGGATATAACTTAATCGCAGTTGTTACGACTAAATCCACTTTTTCTGGATATCGGGTTAATAGTGACTGAACACTGTTTTCAATTGATATTTGTTGCTTTACTTGTTGTTTAAGTAAACTGCCAATTAAACGTTCCTGTTTTTCTTTTGCAAAATCCTTGGCATCAGCAATCATAGATAAACAACAAAGTAATAATGCTATTACTTTATTCATAGATTGTACTCATTAGAAACGTAACGTTTCTTATTATTATTTTTAACGTTTTGATAGATTAAATGTGAATCACAGCGTTTAAATTCCGCGAAACTTACTACTTATGCCATAGTTTAGTTCACATATACAGCATTAAGTTCAATATTTGTTCGAACAAACAAAATAATGAAAAAAGTACTTGATCCATTTCTGAAGTTCTCTACAATGCGCTCCACTTCTCGGGGACAAGCCAAGAAGCGGTTTTGAAGTAGGTTTTACTTTTATAAAAAGCAAAATCAAACAACAACAAATTTATTTAAACTTTTAAATAAAAAGTGTTGACATCAAAACTGAGGTGCGTAGAATGCGCATCCGCTCTCAAGGGTAAAGCCACACGGCAACAACCTCAGAGCTCATTGATAAACGAATGAGATTTATCAATTTATTCGCAAGAATAGTTCTTTAACAATTAGTTATCATGCAATTTGTGT